>JAURDE010000088.1 GCA_030828105.1 Bdellovibrionota bacterium | reverse complement strand
GGGTTTTTTTGTTGTCGATGCTGATTTTGGAAGAGGTTTTACAAGAGATGGTTCTCTTCACTTTGATAACCAAGGTAATTTAGTTAATCCGGATGGTTTTAGAGTAATGGGTTTTGAGGCCGATCCCGAAACAGGAAAAATTACAAATAAAATGGGTGCTATTAAGCTCGGTTCTACAACCATTCCAGCTAGGTCTACGAAAAAAGTAGATGTTTCTATGAACTTAGATTCGAGAGAGTCTGTGAAACAATTCGATATTAATAGGCCTGATGACACTTCTTCATACTCAAATAGTGTGACGGTATATGACAACGTAGGGACGGCCAGGGTTCTAACTGTTTACTTCAATAAGACATCAGATAATAATTGGGAGTATCACGTTACGGCCGGTAGTGATGATGTTGATGGTGTTGAAAAAGGTCAATTAACAGAAATGGCATCAGGGAATCTTATTTTTACACCTGATGGACTTCTTCAGGAGGAAGCAGTTGGTTCCAACTCGTTCTCTTTTAATAAAGGGGCCAAGCCAGATCAGCAAATTGAGTTCAACTTTGGTGAAACTATCGCTGAAGGTGGAGATGGCTACAAAGCATCTACTCAATATGGTACAAAGTCGGCCATAGCGAAGCATTACCAAGATGGTTATACCGCAGGAGCGCTAACATCATTATCTTTTAATGATTCAGGGATTCTTACCGCTATTTATGATAATGGAGAAGGAAGAGATATTTCTCAAATAGCTATTGCGAAGTTTGAGAATAATGAAGGACTTTTCAAAGTTGGTAAAAACCTTTTGAAAGAATCTCGATCAAGCGGTCAAGCGGCAGTTGGTAAGCCTAGTGAGCAAGGTAGGGGTAACGTCTTGTCTAAGTCAATTGAGCTTTCGACAACTGATATTGCGACTGAGTTTGTTGGTCTAATGACCCAGCAAAGAAACTTTCAGGCCAATGCAAAGGCCATTCAAACGGCGGATCAGATGCTGAATGAAGTTTTAAACCTTAAGAGATAATAAATCATGAAGGGGTCACTATTCGGTGACCTCTTCATCTTCTTCTCCTATTGAACCTACAGGACATGCATCGAGGGCCTCAAGACACTCTTGGATATCTTCTTGGTTTTGGGGTTGTTTTTTTACGTAGGCCAGACCTAGATCATCATTCATGGCAAAAAACCTTTGAGCGGCAAAAATACAAGCATCACAGGCTATGCAATTTTCATCTACGAAAAATCGTCCAGGGACATTTTGCTCAACCTTGGCATTTTTGTCGGCCATTAGTTTTCAACATTTCGGTAAACTTTAATATTGGTTTTACCTCGATAAATCTTTTGGATTTCATTATTTAGGGCAAGGGTATAATTTTGGTTCTGTGCTGCGCTGATTTTTTCTAAAGTATTGTCTTCATCTTTAGGTTTGTCTTTAGACTTTTTACTTTTGATAATTACCGTATAGACATTATCTTCAAAGAGATGAACTTTCTCATTATTAAATAAAGACTTGAGTTGATCATTTTTTAATTTAAGAGGAAGTTTAAGACCATCAAACTCATTGTATTTTTCTTTATCATTAAAAGTGATTTTATGATTTTTAGCGATTTGTTTTGCTTTTTTAATATTTCCTTTAGATAGGGAGTCAAAGATCTGTGTTTTAAGTGTATTTGCAATTTTGTCTCTAGTATCACTTTTTTCGCCTTGGAGTATTTCTTTTGTTACTTGGTCTTTATGTTTTTCAAAAGTGGCTTCGTAGGCAGGCATTTTACCTTCTAGGTAAACGAGATGATAACCAAATTGGGTTTTAATTGGTTTAGAAATGGTACCTATTTCTTGAGTAAAGACGGCCTTATCAAATTCAGGAACCATTTTACCTTTTGTAAACCAGCCAAGCTTTCCTCCATTATCTTTACCTGATGGGTCTTGGGTATGTTTCTTGGCCATTTGAGCAAAGTTTTTTGGTGTCACTTTTTTAGCTAAATCATTGATTTTTTTCTCAGCATCCTCTTCATTTGTCATGATAAGGATATGAGATGCTTTTACTTTTTCGGGGTTTGAAAATCTATTTTTGGATCTTTCAAATTGTTGTTGAACCTTTTTAAGATTGTTTTCATCTTTTAAGTACTCATCAATCTCTTTTTTACTTATGGGAACAAACTCTTGCAGTGACATCTTTGAAAAATAGGCCACATCGGCTTCAATTATTTTACCTTTAAGATTTTTTATTTTTTTTAGATAGTTATCACTTAAAGGGTAATTTAAAAGAACATCTTTAACCTTTTCGATTTCAATTCGAGTTTTCGTTTCATTTTCGAAATCTGTAGGCGTGAGTCCGTTACTTGCAAGTAAGGCCTTATATTTTGCTAAGTCGAAGGTGTCTCCAGTATAGAATACCTTTTGTCCATTTTGAGAAAAGTCTTTGATTTGACTTTTTATCTCGGCAGGGCTTGCTGATATTCCAATGTCATTAGCAAAGGTTAGCATGATTTTTTGGTCGATTAGTTGGCCAAGAACTCTTTGTCTTAGCTGCATATTTTTTATTTGGGCACTTGAGAGGTCTTTGCCTCCATTATAAATTTGAGCATAAAATCTAAGAAGATTATTAAGTCCGGTTTGGTATTCTTTAGATTCAATTGTGTAGTCACCGACTTTAGCTATAGCTGTTGTAGGAGCACTACCTCCTTGGTAGCCAGTGATAGCAAAAGAGATCACTATGAGTCCTATTAAGAGAGTAAGGAATATTCCACTTGTTTTTTTCTGAAAATTTGAAGCCATATATTTTTCCTGTTTATGCAAAGGGTCAGCATTGGTTTTTGACCTATAAAATTTAGCATTTTTAATGCAAATTAGTAAAGAAGCCTTTTCTTGGCATAACTCTACTTAAAGGATAATCTTTTCAGGTAGGGGAGTTTTCGATGCTAGATTCTTTAAATTATCAAAGAAAAAGGACGAAACTATTTATTAACGTTCTTTTTTTGCTTTTCGCGTTAATTAGCTTTTCCAGTAAAAAAAATGTCATTCGGAAAACTTCGCTTTTTGAAACCATCATGATGGAAACTCTCGTTCCCATACAAAGAGGAATATCATCGGCCCAGTTCAGTATAAAGTCTCTCATTAATAACTACATAGCAAATGTAAATGCGAGTAAACAAAATGTTGAACTAGTCAAAAAAGTTTCTGAATTAGAAAATGAGATTTTTAAAATGTCAGAAGTTTCTTTAGAAAACGATAGACTAAAAACATTATTGGAATTTAGAAAAGAAATTCCCTACGAAACCGTCACTGCACAAGTCGTTGCGCGTGATAGTCACTCAGATTATAAGGTTTTTAGAATTAATAAGGGATATTCCCATGGGATTAGACTACAGTCAGTTGTGGTTACGGGAAAAGGCCTAGTTGGATATGTGTATCGATTAACGGATCACTTTTCCGATATTTTAACCATAGTTGACCCTGAGATAAAAATTGATGGCATGGTAAAGAGGATACGATCACACGGTATGTTAGAAGGTAATGCCAAATCTAAGATGAATATGAGATATATACCCAAAAATGACAGGGTTATCCTCTATGACCAAGTTATCACAAGCGGTCTTGGAAATATTTTTCCTAAAGGACTTTTGGTGGGCCGTGTTACAAAAATTGAGAAAGAACATTTTGGAATTACCCAAAGAATAGAAGTTACCCCTGTCGTTGACCTTGATAAATTAGAAGAAGTTCTTGTGCTAGTGAGTGATATTGACCCTGTTAAGCGAGCGGAATGGGAAGTCCTAGACAAGCAATCTGGTGTAGAGGTGAATTGAAATGCAGACAAATGATTTAAAAAGTGGACTTATTTCTATTTCATTAACCTTGGTGTTTCTCCTTATTACGGATATTGTTTTTTCGAGTCTTCTTCCCTTAATAGGATTAGGCCAATTTCGTTTTTCATTACATATTCTTTTTATTTTATATTTAGGGCTTCGAATTAGTTCGCCTTATATAGCAATATTTATTTTCCTCATAGAATATTTCCATTCTCTTTTTACAATTGAGAGTTGGGCCATGGGAACCTTTACTGGAATACTTATCTGCCTATTAATAAGCGTTGTTAAAGATATTATTCATTTGAAAACGAAGCTTATGACATTTCTCATGGTGCAACTTTTTCAGTTGGTCTGGTTTGTTATAGTAGCCTTAATGATTTACTTGAAATTAGACGACATGAGCTATGTTTGGGCAAGGCTCATTAATTTTATTCCTGTAAGTATAATTATTTCATTTTTGTCTCCATTTTTGTTTCCCATTCTTGATAGAATTTGGGCCTCTAGAGATGATCACCTTCTACAGGATAATGGCTAATGTTTGGAGAACAAGAAGTTGTTAAATCTCATAAGCCTAGGGCCGAAATTATTAGTGGAATCGTCCTTATGTCCTTCGCTATTATTATGGCCCGACTTTGGTACCTACAAATTTATAAAGGAGCTGAATTCTTTAAATATTCTCTTGAGAATAAGCTTAGAAGAGAAGTTGTAAAGGCCCCTAGAGGATTAGTTTTCAGTAGGAATAATGAGATTCTCGTTCATAATTCACCACGCTTTGATGCTATTATTATCCCTCAATATTTAAGGCACAAGAAAGAAACAGTAAAAAGGCTCTCAAAGATTATTGCTGTCAGTGATAATAAAATACATCGTTTACTTAAAAATGCTATTGGGTATGCTAGATACCAACCGGTTGTTATAAAGAAAAATATTTCAATGAAAGAAGTGGCCATTATTGAAACCGAAGGAACGAAGCTTCCTGGAGTTTTTGTAAGAAACTTTATTAGTAGAGAATATAAGGATAAAGAAATTAATAGCCACTTACTTGGCTACATTAGTGAAGTTAATAAGAAGCAGCTGCCCAAAGTTTCTAAAAAATATAAGTTAGGTGACTTTATTGGACATTCAGGCATTGAAGAAAAGTTTGATAAAACACTTCGTGGTAAGGATGGATATCAGTTTATTGAGGTGGATGCTAGAGGGAGAGTTAGAAAAACGATTCTTGAAAATAATATATACAAGGGAATAAAGAATAAAAAGGCCATTCCCGGCAATAATATAAGACTAACAATAGATAGGGATTTACAGCTCGAAGCCTATAAGGCCTTAGAAGGTAAAGTAGGAAGTGCTGTGGCCATTGATGTTCATAGTGGTGAAGTTCTTGCTATGGTTAGTCGACCTGGCTATGACCCAACTCAATTTAGTCGGGGGCTTACGTCCGAATATTGGAGCAGTCTGGTTAATGATGAAAACAATCCTCTTAGGGATCGTTCCATTCAAGAACACTATAGCCCTGGGTCCACATTTAAAACAATAACAGCGATTGCTGGGTTAGAAGAAAAAATTATCAACGAAAAGGACGAGGTCCATTGCCCTGGGTACTTTGTTTTAGGTCGACGAAGGTTTCATTGTTGGAAAAAAAATGGTCATGGGAAAGTTAATGTGGTTAAGGCCATTAGAGAGTCCTGTGATGTCTTTTTCTATAAGCTTGCAACAAAGCTTGATATCGATGTATTGGCAAAATACTCAAGAGCATTGGGGCTTGGAACCAAAAGCGGTATTAGCTTACCAAGAGAGATTACTGGGCTTATTCCTACTAAAGAGTGGAAGCTCAAAACAAGCGGGGAGGAGTGGCAACTTGGAGAAACTCTTTCTTGTGTAATTGGCCAGTCTTTTGTTTTGACTACTCCACTTCAATTAGCATTATCCTATATGACTCTGGCCAATGGAGGAATTCTTTATAGGCCAAGAATTATTAAAGAAATTTTTGATAATGATGGCAATATTACTTACAGCGGGCAAAACGTTATTATTGATAAGCATACCATTAGTTCAAAAACAATGAATTTGATCAAGAAGGGGCTTTATCAGGTTGTCAATCATCCTAAAGGTACTGCCTGGTGGTACAGAGGAAGAGGAATCAAAATGGCCGGTAAAACGGGAACAAGTCAAGTTGTTCGTTTTACATCAGATAAGATATATCACAAATGTGAGGAGTTAGAGTATAAATATAGACATCACGGATTGTTTACCGCCTATGTACCAGAACATAACCCTAAGTTAGCTATTAGCATTGTCGTTGAGCACGGTTGCCATGGAAGTTCAGCGGCCGCACCGGTAGCGCGAGCAATAGCTACCAAATATATGGAAAAATATTTTCCAGCAGAACGTAAAAAAATAATTAAAGAAGAAAGAATGGCCGAACAGAAACGAAAGAAGTTGCTTGAGCAACAAAAGGCCCAAGAAAGTAATGAAGAGAGTTAATAATCATGTTTTCAGGTAATAATTTTATTGAGGCCTTAAAAAAATATGATTTTAGTTTTTTTGGGCTGGCCATTATCATTTTTATAGTGGGAGTTATTAACCTCTATAGCGCAACACATGCCTCTTCGTTTACCTATATGGCCAATCTTTATAAAGTGCAGATAGGCTGGTTTGTAGTTTCAATCGCTGTTGGCTTTGTCATAAGCTTCATTCAACCAAGAAATTTATTTCGTTATAGTTATACCCTCTATATTATAAATGGAATTCTTCTGGTTCTTGTCTTGATGGTTGGAGACTCTGGCATGGGCGCCCAAAGATGGTTGGTCATTGGACCTTTTAGAATTCAGCCCAGTGAAATTATGAAGGTGTCACTCGTTCTCGCCTTAGGTCGTTTTTACGCAAAAAATTATCCTGAGGGAGAAATGGGCATAAAGGAGCTCATACTACCCTTTATTGTGGCCTTCATTCCAGCTCTACTTATTATTGTTGAGCCAGATCTGGGTACAGGAATGATTCTTCTTCTTATATTCTTTGTCATCTCCTTTTATAGAAAGCTTAAGGCGAAGTCCATGGTGATACTGGCCATTATTGGTTTGATTTCAGGTATCGGAATGTACAATTTTGGCCTCAAAGATTATCAGAGGAAACGAATTTTGACTTTTTTAAATCCTGATCAGGATGCAAGAGGGTCAGGTTATAATGCCATTCAGTCAAAGATTGCCATAGGAAGTGGACGTTTTTCAGGAAAGGGTTTTCAGAAGTCTTCACAGGCTTCATTAAATTACCTTCCTGAAAACCATACAGACTTTGTTTTTGCTATTTTTAATGAAGAGCATGGTTTTGTTGGTGCCTTCTTTCTCATTGCTATTTATGTGGCCCTTCTTTTTAGGTTTATTTGGTTATGTCAAAGTGTTCCTAGAATATTTGAATCAATCGTGGTGATTGGAATGATGTCCATCTTTTTTTGGCACATTCTTATTAACATGGGTATGGTGACTGGCCTTTTACCTATTGTAGGTCTTCCTTTACCCTTTATGTCATATGGTGGTTCTTCTCTTTTGACTTTTGGTATATGTCTTGGTTTGGCCACGAGTATATCCAACTCAAGAAACCTGTTTTAGCTCTGCGCGTGTATTCTTTGATATTGAATCGTGTTATTTAGTCTTAAAGACAGACTTTTTCTGGGACTTTATGTTAAATATTTCAAAAATTGGTAGCCTTTTAAAAAGAACCTATAGGATTTATAGCAATAATTGTCTTAAAAGACTTGAGGCCAAAGGCTTTAGTGACTTAAGGCCATCCTTTTTAGAAATTCTTTTTTATATTTGTGAGAATCCTGGATCTTCAATTAAAGATATAGGTATAGGCTGCGGATTAAAAAAACAGACCATGACTTCTCATCTTAATGAGTTGGTAAAAAGGGGCTACATTAGCCGAAAAATTAATGATCACGATAAAAGGGAACAAAATATTTTTCTTACAGAGTATGGAGAAAAATTTAAGTTTTCTTTGATGGAATCTATTAGTGAGATTGAGATGGAATTTTCATCTCAAGTGGGAAGTGTTGAATTAGAAAGAGTTGAGCATCATCTCAAAAATTTCCATGATAAAATATACAAAAAAGATAGCTCTTTAATCCTCTAAAATCTGGGATAAAAAGTTCCAAAATAAATTTGATCAGTAATGACGCTTGTTAGATAACAGCTAGCAAGAAATAGAAGTCCCTCATAAACGCCATAACCTACCGTAGGGTTTTCAATTTCTTTATTTTGATCAACTTCATTAGTTGTTATAGTTTCCTGGATTGAGAAGGCAAGAATAAGCCCTTTTCTAAAAACAGGTAAAATAATAAGACTTAATAGGATTTGAAGGCATGTATGGATAACATATTCTTTTACATCAACAATTTCGTGATTGATCGAGGAAGTAATAATAAGGCAGATACCTAGGAAAAAACCAGAATAGCTTAGTGATAAAGGAATATTTTTCTGTATTAAGAGTTTGTTGAACTGAAGTTTAGAAACAAGAGGATAAGTTTTAGTTGCAAAGCCTACGATAACCATTGTGAAGAGCCAAAGAAAAATCAAGTATATGGGGACATGGTGTACATTATCTCTGGCCAAGGATACAGATATTTGCATCATATGGGCCAGACCTATGGCATGAGAAAAGCAGATAATAGAGTAAGAAATGTTTTCTCTTTTAATGACTTCATCATGATATTCGAAGCTGTAAAGGACAATACTATCGACGATATAAAGAGAGCCTAAGTAAAGAATAAGAGAAATTGTACTTGTTAAAATGAAATCGAATAACGCAAGAAAAACTCCGTCGGACATATAGAAATAGAAATGGGAGAAAATCATTCCGATACCAAGAATTCGTCCAAAAAGGAAAATAGTATCTGACGAATTCCTCACAGGATGAAACTTTTTAAACATTTGGTTTCTCGTGCCGGGAAATAGAATAAGATGGGCGTATTTGTATAGGTAAATACCTAGGCAGATAAAAATACTAAGAAGAACTTTTATGAGAAGTTTATCGAGTAGCTCATTCATGGATGCTCGTTCCTTTTATTCCTAATATATCTTTTAGGTGTTCCCAAAAATCTACTTGTTTTCTTTTATCTAAATTACTTCTTGGAAAGCTTTTTTCTGTTATAACACCATGCTCACCAAACTCTCTATGAGGTCCATAATAAGGAGTCTCTTTTTTTTCATAATTAAGGGCTTCCAGATAGATTGATCGAGTCATTATGAATTTTCCCCAACCTAAACTTTTAGGAAAGTTTTTGTAGGCCCTATGAAAAAACCAACCAAAATCACCAGATGGCAATGGTCTCCATGAGCCAAAAGATGGATTGTTCATAAATATTATACCTGGTGGTAAGGGGGTGGAGTTTTCTAATTTATTATTATCACTTCTTCTAAAGAGAGACATTCCTCGATTGCGAAAGTTTTTTTTCCAAAAGTCTTTACTTGTTTTAACTAGAATTTCTTCGGTAGGCCCAAAAGCATAGACTTTAAGGTATTTTTGAAAATAAGATTTAATAATAAATCCCGTCTTAAAGCTGTCTACTAAAATGAGAGATAATGGTTGTTCTTGAAATACTTTTGAATAAGATTTCTCATTTTTTATATAAATCTGGGCCTGCATCTCCGGTGAGAATGTTCTAGACATACCTAGGTAAATAATTATTAAAAATATATATAGAGATATCTTGCCCATTTAATTCATTTATTATCTCTAACAATACTAGGCCAGTCAAAGCTAGGAGTTGATTAGGCTAAATAACTGAGTCTTTTGGGCCGATGAGAGGGTTTCTACGTCAAGATGAAGTCTGCTTATAGAATGACTTTTACTAAACTTTTGAAATAGTTTGGTTGTTTTTTCTATATCTGAGTATTGATTTTCATTTAATCCAAACCCAGATCTAATAACTTTTAATGGATACTGGACTTCAAGATCCTCATTGCCATAATATTTGGATAGCCGACTAGAAGAAGAGCAATGGATATAATCAATGCTTTCTTCATCACAATACTTAACCATATTGTCGAGTTTAATTTGTTGCTCGATGTTGAAAGACTCAAAAACCTTTTGTGGGATATTATTACTTATGATTCTTTTTGCAAACGGGTTTGTTGAGTTTCTTAGGGCCTTCATAAGAAAGTGATCATCATGATGAACATATTCAGTTAAATCTGCAGGAATTCTATATTCATCAGAAGTTTTAAAGAACTTGAATAATATTTGTTCGAGGCAAACGGCCCTGTAGTGAAAATAAACCATTACAAACATATGAAAACGGGACAATAAAAAATCATCAAAGGTAACAACCGCTCTCTCAGAGAGACCTAAGTAAGCCTTATTATCAATTATGGCAGGGCCAATATTATCAATAATCCAATCAAGGTCGAATTTACCGTAACTGACACCGCAGAAATAGCTATCTCTTAAGAGGTAGTCCATCCTGTCACAATCAAGCTCACTCGAAACAAGTTGATGAAGAATAGGAAAGAAGTTTATTCCCTCAATACAAAAATATTTATCATCTTCATTCTTTCCCAATATCAGACAAGCAATTTGATTTAAATCAACAGCATACTGATCTTGTACTTTTTTAAAGCTCTCAGAGAAATCACTGTCAATAATGGCCTTAATCGTAAAATCTTCATGAGTTGCTTGTCTAGGTTTCTGAACTGAAAAAGGAGAAGGAATATTGAGTTCCTTAGTAGATGGCATTACGACTTCAGTAGTATGTGATAGAGGAGCATGGCCTACATCGTGAAGAAGGCATGCGAGCTTGAAGGTTTCTCTTATCCTCTCAAGCTCTTTGGAGGGCGAATATTTTTTAAAAAGCTTATCGAAAACTTTTTGAGCAATATGCATAACTCCAACAGAGTGTAAAAATCTAGTATGGGTAGCACCAGGGAATACATATTCGCTAAAGCCTAATTGTTTTATGTTTCGAAGTCTTGAAAAGAGTGGATGCTCGATAATTGGAATTTCGACATCTTGAATATCAATTGAACCGTGGACAGGATCTCTAATCTCCACTAGCTCTCCTTTTCGAGTTTTTCCTTATTATCATTTAGCCATTCAATAATATCGGCCGACTCAAACATGGGTTTACCATCTATATAAAGGCAGGGTGTAGTACCCCGCCCAGTATCTTTGTATAGCTTCTCATGATGTTGAGGCTCTTTATAAATATGATTATAGGTAACCTTTAAGTTAAGGGCCTTAACTTCTCTTAAGACAATTTGGCAAAAGGGGCATGCATCAAAATAATAAAGTTCTAATTTTGGAAACATCAAACCTCTTTATTATCGTCTTTATCTAGACCGTATGCATATCTTTCATCTTCATCCATTTCGTCAATTTCTTCTTCTTCATCAGGTTTATCAAAAGCGTCATTATAGCCCCATCCGTAACCATATTCACCTTCGCCTAATTCTTCATCTTCATCTTCGTCATCAAAGTTATCATTAGATTGCTTATCTTCTTCTTGTGATTCAAGTGATTCGAATTCAATATCTGAGTCTTTTTCGGCCAAGACTTCTTCGATTTCTTCAGTTTCAGCAAGTTCTTGTTCTGATTTTTCTCCAGGAGTAATAGGTGTCGCTAGAATATCTAGTCTTTCTTTTTCCAATGCCTTTGCATTTTTCTTTTTATACTCTTCTAGAGCTTGTTCAGGAGTGAGCTTTTTAGAGTCGCTTTTATTTTTTGTCGCTTTTTTCTTAGTGGCCTTCTTCTTTGCCGCTTTTTTCTTAGTGGTCTTCTTCTTTGTCACTTTTTTCTTCGTGGCCTTCTTCTTTGTCACTTTTTTCTTAGTGGCCTTCTTCTTTGCCGCTTTTTTCTTAGTGGCCTTCTTCTTTGTCGCTTTTTTCTTAGTGGCCTTCTTCTTTGCCGCTTTTTTC
>JAURDE010000038.1 GCA_030828105.1 Bdellovibrionota bacterium | reverse complement strand
TTATGAAAAGGAGTTTGTTTTATGAAAAAAGATGTTGAAAAATCAAATTATATAGAATCAAACAACTTTGTGGTTTTTTGTAGTGAAAGGGTCAATGAAGAGGTTAGGGAGAACTCCCTGGGCCCAGATGGCCCCGATCATAATCACAATTTAACCACAGAAAAACTCTACACTGGCGATGAGTGCTGGCTAATTTCAGATTGGCCTGATTAGGTACATGTGGGGGCCTTTAAAGACATGTTTCGCTCTTGATGGTGCTACTATTTTTTATTTCAAAAGATAGTAGCACTAATTAACTACCCGAAATCATGTGAACTATGACCTAATTTGGAGAAACTATTACCTTATTTCACTACAATATGGATAAATGGTGTTATGAGAAGCCATGAAAAATGAAACTTCCAACCCTGTAAAACCTTTTCTAGCTCCTGTAACCCTCTACATTGGTAATCTAAACTATAAAATTACTGAAAAACAACTTAGAGGTATATTTGGTAAGCTCGCCAAGGTGGGAAGGCTTAAGCTAGTAGTGGATCCTAGATCACAAAAGAGTAAAGGTATCGCTTTTGTAGAAGTTTTTGGAAAGGAAAATGCTCAAAAGGCCATCAAAACATTAGATGGTAAACGACTTGATGGGAGAACTGCAAAAGTTTCTATTGCCCAAGAGAGAAAAGGACCTTTTCAAAAAACAAAGAGTCCTCCACGAAAAAAGAAAAAACCAAGTGGACTCGCTTCCTTAATGAAGCAAAAAAAAATATAGTAAAATTAAGACTTGGCAAAGAGAGAAGAATTAATCATCTCATGATTGGGATTTTAGATATTTAAATTATTCAAAATCCGAATGTAATAAAAGAAAAGTCTTGGTATATTAGTGCGCATAATTAATACGGAACGCTTTATGACAATTCTTTGTACACTTAGAAACTTAAATTTAACTTACGGAAATAAAGAGCTTTTTAAGGATGCAACCTTATCACTTCACCATGATGATAGAATCGGCCTTTTAGGATTAAATGGACATGGAAAATCATCTTTGTTTAAAATCTTAACTGGTGAAGTTGTCCCAGATACAAGAGAAATACCTTTTATTTTTGATAAAGCAAAAGGTCTTAAAGATGACACAATTAAATATTCGGTCTTTTTAGTGCCTCAGGAACTACCTCTAGAGGATGATGACCAAGTTACAATAAAAGATTTTATCTATCGCTTCTATCCTAGTCTTTATAAAACCCAAAAAGAACTCGATGAAATCAATAATCAATTAGGAATTATTTCTGACCCAGATGAGATAGATAAGGCCCTCCATAAACAAAAAGATCTAATGGAAGAAATGGAAAACTCCTTTGGTTGGGACCTCTTTTCATCTTACGAGTCTTTTTTAAAGTATTTTGGACTCGTTGACTTTAATTTGAAAGTGGCCAGTTTAAGTGGAGGCGAGCAAAAGAAAATTCTTCTTTCACTAGGACTTTCTTCTCCCGCTAATCTTGTTCTATGGGACGAACCTACAAACCATTTAGATATGGAGTCTATTAAAAAACTTGAAGTAGAATTAGAGAATTGTAGAAATGCATTTATGATTATTTCCCATGATCGTTACCTTTTATCAAAATTGGCAAAAAAAATTGTCCATATAAAAGATGGTAAAATTAAAAACTTCGAAGGAAGCTATCAGGATTATCTAGAGTTTTTAGTTGAAGAAGAAAAATCTAGGCAGGCGCTTTTGGCCAGACTTAAAAATGGCCTTAAAAGAGAAACCGAGTGGATGAGACAAGGTATCAAGGCGCGTGGTTGTCGAAGTAAAAGCAGAGTTGATAATTATCTCGAGCTCAAAGAAAAAGTGGGAAAAATTAAGTCACAGGCCAAAAAGAAATTAGAGATATCTGTGTCTCACTCAGGCCGAAAATCAAAAAAATTAGCAGAGCTCATTGATGTTGGAATGAAATATGGAGAGAAAACCTTATTCGAAAATGTTTCACTCAATGTCCACAAAGGTGATAAGATAGGTCTATTAGGCGGTAATGGAGTTGGAAAAACCACGTTAGTAAAATTACTTGCAGGGCTTATTGAGCCTCATACTGGAATCGCTAAAAGGGCCGATGATCTCTTAACCCAAATATTTACTCAAAAAAGAGAGGAGCTTGATCCTGAAGCAACTCCTTTTCAACTTCTCGGTGAAGGAGATGATTTTATCAATCTCCCAGATGGAAGAAGAACCCACGTCACAACCTGGTTTGAGAGTTTCCTATTTAATAAGGATAATATTCACAGACCACTTAAGACCTTTTCAGGAGGAGAGAGAAATAGATTACAAATGGCCATAAACTTTACTAGGGCCGGCGATCTATGGATTTTTGATGAACCAACTAACGATCTTGACCTAGAGACATTACAGATTTTAGAGCAAAAATTAAGTGAGTTTAAAGGAAGTCTTATTATCATAAGTCACGACAGAGCTTTCTTGGCCAATATAACCAACAAAGTATGGGTTTTAGAGGATCAAAAAATAGAGTCTTTTAATGGGGGATATTCACAAGTCGAAGAGTATCTCGAGGCCGTTTCTTTAGAAAAACAGATGGTAGAAGATGAGAAAGAATTTAAACCCAAACCTCTGCCGGAAATGAATGTAGAAAAAAAAACCTTTGATAAAAAAAATATCAAAAGTATTGAACTTCAGATTGATAAATTAGAAAGTGACATTGCTGTTTTAGATGAAGTGATTAATCGCTTTGACTACGATAGTGAGCCTATAGAGAAGTTAGATACCATACATAAGAAAAAGCAAGAGCTAGAAAGCAAGCTTCTTATGGCCTATGAAAAAATAGAAGATCTTCAGTAATTAAGTACCGCAAAAGGTTTGTCTGACCTTTTGCCCTTCTTTTGGGGCAAGAGAAAACTCCCTATATTCATCCTGATCAGAAAATGGATTTTCTAATACTTGTATCATTTTTTTAAAATGAGAATAATCACCTTCATAGGCCATATCAATTGCCCTTTGAATCTGATGATTTCTAGGAATATACAGAGGGTTTATATTTAATAGCTCTGTCGTGTCTGGAGCTTTTGATTTCCAAAGATTTATAAATTCATTATATTCGCTGGTCTTTGGAAAAAAGGAATCATCTTCTTTTGAGAGATTTCTAAAAGCAAGGGTGAAATCAAGAGACTCTTTTTCAAGATAGGTGAGAAACATATGAACAAGGTTTTCATCATGATTGAGACCAAGTTTTTTTGATAAACTTTCTACTCTTTTGTACTCGAATAAATCAAAGAGATTAATGACTTCCTCTTCGACCTTTTTAATGGCCATTTCTTGATTTTCATCAATGAGTGGCAAAAGACAATCCGCAAGCCTTAGAATATTCCACTTAGCAATAGTGGTTTGATTAAAAAAAGAATATCTACCTCGTTCATCGATTGAACTAAAAACCTTATGAAACCTAAATTCATCCATAAAAGCACATGGGCCATAATCAATTGTAATTCCAGCTAGAGAAAAATTATCAGTATTCATGACTCCATGGATAAAACCAAAGGAGCTCCATTTTGCAATAAGATCTGACTGTTTATGAGTTAGAGCTTTTAAAATATCTATTGCTTTGGATTTACTTTCTTTAAGCTCTGGGTAGTGACGCTTGATAGTATAATCCAGAAGAGTCTTAATACCATCAAGGTCTTGTTGAAACATAAAATATTGAAAAGTTCCCACTCTAATGTGACTATCTGCAACTCGAGTAAAGACTCCACCTGGTTCAGGCCCATATTGTCTATATACTTCTTCCCCTGTACTCACAGCACAGAGGGCCCTTGTGGTAGGAACTCCAAGAACATGCATGGCCTCACTTACTATATACTCTCTAAGAACAGGGCCTAAAGCACTTCTTCCATCTCCTCTTCTTGAAAATCTAGTTTGACCTGAGCCTTTAAGCTGGAGGTCAAACCCATTAACTTCACCAAGATAATGAGCACGGCCATCTCCAAGTTGAGCAACTGGATGACCAAACTGAAAGCCAGCATAGGCCATGGCCAAAGGTTCACTGCCTTCTAATATTTGTTGCCCCGAAAAAATAGAGGCCAGCTCTCTATCACTTTTATTTTGATAGTGAATACCAAGAGAATCAGCAAGCTTTTCATTAAATAAAATAAGCTCAGGTTCACTGAATGAAGCCGGAGAAACTTTTTCAAAAAACTTATCCGGCAGCTTTGAGTAGGTATTATTAAAGTGGATCATGGGCCCAATCTAGCAATTTAGAAAAGCCCGGACAAGGTTTAATCATTCCCAGCCATGTCTATATCAGGGACAAAAAAAAAAAGAGATTTGATAGATAAACCCTTAGCGCAAAGCGTTTGTCTTTGTCATATAAAATATGTCAAGCATGTCGCTATTTCCCTCATAGAAATTTTTATATATCATTCCATCTAAATGTTTAAAAAAAGGAGTTATTAAATGAGAACATTCATTTTAATGCTTCTGTTTTCTTCTTTTTTGGTGAGCTGCTCAGGTTTGAATCAAAATAGTGGAGGAATGCAGGAAGCTCATTTTAAAAAAGGCGAGGCCAAACCAAATAAATTTTGGTGGCCAGATCGAATTGATTTAGGTCCTCTTAGACAACATTCAGATAAATCAAACCCGATGGGGAAGAGATTTAACTATGCTAAAGAATTTAAGAAACTTAATCTTAAAAAAGTAAAAAAAGATATCGCAAAAGTAATGAAGACATCCCAAGACTGGTGGCCAGCAGATTGGGGACATTACGGCCCATTTTTTATACGTATGGCATGGCATAGTGCTGGAACCTACAGAGTCTTTGACGGAAGAGGTGGCGCCAGTGGTGGTCAGTTGAGGTTTGAACCTCTTAATAGTTGGCCAGATAATGCCAACCTGGATAAAGCAAGAAGACTTCTGTGGCCTATTAAAAGAAAATACGGAAAAAGACTTTCTTGGGCCGACCTTATGATCCTGGCCGGTAATGTCGCTCTAGAAGATATGGGCTTTAAGACTTTTGGTTTTTCCGGCGGTCGTACAGATGATTGGGAACCAGATCTTGTATACTGGGGCCCCGAGACAAAGTTTCTAGAAAAACAACGCCGCGATGGTGATGGTAAACTTCATAAACCATTTGGTGCTACACAAATGGGACTCATTTATGTAAACCCTGAAGGTCCAGGTGGGAAACCGGATTTTACTTTAGCTGCGAATGCTATTAGAGAGGCCTTTGGAAGAATGGCCATGAATGATGAAGAAACCGCTGCCCTCATCGCTGGTGGACACTCTTTTGGTAAGGCCCATGGTGCTTATAAACCAGGAAATTGTGTAGGTGTTGAACCAGCGGCAGGAAAACTTGAGCAGCAAGGCTTTGGTTGGAAAAATAAATGTGGCAGTGGAAAAGGTAAGGATACTGTTACAAGTGGGCTTGAAGGCGCTTGGACAGTTACGCCAACAAAATGGTCCACCCAGTATATCGATTTTTTGTATGCTCACGAATGGCAAAAAGTAGAAGGCCCAGGAGGAGCGATTCAGTGGGAACCTAAGGATGAGGATACAAAAGAGCTTATTCCAGATGCTCATGTTAAAGGTAAAACACATAAGCCTATTATGTTCACTACTGACTTAGCTCTTAGGTTTGACCCAGCTTACGGAAAAATAACAAAGAGATGGCTAGATAATCCAAAAGAATTTGAAGACGCTTTTGCAAGGGCCTGGTTTAAGCTTACCCATAGAGATATGGGCCCTAGAGCGCGATACGTCGGAAGAGAAGTTCCAAAAGAGGTTCTTTCTTGGCAAGATCCAGTTCCTAGAGGTGCCCGTATCAGTCAGGCCTTAGCTGAAGAGATTAAATCCAAAGTACTCAATTCTGGATTAAGCGTTTCTGAACTTGTAAGAACGGCCTGGGCATCAGCTGCAAGTTATAGAGGAACTGATATGCGTGGTGGTGCAAATGGGGCAAGACTACGTTTAGCTCCTCAAAGAGATTGGGAAGTTAATAACCCTAGTGAATTAGAAAGGGTTCTAAGAAAACTTACTAAAATCAAAAATGAAGCCGGAAATGTTTCACTAGCAGATGTGATTGTTTTAGGTGGGGCCGCTGCCATAGAAAAAGCAGCTAAGGCCGCTGGTTATGCCGTAAAAGTTGGATTTAGTTCTGGAAGAGGAGATGCTTCTCAAAAAAATACAGATGTAAAATCTTTTTCCGTTCTTGAGCCTGAAGCAGATCCTTTTAGAAACTATTATTCTAAAGATGCTTCCTTTTCACCGATTGTTTCTATGATTGATAGGGCCAATATGTTGACTCTTTCTGTCCCTGAAATGACTGTTCTTGTTGGGGGAATGAGGGCCCTAGGGGCAAATTCTGGAAACTCTAAGCATGGTATCTTTACTAATAGAGTTGGTGTTTTAACACCGGACTTCTTTGTTAACCTTTATGATATGTCCACTCAATGGGTGAAGGGAGATCAAGAGGGAATTTATGAGGGGCGTGATCGTAAAACAGATAAAGTTAAATGGACCGCGACTCCAGTAGATCTTGCTTTTGGATCAAGTGCTGAACTTCGTTCTATAGGTGAAGTTTATGCTTCTCGTGATGGTCGAGGGAAATTTGTCAGGGACTTTGTTAAGGCCTGGACAAAAGTTATGAGACTTGATCGATTTGACTTAAATTAATTTTTCTATGGCCGTGGTTATAACATCACGGCCATTCTAAAAAAGAATTACCCTTACTTTTTCATGTGAAACATATTTCATTTTTGAAAAAGACTTAAATCTTTGAATTTAAAATCTTTTTACTGTTAGAAGTTATTTCATGTGAAATGATCCTATTAATTTTTTCCCGCGCAGATTACATAAGCTTTATGAAATTTTACAAGGAGAAAAAATGAAAGCAGCAATTGTATTACCTTTTATCGTTATTGCCTGGACCGGGGCAGTATTGGCAAACGATTCCTTCAATGCACCAAAAGAGGCAAGAGAGTTTTTAAAAGTTGTTGAATCTATGGATCTTGATACTGTCAAGACACCTGTAGAATTTATGGATAGGGCCGTAAATAACCCTGAGTTTAAGGAGTTCATTAAAATGATAGAGAAGCATAAGAAACAAGGTGATAAGTCTTGGAAAATTTGCTTTGATTCTGAGAGCTAATACTATATGGCCTCTTCCATGAGGCCTGTACCATCTAAATTAAATATATTTAAAAAACACTTGTTTAGTTGAATTTTCTTTCCCTTTTTTTTGTTTCAGATTAATCTTAGTAATAGTCTTATTCAGAGGTCATTATATGCAACTTACTAAAGCACTATTTTTGATTACAGGTTTATTATTTTCTTATCAAAGCTTCTCAGCAAGAGAGACAAAAAAACATGAAACATGTGTCTATAGCAAACATACTTTAATTTCAGATCCTTTATATAAGTTCTCTAAAGATGAATTAATGCCTAAACTAGAGATGGTAAAAAAAAGGGCCCAGGAATTATGTATAGGTGTTAATGGAGTGAATAAATACCCCGACAATGGAATTGGAGAGTGTCTCTATTACTCTGATATTGCTAAAAAAGGTAAATATAAAGGCAAAAGAGTTATGTGTGTTAAACACTCTTGCCTTGGTTTTAGAGAAGAAATGGATGATCCTTGTGAAGAGTTCAATTTAGAGAAAGCTCCCCAATCGAGGGCACGTAGGGATAATAGAAGAGAGTCAGAACCACCCAAACAGTTTGTCGTCAATAAAAATAGAACATACAAAGTTATCGAAAAATGTCATTACGGAAAGGCCGGACACCTCAGTGCTCCTCTGTCATCTCTTTCTCAACAAGAGTTTGAAAGTAAATCTAGTCTAGTCAGAAGAATGGCCCAAGAGGTATGCCTATCCCTTGATCAATTAGATGATGTACCTGAATCTGGAATTCATTCCTGTAAGTTTTATGACCAGATAGCTTCTAAAGGAAGGTACAAAGGATCCAGGATTATCTGTGTAGATTTTAGCTGTACCCCAAGTAATTATCTTATGGATGAAACCTGTAGAAATTTTAATAAAAGATAAGATGTTACTTTACTGAAGCTTTATAAATCTCAGGTAAGTATTTTAATGTTTCTACATTTTTCTTACGAACATTTTGTTTAAATAATTCGTAATATTTTGTTGAAATATAATCTATCTTTTCTTCTGATATCCATTTTCCACCAACGATTCGATCTTTGTTATCTAACTCAAGCTCATATTCCAAAATCATTGGTTTAATAGCTCGGTTTTTTCCATCGGAGTCAAAAGAGTAGCCTCCTTCCCAACGAGGATGAAGCTCCTTAATATAATAGATAGTATTTTGAATTCTAACCAGTTTTCTCACACCTTTAATTTTATTAATATCATCAATTTTTTTAAGATTTCTAGCACTCAAAATCTTAGCTTCATATTTGAATACAGGCTGATTCCAAACTTGAAGTCCTGGATCCACATCTACGATCACACCTTCTTTTGATTTTCCTCCAAGCTTTGTCGTAAGGACAATATGAAATGCTCCCGGATCAACAGGCCCACAAACCTCTTTAAAAAGCTCCTCCACTTTTCTTTCTAACTCTGATGAGCTTATGTTTGGATTTAACATTCGGATTGTTTCTTTATTTGAATTTTTAAAGTCCTCCTTACAAGCATTACCAACCATAGGAGGAAGATAGGGGACAATATTATGGTGAACATTAAGAGTTAGAAGCGCCTTAATATCTGATGACCCAAAGGGAACCATAATGCCCGTTTTTCCCTTCAGGACGACAGGTTTAGGAGCAGTATACATAAGAGTAGAAGGGGCCCAGGCATGACAAAGCCCCATCCAGGTTGGGATCTTAAAATTGCTGTCATAATAACGGGTATTTGGAACTGTATTGAGCGCTTTAGTCCTTTTTCTTTCACTTCGAGTTAAAGCAAAAGGTCTCTTTTTGTTTTTATACGATCCAGTATAAATATCATATTTTTCAGAGGGAGAAAGTTTCTTTAAATCCTCAAGACTCATCTTCTCAACTTCTTCAGCTGTCATTAAAGGGTAATTGAAATTATTGACTATATTTTTCTTGTCACTTTTATACCAACGATAACTTATTCCTCCCCGGTAACTAGGCCAGTAATCATCAGAGTGAGGGTGTTTATCTAAGGAGCCCTTTAGAGGTAGGTTGTAAAAGTTAGTCATATAATTTCTATTTTTAAAAATATTATGAGGGTCATTAATCGTATTTTTCCACTTGTAGGCAGGTACAAAATTTCCTCCAACGATCATTCTTTTTCTTTCATTTTCTACCCATTGTGTTGTCATTTCCCAGTTAATCAGATGGCCTAATAAAAGCTCATTCTTTTTTAAATCAAGAATTCTATTGGTTAGTAATAATTGTGGCATGATCTGTTTAAAGGATTCATCAAATCCAAAATCTATTCTGTGTTTTTCCAACTTTTGTCTGAGGCTTATAGTAGCGATTAAATAAGAATTGACCTGTTCTATATTGAGCTGACTTATTTGTTTTATTGTATTTACCTTTATGGCCTTTTGGATAACATCCATTTTTTTAAGAGCTTCAATCTCTTTTAAACTCTCTTCTTTGGTGAGAGCAAATGATGTCTGAAATTGCATTAAAAGGGTAACAAGTACAATAAAACGCATAACATTCTCCTATGGTTAACAATTATAACTTACTTTTTGACTCGAGGTTGTTTTTAGTGGGAAAATTATTGAAAAATATTTTCATCTAGAGGAATTCATATGATTTTTGCAGTAATTTTATCAGTCTTTTTGTTCTTTAATTTATTCTATATTGTGGCCAGAGTGAAAAATGATTTTAGCATTATAGATACTGCGTGGGGTCTAAGTTTCGCTCTCATCTTTTATTGCTCATACTTTTTTTCACCTTATTCCTCCACATTTAGAGTTGATCTCATGGGGGCCCTTGTCTTGATATGGGCCTTAAGACTTTCTGGTTATATCTTTCTAAGATCTAGAAAATTAGGAAAAGAAGACTATAGGTACGCTCAATGGAGAAAGGATTGGGGAGAAAAAGCAAACATCATAGCTTATTTCAAAGTCTTTATGCTTCAAGCACTACTTTCTCTCATTATCGCCTCTCCTCTTTTATTCATTCATTTAAAACCTTCAAGCATAGGCTTTGGTACAGCAGGTGATTATATTGGTTTGTCTTTATGGATCATTGGTTTTTTAATGGAAGTTGTTGCTGACCAGCAAAAGGCCAATTTCAAAAGATTGCCCGAAAATGAAGGAAAGGTCTTAGATCAAGGATTGTGGAGATACTCTAGACACCCTAATTACTTTGGTGAGGCCTTACTATGGTGGGGCATGGGTATTTTGGCATTGGCAGAAATTCCTTTCTATCAGGCCATGTTTGGACCGCTTCTGCTTAATATTTTTCTTTTAAAGGTATCTGGAGTGAGTCTTTTGGAAGAGAAATATATTGGAAATTCAGAGTATGATACTTATAAGAAAAGAACGAACGCTTTTATTCCTTGGCGCCCTAAAACTGATGGGGTGCATTAAGGAGCTTATTAAAAGTGTATTATAATTGAGATAATAAATTATGAAAAAACCACTGATCGGTATCAGCTCTTGTCTTTTAGGTAATAATGTAAGGTACGATGGAACCCATAAAAAATATAACTGGGTTGTAGACGAACTTTCTTTATATGCAGATTTTCATCCAATATGTCCTGAGATGGAAATGGGCCTAGGTGTTCCAAGGGAAACGGTAAGGCTTGAGAAAAAAGAAAAAGATGGCCCTGTCCAAATGGTTAGTAATAAGAATAAAACTAATCTTACTCAACTAGCAAAAGATACGGCCAATGTATTGTATGAATCTTTACCATCTCATTTAGATGGGTTTATTCTAAAAAAAGATTCTCCTTCCTGTGGGCCAGAAAGAGTAAAAATTTATTATAAGGATATGCCCTTTGAAAAAGGAGCGGGGATATTTGCTGATCATCTTTTGAAAAAATCATTGGATTATCCAATAATTCATGAGGGAAGACTCCACAATCCAGAATTAAGAGAAGACTTTATCATTAGAGTTTGGGGTCACTTTAATGTTCATAAATTAAAAGCAAAAATAAGTGATATACAAAACTTTCATAAAAAGTATAAATTTGTCCTCTTATCATTTGATGAGCCATCCTTTAGAGAGTTAGGCCGAATTTCTGCTAACAACAAAAATAGAGAACCTGAAGAGGTATTACAGCTCTATCAAAAAACATTTATGCAGGCCCTTTTTCAAACAAGAACCCGAAAAAAACAGGCCAATGCTCTTCAACATATTTATGGTTTTTTAAAAAATGAACTCAAAGAAAAAGAGAAAAAAAATATCTTAAAACTTATAGATCGTTATAAGGAAAATAATTTACCTTTTGTGGCCTTAGCTACGATGATGCAACATTTGATAGATATTTCGAGTAATGATTATATTAAGGATCAATATTACTTCTTTCCTTACCCAGAAGAACTTGAGCTATTTTTGGATTTATAGCGAGGAATTATGTCTACGAAATTATTAATAGGTTGTGATTTTTCTGATGAGTCCCGATTGGCGATTGCAACGGGTATTGAATGGGCAAAAATACTAAAATGCGACCCTATTGTTTTATATATCGAGCAAAAGAAAAATGAGAGTAAGGAGTTAAGAGAAGGCTTAAATGAAAAACTTGTTTCAGAAATTAGTTCCGTTATCACTGACGAATACGCATTAGAAAATTGTTGTGTGGAATTTGGGGCAAAAGAGACAGTCCTTGAGAGAGTTATAAAAAAAACAAATGCAAAAATACTCGTTCTAGGTACAAGAGGGGAAAGTAAGCTAAGAGATAAAATATTAGGCACAACGACTGAAAATGCTCTTAGAAATATTAATATACCTATTCTTTCAGTTAAAGATGAAAAAGTTACAAAACCTCAAAGGCTTCTTTGGGCGGTTGATTTAACAGGTGTTACTCAATTTACGTTCGAGTGGATTAAAATTCTTGCGAGCTATTTTAAGGCCTCTGTTATGATTGCTAATGTTGTGAGTCCTAAAGACTATGACAAAAGAAATAAAAGAAGAAAGGGATTAGACTCTCTGTTTGATGAACAGATAGGAGAAAGGATTCAATCCTATATTGAAGAACTCAGACGAGAGGATATCGAAGTTGACGCTATTTTAAGACCTAATGAAGGTCAAAATATGGTAGAAGTCATTGAGAATATGGCCGATGAAACGGAATCAGATTTGGTTATCATGGGTAGTCATAACAGAAAATGGTATAAAAAAATATTTTTAGGATCTGTTACGGAGAGTTCAATAAATAAAGGAAGTAAATCAGTTTTTATCATTAAAAACCCTTCTTAAAATCTGATTCCAATACGTGATTTTACTTCTTTAAAAGTAATAGTTTTATCTTTTGAAAACTTTGAATTTATATAAGAAACTATGAAAAAATAATTTTTATATATAACTTCTCCTGAAAAATTTTGTCGCACACCTGATAACTCAATATTATTTTCGGCCTCACTAAACTCTTCATTTCCAATGAGATCTGTAAGGTATGTCTTAATGAGCATAGGTCGTCCAAGAGAGGTTGAGATATTAAATTTTAACGATTGAAAGGTAATCGGGTATTCAAGGCCAACATCAATCCATATATTTTCATTGGTACGCAAAAGGTTTCTATCTAGTGATGAGCTAAATTCGACGTTATAGAGGATACTTTTTTCAAGGCCCATACTCAATCCAATTTTATTCCACATATCTTCTTTTGCTAAAGAAAGTGAAAAACCCCATGTGGATGGAATGTCGACTTCTGTATATATTCGCTCTGGGTTTGTTGTCGAAATAAAGTTTACATTTTTATAATAATTCCATCTGGCCAACAAACTTAAGCGAAGAGGTGAAAGATCTCTGTTAAAACTTAATATGTATTCAAGACCAAGCCCTAGTAAAGTTTCAAATGAAGAGTCAAGATTTTCCGGTAATACTTCGGTAGCATCATAGGCACTACGGTTGTAGTGTATTTGGAAATACCCTTTATTTTCAGCTTCTTCAATTTTGTCCAAAACACTCTTTTCTAAATGGCCCTTTCTTCTTTTTCTTTCAATGTTTACATTTTTAACCATTTCCTTTTTATTAATAAGAATTTCTTTGGCAAAAATGGTGATGGTTTGGCCAGGACTTAGCTTCTTCCAATTTTTAATATGAGGATTTCTAATAATAATGTTTTGAACGTGGTTACTTTTAATTGTATGTTTTACACCTGGAATAAAGACCTTGCT
This sequence comes from Bdellovibrionota bacterium, assembly GCA_030828105.1. GTDB lineage: Bacteria > Bdellovibrionota > Bacteriovoracia > Bacteriovoracales > Bacteriovoracaceae > JAURDE01. The sequence continues at coordinate 6,358 of JAURDE010000038.1, read as the reverse complement.
TAAAATACTAAAAAAGCTTTCTTTTTTTTTGACAACATAGGGGAATTCTAAATAGTTGAAGTGGCCTTTTGAAAAAGCTGAAATAGGGGTAAAAATTACCATAAAAATAAGCAGTGTTCGGCCCATACTTCATATTATAACTAATTGAATTTTAATAGCTATTTGACGACATTTTCTTCCTCCAAATAACAGCGCCACTTATAATTTTCAGATCATAATAATGGGGCATTCAATAAAGTTTATTTAAAGTGTTTAATTTCAAGGGATTAAATCATTTTGAAACTTTATCTTATTACTCGGAATTATAATGGATTGAAATATGAAAAAAAAACTATGTAAAGGTACGAAATCATTAATACGAAGAGTTGTTGAAGAAATTTAGTTTAGATGAGTTTTATGAGGTTTATGAGTCTATCTCATTTTAGATTTATTGTAGTTGTAATAATAGTTCTTTTTTTAAAAGTGAGTTGTGTTCCTACACCAGTTCCATCAGGAAAAGAGTCAACAGTATCTTTTAGCGCTAAGGAACCAATTGATAATGGTGCTAATCCCCAGTTTTTAGATGATTTTGATTTTGATGGTAATGATGTACTTATAAGTTGGATTCCATTTTCTGATGAAATTCAAATCGTAAATCATCGTGTTTTAACCTTTTCTAACGCCGATTGTAGCTTAGGACTAATTGATCACGGAAAAACTGGAAGCCAGCTCAATGCCGCTATTTTAAATAATTTACCAGATGGAAGAAGGTGGGCGAAAGTTGAGGCCCAAAGTGCCTCGGGTGGAGTTAAACTTAGTGAATGTTCTCAAGATTCGATTCTTATCGATGGTAATGCTCCACTTGCCCCTACGAATGTTACAATGATAAACCCTAGTGGTGGTAACAGTAACTCTTTAACACCTACTATTTCTGGCACGATGGTAGGTGAAGTGGGAACAAGAGTAAGACTCTATTCTGATGCGAGTTGTATAAGCTTTATAACAGAAACGACCGTCAAAAATGATGAAAAATTTGTCTTTGATGATATCAATTTTATTACTGGTTCTGATGATGGCATAAAACGGTTTTATGTTATCTTAGAAGATCCTAGTCAAAATGTATCAGCATGTTTTGATTTAGGAGTGTTCTATACACTTGACTCTACTGCACCAACGGTTTCAAGTGTAGATATACCAACTTCAAAGGGTTACAAGTTAGGTGCTCTTTTAGAATTTACTTTAAACTTTTCAGAAGATGTTGTTGTTACTGGAAACCCAAGATTAAAATTAAATATTGGAGGACAAACTAAATATGCCGACTATTTTTCTGGCACAGGAACTCAGTCGCTTTTATTTAGATATACCGTTGATGTCACAAGTAATGATTTTGATGGTATTGGATTAGATCCCAATATCGATTTTTCAGCTCCCGGTACTATCAAAGATAATACAGACAATCCGATGAACTCATCTCTAACTGTACCATCTCTGGTTGGTGTGACAATTGATAATATACAACCTTTTATCAGAGGTATTGAAAAACCTGCTAGTAGAACGTTCTTTGATGGAGAAGAATTATCTTTTACAATAAACTTTTCAGAGGCCGTTTATCTGACGGGCGCGGCACCTACTTTTAATATTGATATTGGGGGGCAAATTAGAACTGTTGTCTATGATGATGGTTCTGGAACCGAAAACTGGACCTTTATATATGAAATTGAAAGTGGCCTAAATGATTTTGATGGACTCACAGCAGATAGCTCTATTGATATAACGGGAGCAATTATTGAGGATGATGCTGGAAATCCTCTTATAAATGGGTTTAGTCCACTTGATCTCGGTAACGTGTATATTGATAGCTCTGTACCAAGCTTTACTGTTAATGCGCCTGTATTTAAAACTTATATAGTAGGTGAATCAATTGAATTTGTTCTAGACTTCACAGAAAGTGTAAATGTAAGTGGAATACCCAAACTTAAATTAGATATCGAAGGAACTATTGCTTATGCTAATTATTTTTCTGGCAATGGTACTAATACCCTCACTTTTAGATATAAAATAGCTGGGGGGCTTCATGATGTTGATGGTATTGAGTTAATTTCTCCTTTAGAGCTTAGTGGTGGAACAATAAATGACTTTGTTGGAAATACCACTATTCTAAGTTTTACTCCGCCAGATACTTCGGGTGTTTTAGTCGATACAAAGCTTTCTAAGATAACGTCAGTAACTCTTCCACCTAATCAGACTTATATTACTAATAGTATTTTAGATTTTGTACTTGATTTCGACGAAGATATTACTGTTACAGGAACCCCAAGCCTTGAAATTGATATTGGAGGGCAAAAAAAATATGCTAATTATATTTCTGGTAGCGGAAGTGATCTGTTAACCTTTCAATATACTGTCGAAAGTAATCTTTTAGACATAAATGGAATTTCATTAAAATCTAGTATTGTATTGGATGGAGGTGAAAGTCTTAAGGATCCTAATTCGAATAATACAGAAGTTTTATTTTCTGTGCCTGATACAACTGGTGTCAAGATAGATTCAGTCTCACCATCTATCATATCAGTTAGTGGCCCCACTCCTGGTGAGTATTCTTCTTCAATTGAGGTTAGAGTAAACTTTGATGAAGTTGTTGTCGTCTCAGGTGATGCACCTATTATTGATATGGATTTTTCCGGGACCCCTAAACAACTTACTTATTTTTCCGGCTCGGGAACGTCAAGTCTTGTTTTTACATATGGAATAAGTCCACCAGATTCTTCAGTCGGTATCGTAATACCTACGCCTGTGGTTGTATTACCCAATACTACCATTCAAGACAGTTATGGAAACGATGCAAATTTAAACTTCACGGCCCCAGATTTAAGTGGTGTAACTATAGATACAAGCGCACCTTCAATTACCAGTGTAACGGCACCACCTGATAAAACCTATCTCTTTAATGAATCCCTAAGTTTTGATGTGGTTTTTGATGCTGCAGTAATTGTTAGTGGTCATCCTTATATTGAGTTAAATATAGGAGGACAACTAAAACAGGCCAAATATTACATAGGATCCAATAGCAATACATTAACCTTTAAGTATGTAATCGAGTCAGATCTAAGTGATAATGATGGAATAAGCTTTAGTTTAAATAACATCGTCCTAAGCGGTGGAAGTATTCAAGATAGAGCGGGCAATGATAGTACTCTTAATTTTACTCCGCCAGTAACAAATAATATTCTAGTCGATTCATTGATTCCAAAAATAACTTCTATTGTAGTGCCTGGTCAAAAGTACTATCTCCCTGGTGATGAGTTGAAGTTTAACTTAAACTTTAATGAAAACGTATTTGTATCAAATATTCCAATTTTAAATATAAAAATTGGTGGCATAAACAAAGAGGCCATTTATCAAAGTGGTAGTGGCACAGATGTACTGACTTTCACTTACAACGTTGAAGATAATACTGATGATAATGATGGAATTGAGATTGCTTCTAATATAACTCTAGAAAATTTTAGTTTTATTAAAGACTCATCAGGGAATTTAGCGAATACAAATATTCCTAACACTTGCTCTGGTGGGGTAAACTTGGCCTATGATGTTAGTGAAGGTACTCCCTTTACTAATGAATCCTCAGGAGTTGGTCAAAGCTGTATGAGCTTACTGCCAAGCACTCCAGCGCTTAATGATGCATATTACTTTGGTTTCACATCGACTTTCAATGCAGTTCAATTAAATATATCCACTGCCGGTGTTGGATCATGGGACTTAACTTGGGAATATTTTAACGGAAGTTGGGTTGCTCTATCTAATTTGGCCGATGGGACTAGTAATTTCACAGAGCCTGGACTTAAAAAAGTGACATGGGATATGCCTAGTGATTGGGTAACTACCTCAGGAGGTGGATTACCTGCGACCAACTATTATTATGTAAGGGCCAGAGTAAGCTCATTTTCTTCTATTACGGAGGTGATAGGGGGGCAAGTTTCTCTTGAAAATATTCGAGGGATCAAAATAGATACTGGAGGCCCAATAGTCGCTAAGGTAAGCTTAGGTAATAATGTGGTTGGGCCTATCTTTCGAGCAAACTTTGAAAATACTCTGACCAATGATAAGGGTGCCGATGGTACTGCTGAAAATGGCACATCATTTTCATTTGATTCGGCCATAAATAATAACTCACTTCTTCTTGGCGGTCGCGATGATGAAAGAGATCTATTTCCGTATGACTCTAGGTTTAATAATCCTAAAGGGACCTATTACTTGTGGTTTAAAACAGATGGAAACTGGGGTGTCAATGGCGATGACCAAGGCCTTTTAGGAAAAGGTAGATCTGCGCTTATCACCAGTGAGACAAGTGATGCTAAATATGGTGTTAATATCTTTCTAGAACCATCCGGTGAAATTAGGGCCATTTTTAGAGGTTCGACAGACCAGGCCTCCGTTTGTTTAACTCCACCTGGAACGAGCTACCTCGATAATCAATGGCATAATCTTGTCGTTACATTTGGCAAGGCCGTAGGTTATACCAACAAGATCTACGTGGATGGTGCAGAGGTTATAAGCTGCGATAATATTAATGAAATAGAATTTGGGGCAAACTCTCTTTTAATAGGGGACTCTCTTGATCCTTTTAATGAGGAGTATAAAGGTCTTATTGATGATATTAGAATTTTCAACTTCGATAGAAACCCAATAGAAATTAATAATAAGGCCTATAAAAAAGGTGAGAGCATATATTTAAGCCTTGAGATGAGTGAAAGTATTAAGGTAACAGGCGTTCCTTACGTTGTTGCTAATATTGGAGGATCAGTAAGAAGATTCTTGTTCGATAATGTTATAGATTCTAATATTCTTAGGTTTAAGCATCAGGTAGAAGGTGGGGAAAATGATAATGATGGAATTAATATAAACTCCCCAATCATTCTTGAAAATCATTCTATCAAAGACTCAAATGATAATAATGCCAATATTCAGTTTAACCCACCGTTAACACCTTATGTTTTAGTCGACACAATAAAACCCTACGTAAAAGCAGTCACCTTTCCAAATAGTGGTACTTATAAAGAAGGTGATGAGATTCTTATTTCTTTGGAGCTTAATGAATCTGTGGTCATCCAAGGGGAACCAACTATATCGATAAAAATAGGTACTCAAGAAGTGAAGCTAACCTATGAAAGTTCAATGGATGATAATATTCTCAACTTTAAATATATAATTGAAGATAATCTCAATGACTTTGATGGGATTAGTTTATTTAGCATTATTAATCTATCAAACAGTAGTATCATTGATTTTGCTGGTAATGATATAAGTGAGGACTTTTCAAATTTAGGAATAGATCTATCTGCTATTAAGATCGATTCAACGAGGCCTTATATAGTTAGAGTAGAAACACCACAAAATGGATATTACTTTCCAGGTGACACCATTATCTTTGATGTCGTTTTTAATGAAGTTGTTTTTAATGACCCTGATCCAGGATTCATACCTTCTTTTTTAAGAGTTTCTTTGGGTAATAAAATTGTGCAAGCTTCTTATATTAGTGGCACCGGGACCAATAGATTAAGATACTCTTATAACGTCATTGCCAACGATGATGATAATGATGGTATCGAGTTAATTTCCCCATTAGAACTCAATGGCTTTAATATCTATGATTCTGTTAATAATATTGCTACCGTTGACTTTACTGTTCCTGATCTTAAAAATCTTAGAATTGATTCAGGAGCACCTACGATTACCCAAGTGTTAGGGCCTGTTGATGGCAATTATAAAACAGGAGATGATCTCATATTTGATGTGGTCTTTTCAGAAGAAATTATCGTCCTAGGTTTACCTTTTCTTTCTTTACAGATAGGCGCAGAAACTAAAAATGCTGATCTTTTCTCACAAATAAGTAAAGATACACTACGATTTAAATATACTGTTGAAGAAGGATTACAGGATACAGATGGTATTCTTATTAATGCTAATCTGGTTGAAAACCTTTCAGAGGTTAGAGATAGCCAGAATAACGAGACGAATTACTTATTCAATGAGGTGCCTTTAAACTCAGTATTAGTAGATTCTGTAAGACCAAGTGTAACAAGTATTACAATTCCAACCAATGGGACTTATTCCATTGGTGATAAATTAGTATTTGATGTTTCCTTTGATGAAGATGTTAATGTTACCAATGAACCAAGGTTAGCTTTAGATATTGGTGGAGTACTAAAGTATGCTCTCTTTCAGAATCAAATAAGCAATAGAGTTTTAAGGTTTGAGTATGAAGTTGAAATAGGTCTTGTTGATTTAGGTGGTATATCTTTTACTAATCAAGCTATTGACCTTAATTCAATTGGTTTAATCAAAGATAATTCAAATAACGATGCTGTTTTATCATTTA
>JAURDE010000179.1 GCA_030828105.1 Bdellovibrionota bacterium | reverse complement strand
GATATCGTCACCATGGTCAAAAGAAAGACTCAATTTGACCAAGAGTTTCTAAACCCAAATAGAGTAAAGGCCATATATTCAGAAACTAGTGGCGAGTGTCATTACTTTTCTCGAGCACCTTTACCTCATAAAAGAACACAGAGTGAAATTGATAAATGGTTTTTACATATAGGCTTCTATTCTTATAAACCACAAGCTTTAAAAGGTTTTTGTTCTGCGGCCCCTTCACACTATGAGAAGTATGAAGGATTAGAGCAATTAAGGGCCATTGAACAAGGTTTAAGAATAGGTGCCATAGAGATTAATAGCGAATTGATAGGAATTGACACCCCCGATGATGTCTCTTTGGTGGAAGGAGTATTAAGTGCCCAAGAAAAATAATAAAAAATATATCTTTGTAACCGGTGGGGTTTCCTCCTCATTAGGAAAAGGATTAGCTGCTGCAAGTATCGCGGGTCTTTTAGAAAGAAGAGGCATAAAAGTAAATATGTTGAAGATGGATCCATATATTAATGTTGATCCAGGTACAATGAGTCCAACTCAACATGGTGAGGTTTTTGTAACTGATGATGGAGCTGAGACTGATCTCGATTTAGGTCATTATGAAAGATTTACTTCTTTAACTCTTTCAAGAAAAAGTAACTTCACAACTGGTCAAGTATATGTGCAGGTTATTGAAAACGAAAGAGAAGGAAAATATTTAGGTAAAACTGTTCAAGTAGTACCTCATATAACTAATGAAATTAAAAGAAGAATTCATCTTGCTGCAGAAGATGCAGATCTACTTATGGCCGAAATAGGCGGTACTGTAGGTGATATAGAATCCCTTCCGTTTATGGAGTCTATAAGGCAATTTGCCCTTGATGTTGGTTTAGAAAATGTTTGTTTTATTCACCTTGTTCTCATTCCGTATCTGAACGCAGCAGGAGAGTTGAAATCTAAACCTGCTCAACACTCAGTTAAGGAGTTAAGATCCATCGGGCTTTTTCCAAATATTATCCTTTGCCGTTCTGATCGAGAGATAGATTCACCACTTCTAGATAAACTTGCTCTATTTTGTAACGTTCCAAGAAACCAAATTTTTCAATCAATAGATTTAAACTCTATTTATAAAGTACCAATAGAGTTTCATAGACAAGGGCTAGATGAAAAAATCACTGAGCTTCTTGGAATTTGGGCAGCAAGACCGAAAATAGGGGACCTTGAGAAAGTTGTGTTCAATTTTGATAACCCTAAAAGAAGTGTAAAAATTGGAATCGTTGGTAAATACACAGAACTCATTGAGTCTTATAAGTCTTTAGATGAAGCGCTAAATCATGGGGCCATAGCAAACCAAGTGAAGCTTGAACCCATTTATATTGATGCAGATGAAGAAAATGACCTTGAAGAAAAGCTATCTCAAATTGATGGAATTCTTGTTCCAGGTGGGTTTGGCGAAAGAGGAACAGAGGGAAAAATTAGGGCCATACAATACGCTAGAGAAAAGAAAATACCATTTTTTGGAATTTGCCTTGGTATGCAATTAGCACTGATCGAATATGCTAGAAACGTTGCTGGTATAAGTAATGCTACAAGTGAAGAGTTTGAAAAAAATGGTGACTTTGTCGTTCATTATATGGAAGGCCAGTCCAAAGAAGGCACCAAAGGAGCATCTATGAGACTAGGTGCCTATGATTGCCATATTGTAAAAGGAACCTTGGCCCATAAAGTGTATGGTAAAGAGAATATTTCTGAAAGGCATAGGCATAGATTAGAAGTAAACAATGACGTCTTACCTAAAATTATTGAAAGTGGGCTCGTTGTCTCAGGAAAAAATGATAAGCTTAATCTTGTTGAAGTTATTGAATTAGAGGACCACCCTTATTTTATTGCTTGCCAATATCACCCTGAGTTTAAGTCTAGGCCTTTTATGCCACACCCTTTATTTGAAACATTTATACGTGCCAGCATAAGCTAAAAAGGAATGTTATGAAGAAAATGGATTTTTTCATTGGACCATGTGTACTAGAAAGTAAAGATCTCGCCCATGAGGTTGCTAAAACTCTTGTCCAAAACTTAAAACCTTTCGAAAGTGAAATTAACCTTACCTTTAAAGGAAGCTTTGATAAGGCCAATAGAAGCTCGATTAACAGCTATCGGGGACCAGGAATTGTAGATGGCCTCAAAATTTTGGCCGATATAAAACAAACTTATTCTTTACCAGTTCTTACCGATTTTCATACACCTGATCAGGCCATGGAAGTTGCGGAAGTTTGTGATGTTCTTCAAATTCCGGCCTTTCTATGTCGTCAAACAGATATGATAGTTGAAGGGGCCAAAGCTTGTGCAAAATACAACCGTTTGCTTAAAATTAAAAAAGGTCAATTCTTAAGCCCTCAAGAAACGAGTAATATTGTAGAGAAGGCCTCACATTTTATTCCTAAAGACCAAATACTTCTTACGGAAAGAGGGAGCTCTTTTGGTTATAATAACCTTATTGTTGATATGGCCTCTTTTAGCATTATGAAAGAGTTTGGCGTTAGGGCCATACATGACGCCACCCACTGTGTTCAAATGCCTGGTGGATTAGGTGATAGAACTGGTGGGAAACGAGATCAAATTAGGGTTTTGGCCAGGGCCGCCGTTGCTGCAGGAGCTGATGGTATATTTATGGAAACTCATCCAGAACCTACCAAAGCACTAAGTGATGCCTCCACTTGTCTTGCTCTGGAGCAAGTTCACGAAGTAGTGAGCGATCTTGTAAGAATTTATGGAGTAGTTAATGCCTAGAGATTTAAGAGCAGAATCCGAAAAATACAGTGTTAAACTTAAGGCCATTAAAGTTGCCCTTTTTGATGTTGATGGTATCTTAACTGATGGAAGTATTCATTGGGGTGGTGACGTATTAGGTTTTAATAGATCGACTAATACTCTTGATGGTTACGGCCTAAAAATGCTTCGTAAGGCAGGTTTAAAGGTTGGCGTAATCACAGGGGGAAATAGTATTGGTGTTTTAAAAAGGTTTAAGGAAAACTTAAACCTTGATTATGTTTTCATGGGTAATGAAGATAAAAGAGAGGCCTTTAAGGCCGTTATGAAAGACGGGTTTAAGGCAGATGAAATTATGTATATGGGAGATGAGTTTTTTGATGTTCCCTTATTAAAAAAGGCCGGTTTTTCGGCCACTGTTCCCTCTGCAAGCCATGAAGTTCAAGAAGTCGTGGATTATGTAACTGAGAGGTATCCTGGACAGGCACCGGCCAGAGAAGTAATAGACTTGCTTAGGTATCAACAAAATATCGTGCCTGAGATACCGGATTTTGAAGGTTAGTGTCATGTCATTTAACGAAGCTAAATTTAGATTAATCCTAGAAAACCAATATGAGTGGCCTAGCTCTTATCTTTTTAAGTTTATCGTTCCCGTTGACCAAGTTGAAAACCTAAAAGATGTATTTTCTGAATTTGAAGTTGATTTAAAGAAATCCAGGAAAGGAAATTATGTTAGCCTCACTTGTTCTATGGAAATCAATGAAACTCAAGAAGTGATCGATTACTATTTAAGAGCATCAAAAATTAAAGGATGTATTTCGTTATGACTTACAAAACTGCATTAGTTGTTGGTGCGGGAGCTTTTGGTACTTCAATTGCCTCTGTACTAGCAAATAATTTTCAGAGAGTTATACTTCTTGTGAGATCTAAAGATGTATATAACGCTCTAAAAAAAGATAAAGAAAATAAAGTTTACCTACCCGGGCACAAGTTAAAGGATAATATTGTTCCTGCCCTTAACTGGGAAGAGGTTGATAAATTATCAGATGGTGGTCTTGATCTATTAGTTTCAGGGCTTCCTACCCAGGCAATAAAAAACTATTTCTCAGAAAATAAAAAACGCTTTAATGATTATCTCGAGAAAAATATACCATTAGTTTCTTTATCTAAAGGTATTGATGTGGATACCCTAGAGTTACCAGATGATATCTTTGCAAGTGTTCTTCCTGGTCACTCCGAAAAAATAATGTATTTGTCAGGGCCTTCCTATGCTGAAGAAATTCTTGAGGAACAGATAACCCTTGTTGCTTTGGGAGGGAAATCCAAAAAGAATTTAGAGCTTGCTGCCAATATGCTCGATACATCCTATTTTAAAGTTATGTTAAATTATGATGTTAAGGGAGTTTTATTAGGAGGAGCACTCAAAAACCTATTGGCCATCAGTGGTGGTATTCTTGAAGGTCTAGGCTTTAACCACAATACAAGAGCGGCCATGATCACAAGAGGTATTAATGAAATGTTAAGGTTTGGCCTAGTTTATAATGCAAGACCTGAAACATTTTATGGTTTATCTGGGATGGGGGATCTGATTTTAACTGTGACTGGTAACTTAAGTCGTAATAAAGCGTTTGGTATTGAATTGGCCAAAGGTCGTAAGGCCAAAGAAATATTAGAAAGTCAAAGATTCGTTGTAGAGGGGTATAAAACAACTGCAGCGGCCTATAAGATTGCTCTTAAATATGATATAACAGCAAGGATGACACATGGTCTATATGGTGTTCTTTATGAAGATCGGAGCCCTCTAGATGTTATTAAACACCTAATGAAGGTTCCGACTCGTTTTGAAGTTGGTGGCTAATCATTAAATGCTTTCTTAATTTCGTCGACCGTAATTGTTTCACCTAAATCAAATACCTCACCGCGAGAGTTGATGACAAAGTAGGCCGGAATTCCCACCTTTCCT
>JAURDE010000133.1 GCA_030828105.1 Bdellovibrionota bacterium | reverse complement strand
AAAAAATACTGATTCGATTTATAAGGAAGACTTGGATAGCCTAAAAAATCGAGCATTTTAGATTCACTCATTAAATCATTGATGGCGTTATGGGATTTTAAAAACTCAGTGAAGTTCTTTTTATTGAGTTTGAGATCACTCACATCTTTATCATAAACTACACCTATACTAAAAACCTCTTTATCTAATGGAATAAACCAAACCCAATATCCTTCATACATAAAATGAAGGGCCCCCATCATTCTGGTATTATGATAAACGCGCTCTCTAAATTTTTTGTAGATAGGGTCTTGAGATGTATAATCGATATCTTTAATATGAGAAAACCTTCCCCATACTGAAGTGGTATTAAGTCTTGTATCCGTCTCTTGTTTTAAGTTCAGCGTTTGCCCACAAAGAGAGTGAACTAATTTTTTTCTTCCCGTTCCATCAATGAGCCATTTTGCATTGATAGCGATTTTCTCATCACCTTGAACATAGGAAATGGTATGAGGGGATTCATCTTCAGAAATTTGTATTTCTTTCACTGCCGCACCTTGATGCACGGTGATTCCATCTTTTCTAACCATAGTGATGAGATCATCTTCAAATTTGATCCTATCCACTAAAAAACTTGCATGAACTGGAAGACCTTGGCTTCCCACTTCGGACATTTGAGTCAGCTCTAAATTCTTATCTTTATTATCAAAGAAAAATCTTAGACCATTTTTAGGTAAATGCTCACGGTATAAGTAGTTGGTTAAACTTAGCTTACGCATAAAATAATGAGCACCTAGTTCAACCGTGGCCTCACCGACTTTCCAGCTAGAGACCTTTTCTGCTTTTTCTAAAACAACAACATTCCATTGAGGATGTTCAAGAGATATTTGGCGGGCCAGACCTAATCCAGCAAGTCCTCCACCTAAAATACAGACATCGTAACTATTGTAGAGTTTGTTTGTTTTCATCCGTTTGCTCCCCAGAAGCAGCGAAACCCAACATGATTCTTCCTTTTGAAACAACTCTATTTTCACTGGTTATTTTAAAAGAAATTTTCGCGCAGTTTGCTGAATCTAAAAATTGAGTTAATACAACATGAGCTTCTAAAGTTTGCCCTGGTTTAACTTCTTCAATAAACTTTACGTTTTCTACTTTAAGTACTCTACCTCGAAGTATATCTTTTTGATTGATACTTTCATTAGACTTAAAAAAATCTTCAAGAGCAATAAAAATGAGCTGTGCAGCTTGAGCGCTCATCTCAATAAGATAACTACCAGGATAAATAGGATTATCGGGAAAGTGATTTTTAAATATAGGGTCCTCTTTAAGTAGGGTCTTTTTTATAACAACTGATTTCATAAAATCATGATCAATAATTTCGTCTAACAGTAAAAAAGGACCTTTTTGAGGGAGATAAGGTGCAAGAGCTTCTATATTCATTGAGTCACCTTTTGAGTATTTAAGTAATCGGTCATACTTTGAACAGAAGCGAAATATTCTTCTTTTAATTCTTCTTTATTAATTTTGATGTCAAAGCTTTGATCAATTTTCATAAAAAACTCCAACATATCAATAGAATCAATATCCAATTCTCCACCAAAAAAGGGCATATCATCCGATATTTCATTGGTTGTTAAATCAAGGTCAAAAGACTCAATCATAATGTTCTTAATTTGATCTGTGGTTATTTCCATTTTTAAATCCTTTTTTCAACTTGTGAGAATCTATCTTTTTCAATATGAATATCAAATGCGTTAAAGAGCTTTACCATTCCATCAGCAAAGGCCTTTGGTGGTTTTAGTGAATAAAGGCCAGTTTCTTTATGAACAATGACATGACTTAACTCACTGGTGGCATGAACTTTTTCATTACAAATTAAAAGGTGCTGAAATTTAATCACACCTTCAAAAACAAAGCTTGGTCTAACAAGAACCTGAAACTTGTCTTGGGCCATAATGGGTTTTCTGAGCTCAATATTATAACCTCTCACTGGTAAGATGAGATTAGCTTCGTCTAGATCTAAAATACTTACGTTAAAATGACTCAGAAGTGAGAACCTTGCTTCTTCAAAATAACTAATATAGTGGCCATTCCATAAAATATTATATTGATCTATTTCGCTAAACCTTGCTTGATAAAGAGGGGACCAATAATATAATCTGCTTTTTCCCTTGTATTTAAAAGGTTTTATCTGTTCCATATTTAGTTCGCCTCTATTAAGTAAGCACCGCTTATACCCCCAGGAAGTTGCCATGGAATGACTCCATATCTTTGTCCTTTTGGGTAAGTTTTTAAGCGTTTCATAAATTGATTTATATTTTCAAAAATACTACCTGAGCAAATGCTTTTTAAATCATCAAATTCCATAATATCTATTGGAGAAGGACCTATGATTTCTTTAATATAGGCCTCTCTTTGAACAGCATCATTGAAGGAATCAGGCATCGTTGAGATTAAGCTAATGGGATAAGACTCTATAAGCTGGCCAAGTTTTTCTTTCATACCTTTTAAATCAAAGGCATATTTATAATAAGGGAGGAGATCATCGCTATACCAAGAGTCTGATTTAATGATCGCTCCATAGCTGTCATTATTTTTTGAAAGTCTTGTAGCGGTAACCATATCAGTAGGCCATTTATATTTATAGGCGCCCATCACTTTGTAAGTTTTATAAAAAATCTCGGATAGAAAATCCACCGTAACGATATACACATTCTCAATTTCTTCATTTCTAAGTAAAGTCTGCGCCATGGTGAGGGCCTGTATTCCCCCTCCATCAATTCCACTAGTATTGATTTGATAAGAAGAAAAACCAAATTCTTTTGCGATAGGGGTGGAAAGAGCATTTGGAGAAATAAAAGGGAATTTTTTGGGAGAGGCATACTCCACATTAATAAACACATCCTCTATATACTCTTCTATGACTCCAGGTAGTGTTTCATGAGATATAATGAGGGCATCTTTTTCTGTTATAGGATCCGTTATGATTTTACTTAAAGCATGGATCGCCAGTATACAGGGTGTGTTAAGTCTTTTGATACGATTTTTTTTAGGCGTTTTTTTAATTTCGTTTAAGTCATTTTCAGTGAAGAAAAATCCTTCATCATCCACATCACCAAGTCGATCCACAGGAGCTTTTGACTTAAGGCCTTTTAAGGTAAATATTTTTTCAATATTCATTATAAACCTACCTTTTCTAGAGTTAACCCTGAATAGTTACCTCCAAAAGCAGCGGAGAGACATAAGACTTTGCGGATATCCTTTTTAGTGTTTTTCGTTATGAGATCAAAATATTTTGACTCTATCGGTTCTGTTAAGTTCAAGTTAGCAAGCAAAATATTTTCTTCCATCATCTTAAGTACAAGTGAGTTTTCAATTAAACCGCAGGCCCCCATGGTATGACCTATATAGGGCTTTAAGGCCCCAAGAGGGATTTTATGAGAGAGGTTTAATTTTTCAAAAGACTCTTCAAGCGCTCTAATTTCAATCTCATCATTTTGAGGTGTTGCCGTCCCATGAACTTTTACATAATCAATATTATCTAGATCCATTTTAGAGATCACTCTTTTATGGCCAATACCTGAGGGGTCTGGAATCGCCATATGATAGGACTCTAATCCAAAATTAATTTGTGATATTTTTGCGTAAACCTTTTTTGGCTTTGATGGCCCATTTAATGGCTCCATGATCCAGCAACTTGAGCCTTCACCAAAAACAAGCCCGTCTCTCTTTTGATCAAGGGATTTACACTTTCGATTTGGAGAGATGTTTTGTAAGGCCCCAAATCCACTAAAGGTCGTTAAGCTTATGGCATCACTCGCGCCAACCATGACCCAATCTAGCTCTCCTTGTTCAATCAGCATCGCCCCTAAAGAAATAGCATGATGCGAAGTGGAGCAAGCTGCTAAGACAGTCAGGTGAGGTTTTAAATTTGCTCCATACTCTTGTCTAAGAACGAGACTTAAAAAATGAGAGAGGTGATCTAGATTTGAATGAAGAAGATCTTTTTTATTTTGAGAGGAAGACTTTTGATAATAACTTTCTCCACCACTGAGATCACATGTTGGCCCACCCCAAATCACACACCCTTTTAATTTTTTAAAGTCATCTCTTTTAGGTAACCCAGAATCTTCTAGTGCTTGTTTTAGAGTGTAAAGAGACATTTTATGAGAAGTTGGTAGATGTCGAAATTTTTTAGGGATTTCAAAGTCAGGACATTGAAACATTCTAGGATCTTTGGCCCACTTCTTTAGAGCTATTTTTTCCGTAGGAATAGGTAGTGATCTTTTTTGGTGCAGAACTTCATTAATATGGTTTAGTTCTGTGCCAAGTGCACTTATAGTTCCTATACCTGTAATGCTTACATTGTTAAAATTCATTTTTCACAATTCTCACTTCTTCCTACATCTAGTTTTCGAATAAGCGATTGGAAAGGGAGTCTAGATTTTGTCTCATCAAGAGATGTCTCGCGTTAAAATAAGATTTCTTATTAAGGGGCAAACACTAATCAAAACGGCCACTAAAGACAAGGGCAAGGTGCGTTTAAAAACTGTCATATGGCCATTCTCATTACAGAGGCGCAAAATAGAGCAAGGGAGAAATCTATGTGGGAAAATGAATTTAGTAAGAATAAAGATAAGTATAGGCCAGAGACATTAAGTTTAAATTTGGGTTATGAGGCAAAGCTCAGTGAGGGAAGCGTTAAGGTGCCTATCTTTATGACCTCTACTTTTGAATTTGAAAGTGCAGAGCATGGAAAGAGATTCTTTGAATATGCTTATGGACTTAAAAAGCGTGGAGTTAAGGAAGATCCGGGGCTTATCTACTCTAGGATTAATAATCCTAATTTACAGATTTTTGAAGAGAGAATTGCTGCTTGGGACGGAACCGAGAAGGGAGCTGTTTTTAGTTCGGGAATGAGTGCCATTACCACAACTATCTTAGCTTTGTGTCAACCAGGTGATGTCATTATGGCATCTTCTCCAGTGTATGGCGGGTCCTACTATTTCTTTACTCATATCCTTCCTAAGTTTGGAATCGAAGTCGCAAGCTACGTAAGCGCAGATGATACTGCGAGTAAAATGGAAAAGGACCTTGTTGGTAAATATAAAGATAAGGTCAAAATGATCTTTTTAGAAACACCAGCTAATCCTAGTAACGTCTTAGTAGATATTGAAAGTATGGCGAAACTAAAAAAGCATAAAAGTGATCTTATTATCGCAGTGGATAATACTTTTTTAGGCCCTGTCTTTCAAAAACCAAAAGACTTTGGAGCGGATCTGATTATTTATTCTGCGACGAAGTTTATTGGAGGACACTCCGATTTGATTGCTGGAGTGGTGACAGGTTCTGAAAAGTTAATGGAATCAGTGAGCGGTTATCGAACTATATTAGGATCTATGGCCAATCCCTTTACCGGATGGATGTTACTTAGGTCTTTAGAGACCCTTTCTATTCGGATGGAAAGACAAGCTAAGAATGCTTTAGAGATAGCAAAATTACTGAAGTCCCATAAAAATGTAACAAGTGTTACTTATCCAGGTCTTTTAGAAGATGGAGATAGTCAAAAGGAGATCTTTGATAAGCAGTGTAGTGGTTTTGGTGCGGTTATTTCTTTTGATGTTAAAGGCGGAGAAAAAGAAGCTTTTAAAGTTTTAGATAATCTTAAAATTTTTAGACTGGCAGTATCTTTAGGAGGAACGGAATCTCTAGCAGAACATCCTATGCGTATGACTCACAGTGATGTGCCACCAGAGCATTTAGATATTATTGGTGTCCATGAAAGCACACTTAGGCTAAGTGTAGGAATTGAGCATATTGAAGATCTTAAAGAGGATTTAGATAATGCTTTAAGTTTAATTGGTTAATAATGTATCGCTGGATTATTTTTTTATTTATCGTTCTTCTCTTTCAACAAGCTTGGGTCCCAGGCTTTTTTCATGATGGCTATCTTTATGCGGCGTTAGGAAAAAATGCTCTAGATGGTTTTTGGTTAGTACCTAAACTTAATGATCTTGTTTACACGGAGTACTTTCATCACACTCCCTTTGTTTTCATTTTAGAAGGACTTTTCTTTAAGCTCTTTGGAGTAAGCTTTGTAAGTGCGAGAATCTTTGCAGGGCTTTTTACCCTGGGGTCTTTATTCGTCCTTTTGAAATGGTGTAGAGAATTAAAAGGGGATCGCTTTGCTATTGCCGTAGGGATTGTTTTTAGTTTGATTCTACCTATGATTAAAAAGAGTCGGTTTCCTAATCTTGATACTCCCTTGATGTTTTTTACCCTAACAAGTCTTTATTATTACTTTCGAGCACTAGGGGATAAGAGATACTGGATCTTAAGCGGACTCTTTTTTGGATTAAGTCTTCTCACTAAA
Source organism: Bdellovibrionota bacterium (assembly GCA_030828105.1). Taxonomy (GTDB): domain Bacteria; phylum Bdellovibrionota; class Bacteriovoracia; order Bacteriovoracales; family Bacteriovoracaceae; genus JAURDE01. The sequence continues at coordinate 1,016 of JAURDE010000133.1, read as the reverse complement.
GGACCTATGGGATTTTTTATACCCATTATTATGAGTGTTCATATACTAGTGACAAAAAGAATAAGAGTTCTTGGAAGTCTCTATCCTTGGGCGGGACTTATTTTAGGACTAGTAATCTTTGGGATATGGCCATTGAGTCTTTATATCAGTGATAAATTTATTATCTTTAAAAACTGGTTTGATTTCACTTTTGTACACACCATCAGTGATGGAAGAGGACAAGCTTCCCCAGTATGGACCTATGTTGTCTTTTTACTTCAAGGAGTCAATGTTTGGTTTTTGATGGCACTCTATTCTATCAGAAAGAAAAAAGATGATTTCTACTGGCTCGCTTTTATTGGTTTTATGAGTTATCTCGTTCTTCTAAGCTTTAGTAAGTTTAAGTACTCCCACTACCTTATGCCCATGTATCCTTTCCTAGCGATTTGTGCCGGATACGTTCTTTCTGAATTAAAGATCTTTGAAAAGGTTCAAAGCTTCTATAGAGGTGCGGTGGTACTTGTAACTCTTATTCTATTAATTTTCCCCGTAACCACTGAAATAAGAAGAGATAAAGAACTCTATCAAATTAAAGAAGTTCTAGAGCTTAAAGGAATTAAACCAAAGATGTGGAAAAACGTAGATATGGTTTATCCCTACTGGTCCCTTAATAACTGGGCCAGTTTTCATGATATGGGACTTGTAAAAAATGTAGGAAGTGATTTTATCGTAGAAAACGATGAGATAGCACTTGTGTCAAATGAGGTCTGGGAAAAAAGAAAGTCTGATTTTTTAGATAGCGTAGAGATAATAAAGTTTAAGAACTTGATAGTAATTCTAGATAAGGAAAATCCATGATCTTAGTAGAGAGTACTATTCTATGAGTAACATATGGACTTTTCTTGTCAATTTTTTCCCTTTTTATTTTGTAATCGTTATTTACACCCTTGAATATTTAAAATGAGACAAAATATAATTTTATTTAATGAATATTTTTTTAATCTCTTTATAGAATTAAGTTAATTGCGTTTTTTTTT
>JAURDE010000025.1 GCA_030828105.1 Bdellovibrionota bacterium | reverse complement strand
TTAACCTATAATGGTCTTAGGAAAGAGGAGGTATAACATGAATAAAAAACCTGAAATAAAATCTTGGAAAAACTTAGAGGCCGCTTTTGCTGGTGAGTCTATGGCCTACCAAAAGTACTTATACTTTGCAGAAATAGCGAGAAAAAATGGTGATGAAGATGTGGCCAAACTTTTTGAAGAAACAGCTAAGCATGAAACGGCCCATGCAAAAGGACACCTAAGAAATCTTTATCCAATGAAGGAAATGACGACTGAAAAATGCCTTGAACTTGCTGTTGAAGGGGAGAAGTTTGAGTACACAGAGATGTACCCTCAATATGCCCAAACAGCAAAAGATGAGGGGGCAGATAATTGGTTGATTGCAGAGTTTGAAGAGGGAATTGAAGAGTGTAAGGAACATGCAGAAACTTTTAAGAAAAAGCTAGAGAAATTAAATAAAGTCTTTAGCGGTCTTACAAAGGTTGAAAAAGAACACCATGATAACTACAAAAAGGCATTGGAGAGTAAAAATGCTGATGGTTCTTTCTCGGTCTCAAATGAATATCTAGAGAGTGAGCAGTAGTTCCTTAAAGGATGGGTAATTGAAGACTTTTTTATCTTTAAAAAAGTCTTCATGATCCTCCATATCGCTATAGTTAGAAATAAAACAAAAATCTAAACCATATTCGTAAGCAGATTGATAATCTACTTTTCCATCACCAATGAAAAGACCTTTAGAGAGATCATGCTTTTCAAATATTCTGTCTAGGTTTTGAAACTTTGTCTGAGGACTGCCTAAAATCATCTCAAAACGAGATTCAATGCCTTTGTGCTTAATGATTTTTTGAACTTCTACTTCTGGAGTGCCAGAAATAATAAAGAGCTTTTGTTGGCATAATCTAAGAAAGTCTTCGAATCCTTCGGTATAAGAGGAGGCAAAGACTCTCTGACGAGTTAATTTTCCGTATTCTTCTATACAGAAGTCATAATCGCTTTGATAATTTTCTTTATTTAAAATAGTTTCAAAAAAATACTTGAATTTTACATAGCGAGAGATACCTTGAGTCTTTTTATGATAGTCATAAAGTTCTTGTGCTTTATCTGGCCCATAAGGTGAGGCCACATCAAAAAAAGCTTGTGATTTAACTCGATTACTATCGAGAATAACACCATCGCAATCAAAGACAATATAATCGTATTGATCTAATTTCATAAGTAGTCCTTAAAGCTTTATAATAATCTTGTAAAGCTCTTAAGACTAACGATTATTTCTTCGACAAAAGCGGGCCAAGGCCTTTGATACGTTTTTTGTCGGACAGAACTCTTCACCTTTTTTAATGGGGTTTCTACTAACTACCAATGTTTTTAGCTTCTTAAGAGAGGCAAGTGGTGATAAATCAGTGATTTTGTTTTGAGTCAAATAGAGTCTCTCCAAACCAACTAAAGAAGAAAGAGCTGATATATCGGTGAGTTCATTATATTGCGCAGTAATTTTTTTCAATCCGGTTAAACCTTCAAGAACAGAGAGATCAAACTCTTTTCCTATCTGAATTTTAATTTCTTCTAATTTATTCAGTTTCGGAATGATGAGGTTCTCTATATCAGCTTCAAGGTGAAGAACTTCGATCTCAAGCATAGATGAAAGAAAGGCCGTATCTATCATTTTGTTTGTCTTAACTTTTAAAGATTTAAGGCCTTTTAAATCAGAAAGGGTAGAGAAATCGGCCTCTCCCTCAAGCTCAACAGAGTCGAGGTTAGAAAGGGATGATAGAGGGGCAAGATCCCCAAAAAAGTTGGCCTTAATAGTAACTTTTTTAAGGTTTTTGAGCTCTTTTAGAAAAGATATATCTTCTAAGGACTCACTTCTAATTTCTAATCTTTCAAGTTTGATAAAGTCCATTAAGGGACGAAGATCAGATAATTGATTATGGGATATATAAATATGTTCAAGATCACTTAATGAAATATAGGCTTCATTACAGTTTCCTTTACTAACTCTATTTTTTAGAAGTTCAACTGTAAGTTTGGTTTTTTCTGAGGCATAGGGATCATTACAAAAATCAAGAAAACCTTTTGCTACTCTAGGGTTACCAAGCGTTGCTCCACGTTCGGTCAGTTTTTCGATCATTGTTAAATGATTTAATTGTTTCGCTAGATAGAGTGCTGTACGACCTAAAGAATCTTTTTTATTGATATCAACATTCCATTGAGAGAAGAAATTAAATGCTTCATGAACATTTCCTCTAACGATATAATGAAATAGTCCTTGTCCAATATTATCGGTGGCATCAAGGTCAACTCCATGTTCAAATAAAACTTTAAATAACTCTATCCTACCTAACTCTAAGGCCCTTAATGCTAGAGTTTTTCCGTAGTGATCCTTGGTTTTAAGGTTAACGCCTTGGTAAATTAATTCTTTAAGTTTATGTTTATCATTACTTTCAAGGGCATTATAGGCCTTAATTTTGAGAACCTTTTTCTTTACGGTATAAGGAAGCTCTTCAATAGAGCTAATAATGGTTTGATTACATTGTTCATCATCACATTTCTTAGGAAGGTAGCAACCACGTTGTTCATCTTTAACAAATCCACCTTCAGTCCTAATGACAACACCTAAAATTTCATTTTTATCATTTAAAATAGTACTACCAGGAACGGGAAACTCTTGATCGAAATCACCAGATTTGAAGTCACCATTTTGAATGATTTCTTTTACTCTTGTTAATTTAGGAGAAAGACCAAAAAGGTTACCTAGAACTCGGCCACTTTGTTCATCAAAGCTTTTTGCTAATTCTAAAGGATGTTTTTTTTCAACAATTCGGTCTAGTTGAATAAGGGCCCATTGGTCCTTAGTTTCGTTAAGATCAACAGAGACAGAGTAGTGAATAACCTTTTTACAGCTATAAACTTGCTTTGAGTTAAAAGACTTTTGAGTTGGAGAATAATCAAAAATCCATTTGAAATCATCACATGTTTTTTGTTGACCTAGGTAACATTGACCAGCTGTAAGAAGAAGGTCGGCCCCGACAAGCACACCTGAGCAGTTTGCGGTTATGGGTAACTCTTTTCCTTTAACTTCAGTACACAGTTCGCCATCTTCAATAGAGTAGTGATCTTTAAGTTTGGGTGCATTTTCAATATTAAATTCGTAATGTCCTTCTGGGTTCTCAATAAGGTAGCGGTTATAAACCATTGTCGCTTGAGAATTCAGTGGAGAGTTTAAATTCTTGGAAAGATTTAAGTTTGGTTTTGAACTCTCTTCAATCGAGTCTTGAGAAGATTTACAGGCCACTAAATTAGCAAAGATGAACAGTCCCAATACAATACTTTTATTCATTAAGATCTCCAACCAGTTTTACGAATTATACTTTTATCAAATGCTTTAAAATTCCCAATTTGAATCTTGTTATCGTGTAAAAATGATAAATTTTCATGTAAAATCAGGTACTTATAAGTTGTTGATATTTAATAAAATTCAATTGCTAGATTAGATTGATCTAGATCATGGCATTTTAATTGATTTATAAAGATAAAATTAAAAAAGGAGTTTTTATGAAAATGAAAGATTTGGCCCCATGGAACTGGTTTAAAAATGAGCAAGAAAGAGGACAAAAAAGTAATCTAACTGTAGCGGATCCCTTTGAGAAAATGAGGTCTGAAATGTCACGCTTTTTTGATCAACCGTTTCTCAATCAATTTAATCCTTCTGTGAATATAAAGGATAAGGGAAACTCTTATTTAGTTAATGTTGAGGTAGCGGGCGTTGATAAAGAGGATATTAACGTTAAAGTAGAACAGGGACTACTTCATATTCACGGAGAGAAAAAAGAAGAAAAAGATCAGTATTATTGGGTTGAAAGTAGCTATGGCTCTTTTCATAGGACTTTAAATCTTCCTGAAAATGCTGATGAAGAAAATGTTAAGGCCAATTACAAAAATGGTATCCTAAATATAGAAATAGGTAAGAAAAATATTGATATACCTACTAGTGGTAAAAAAGTTCCTATTGAGTAGGACATGAGTGCATTTATAATTAAGTAATGAAATATTTATTTATATATGCTCTTTTAATACCCAAGATCCTTCTTAGTGCTGATTGTCCTTCATGGAATGTGGCCGGTTTCAATTTGGAATCAAAGCTATGCTTTGCTTCTGGAGGAACAGCATGGGTCTATAATCATCCTAAAAACCCAGAAAGAATAATTAAGGTCTTTGGGCTAGGATATAAAGAAGTATTTGTCGATGAGCTTTTATTTTCAGACATTTTAAAAAAAGAAAATATACCAACTCTTAAGGCCCTTTCTCATACAAACCTAAATACAAATGAAAATAGCTTGGGTTAATCTTCTTGGTATATAGAAAAAATTAAGCTTGAATCGACAATGTCACAATACTGTAAAGATGAAGCAACATTTCAGCGTATTCCAAATCTCAAAGGCCTAATCGATGTTATTTCAAAAATTAAGATGAGTAATTGGAAGTCTATTACGCCCAATAAAAGAAACAAAAATGATAAACTAATGGGTAAACTCATCACTGATTGGCATATTGAAAACTTCATGCACGATAAAAAGAAAAATTGGTATCTTATCGATTTTCAAATTCACGATATAAAAGAATATTTATCGATTAATCAAAAAAAATCTTATGACTTTAATCTAGAGCTTCAAAACGAAATTTTTGAACTCTGTCCTGTAAGTAAAAATAGTATACTCAGAGTAATCAAATAGACTAGATATAGCTTTTGATTGTGTTTCTTAACCCACTTTCTAAACTTTCTTCTGGGGTCCAGCCTAACTCAGTTTCCACTTTGGTGTTATCAATAGCATAACGGTAATCATGGCCAGCGCGGTCTTTAACAAAAGTAAGTTGGTCTTCATATTGAGTTTTTGCTGGGCGAAGCTCATCAAGAAGAGCACATATTTGATAGGCCAAATCAAGATTAGTTCTTTCACTTTTTCCACCAAGATTATAGGTCTCTCCTGATTTACCCTCATGAAAAACTTTATTAATCCCTTTGCAATGATCAAGAACAAAAATCCAGTCTCTTACGTTCTTGCCGTTACCATATATGGGTATGGGTTCTCCAGAAAGGGCCTTTCTAATAATAGTTGGAATAAGTTTTTCGTTATGTTGTTTAGGCCCGTAGTTATTACTACAGTTGGTAGTAACCACATTCATACCAAAAGTATGAAAATAAGACCTTACAAGCATATCACTTCCTGCCTTTGAGGCACTATAAGGGCTATTAGGAGCATAGGGTGTTTTTTCAGTAAAAAAACCTGTATCACCTAAAGCACCATAAACTTCATCAGTACTAATATGATGAAAACGACAATCCTCATAACCTTCTTTAGTTTCAAAAGGAGCATTCATCCAATGTCTTTTTGCCGTATCCAGAAGGTTAAAGGTTCCCATGACATTTGTTTGAACAAAAGCTTCAGGGGCCTTTATTGAATTATCCACATGTGATTCAGCAGCAAAATGAATAACATCTGTAATTTTGTGGTCTTTAAAAAGGGAGTCGACAAGCTCTCTATCGCAAATATCACCTTGAACAAAAGTATAATCCTTATGATTTTCAACTTCTTTGAGGTTATCTGTGTTACCAGCGTAGGTGAGCTTATCAAGGCATATTATATTGTAATCGTAATTTTCCATTATATAGGGAATAAAATTTGATCCAATAAAACCGGCACCACCAGTTATAAGTATATTTTTTTGCATAATAACTCCTAAATCTACTTTTACGACAATTAGGCAAGGTTGTTGAGTGCTTTATTTGATGCGATGAATTTAATTTTTTAAAGGCCCATTTCTTATCTTCAGTGTAAGATGAGGTTTAAATTTGAAGGATTTTCTTATGATTACATCACTAAAAAGAACATTTCGCCGCTTAGCGATACCTTTTTCTCAGGACTATAATAGAGTGCGTATTTTGCAAACTATAGTAGCAAAGAAAAAGGACAAGACATATTTAGAGATAGGAGTCGATCAAGGGAAGGTCTTTGAAATTATACATGGCCCTAACAAAATAGGCGTTGATCCAGTTGCACCGGCCAAAAAAGTAAAGGCCGTTCTTGGACCTCATACAAAATACTTTCAAAAAACGAGTGATGATTTTTTTGATCAGGATGCAAAGGACGTATTTAAGAAAAGAATTGATGTCGCTTTTATTGATGGCCTTCATGAGTATAAGCAGGTTCTAAAAGATATCAATAATACGTTAGATTATTTGGCCGATGATGGTGTTATTATTGTTCATGATTGCTCACCTTGGTCTAAGGCCTCTGCCATTAGAGCTTTTTCTTTTGCCGAGGCCAAAGAGATCGCTCAAAGAGACCAATATAAAGATTGGGATGGAGGCTGGACAGGTGATGTTTGGAAGGCCATAGGAGAGCTTAAGAGTACAAGAGATGATCTTGAGATTTTTGTTCTTGATTGTGATTGTGGTTTAGGTGTTATTCGAAAAGGTTCTCAAAAGCTTATTGAGCTTCAAAATATTGATGGTTTGGAATATGAGGATCTTGTTAGGGATAAGGAAAAGATTCTAAATCTAAAAAAACCAGATTACTTTGATACTTTTCTAAAGACACTCTAGGCAGCGGGAAAGACCTTCTTTCCAATCGGGAATTTTAATCCCAAAGTCACTTTTTATTTTATCCTTAGAAAAAGAGCTATTACTAGGCCTAGGTGTATTACTTGGAAAGTCCTTCGTTTCAATAGGACGAACTTTAGTTTTAAGTCCTTTTTGTCTAAATATTTCTTCAGCAAACTGGGCCCAACTAATTTTACCATCATGGCTATAATGATAAAGTTCTTTAATTCCTTCTAAGTTTTTCTCACTTATTTTTTTAAGAGCAAGGGCCAAGTCTTTAGCATAAGTAGGATTGCCCCATTGATCATGAACAACACTAATTTCATCTTTTTGATTAGCAAGCCTTAACATGGTTTTTACAAAGTTTTTACCATACTCAGAATAAACCCAGCTGGTTCTCATTATAAGGTATGAGTTGGCCATAGACTGAACAATTTCCTCTCCGGCCAGTTTACTTTTACCGTAAATTCCTAATGGCCCTACGAGATCATCTTCACTATAAGCTTCATCTTTTTTTCCATCAAAAACATAGTCTGTAGAAATATGAACTAAAGTAATATTGAGTTCATTACAAGCAAGACATAGATTTTTAAGAGCTTCGGCATTGATAAGATAGGCCTGATCACTTTCTTCTTCGGCCAAGTCAACTTGGGTATAAGCGGCCGTATTAATACAAAGAGAAGGTTTATGGTTTTTAAAATACCTTAAGACTTCTTCTTGAGAAGTGATATCGAGATCTTGTCTTGAAGCAAAAAGGGAAGAAGAAGCTAAGACATCTTTTAGGCACTGACCTAATTGGCCATTGGCACCTGTAACAAGAATTCTAGAACAAGAGTTGTTTGGCATCTTTTATATCCTTAAAAGGAGCTAAGACTTTATCCTTATCAGATAAAACAATATCTTGAGGCTTAATTTTCCAGTCTATAGCGAGATCGGGGTCGTTCCAAATAATTCCTTGCTCTTTATCTTTACAATAATAGTTATCAACTTTGTAAAAAAAGCTTGCCCTTTCACTAAGAACAACGAAACCGTGAGCAAAGCCTCTCGGAATAAAAAATTGAATTTGGTTTTCTTCACTAAGCTCAATACCGTAGTGCTGGCCATAGGTTGGAGAGTTAGGCCTTAAGTCGACGGCCACATCATAAACTCTACCTTGTAAAACTCTTACAAGCTTGGCCTGAGCGGCATCACCCACTTGCATATGAAGTCCTCTCAAAGTCCCGTAACTACTTTCACTTTGATTATCTTGAACAAACTCACAATTAAGACCTAAGGACTCAAGAGTTTTTTTATTATAGGATTCGTAAAAAGACCCTCTATTATCATTAAAGATACGAGGTCTTAAAATAAATAGTCCTTCAATTGGCGTGTCTATTTTTTCCATGGTGATTCCTTAAGATTAAATCCTTTTTGGGATATTCTCAAAAGAAGCTCCATTTCTGGAGACCAGTCTTTGGCATGGGGAGATTGCATCTTTACAGATTCGGGTTGTTTATAAATAAAGCGTTGCCAAACATTTGGTTTAAGCACAATCATATTTTCTTTTCTATCTTTTTCAGGGACCTCACTGACCTTTTTATAAAATCTTAATTCTTTTACATTTATTTTTTCTAGGAAAGAATCTTCAAAAGAGCTCTTATCTCCAACAATGTGAAGAGAGCTTTTTGCAGGAAGATTAAATTCATCATGCAGTCTTTTGATTCGCTCTTCCATAAAGGGAGGGTGGGCACAGTTGATTCTTAAGACTTTGGTTTTGGCAAAGGCCTTCTTTTCTCGCTTCCAGTATTTATTGAACTTTTCGGCCGGTCGAATCCTTTGCATGATCTCTATTTGCTTAAGTCTATGCTGCTCAGCTGGTCTGACATGGCCATAATGATAGAGGTTTACTTCACTATCAATTTGTTTTTTAAAACCTTTAAATCCTTGAGCATCACCGTAACAGACAATATTGCTATGGAGTTTAAAGAGTCTTATCTCTGCTGGTTGCCATCGTTTATTAACAGCTATGTGATAATGATTTTTCCAAAAATGAAGAAAGCGCAATCGTATAGCATCGGCCCCTTCTTTGATAGCGCGTTCTAAATCCTGAAGAAGTTTTTTATATTCTTGAGGATGGATAATTTCATCACAATGAAGAAAAAGGGCCCAGGCCGATTCATCTTTAACTTCTTCTCTTAACTTTCCAAGAGCGATATTGGCCTGCTGTGAAAATATTCTTCCACCATCGCCTTTATACTTTTCTTCCCAGATGGTGGGGATGACTTTTACATTTGTAAGTTCTTCTATGTTTGATCGGGTGGCATCATCAGAGTCACCAACAGCAAGATAGATCTTTTCTGTAAGACCACTCATGCTTTCAAGCATTTCGAGATAAGGGTAGTCGAGTCTGTCGACCCCACGCATAAATGAGAATCCGTAAATCTTTGGCATAGAGCTAAACTAACATGTTTTACAAGTTATGGGGATGAAATTAATCCTTTCGGCCTAACTCAACTTGTCCCTTTCGTGTCAAATCTAGAGATAAGGCCAATATTCTGGCCGCTTCTTGTGGAGCATGAAAACCAGAAGAGTTTTCTGACTCTATAAAATCAAGTAAAAATTGGGCCTTTCTTTGAAAAGTTAATGCCTTTTTATAGGCCTTGTCATTTTTGTTAGGGTATTTTTTGAGCTTATCAATAAACTCTACTAAAGCGTCCATTGCAATATCTCTAATTTCAAGATGACGTGACTGAATAGTTTCTACTCTTTCTACCAGCTTATCCTCATCTATATTATGACAAGTCTGACAGGCCCTTCTTATATTTAGGACAGGGCTTTTTATATGGTGATCTGTGATTTTGTGGGCCCCAACTTTTTTGTAAGGCATATGGCAATCAACGCAGGAGACACCACTTTTAGCGTGAATCCCTTGTGACCACAATTCAAACTCTGGATGTTGGGCCTTAATCATATCTGCCTTGGTATCAGCATGAACCCAATCTTTAAATTGGGCCTTTTCATAGTAGGAGAGTATGTCATCACCCTTAAGGCCATTTTCCCAAGGATAAACGAGCTCCTTATCTTTACCTTTAAAATAATACTCCACATGACATTGAGCACAGACAAGAGTTTTCATCTCTTGCCTAGAGGCCATTTTGTTTGGGTTATAATCTTTAATTCCTAAATACTTTTGATAACTTTTTGTAAAAGCAGGACGGGTTATTCTAAGATCCATAGTCTTTGGATTGTGACAATCAATACAAGCAATGGGATGTTTGGCCAGTTTTGAGGCCTCATGATAAGGCATAGTTCCTAATTTATGAAAGCCCTCCATAAGATCTCCTCGGCCTAGTTTAAGCATAGGTAGAACAGTAGAGGCATGACAGTTAAGACAAGTACCAGGCTGTCCCACTTTTAACCTTTTGGTATAGCGCTGATCTTCAAGCATAAAAGCATGACCTCTTTCTTCTCTAAAGTCCTTAGAAAAAGCATAACCGGCATACATGACTTTTAATCTTTCATCTTCCTCTAACTTAGATTGAGATACAACACTTCGAGGATCGGCCTTTGTTGGTGTTCGGGGTATGGCCTCACTTCCTCCATAACGAGTTCGTACTTGATCAACTGTTTTTAGATAGTCTTCATATTGATGAGGAAAGTTTTTTCCCCAAATAGCGGGATCTTCATCCGTCGCTTTAACATTGACGACTTTGAAAAAAGAATTTTTGGCCTCTTGTTTTTTTTCAAAGATATTGATCAAAAGAGCAATAATTCCAATAGTGGCCAGAGCAGATGCGAAAAAAGTAATAATATTTTTTTTATTTTCCATGTCCGATATCCTTATGACATTGAATACAATGAATTTTATTATCAAATACTTTGGGGTGTGTTTCAAATAGTGTTTGGTGGCAGTTTAGACAGGCATTTTGCACTATCTTTGCATTCCAGTTTTTGATTTTAATAGGAGTACTGTATTGATTAAAAGTAAAAGCGTAACTATGAGCAGCACCATTGATGGCCTTAACAAAAAGCTTGGCCAATTTGTTGTCCGGAGAGTGGCAGCTATTACAATTAGTTATTGCATGATGGGTTGATTTACTCCATGAATTGTACTGGTCGTTCATGACATGGCAGTTAATGCATGCCTTTGGGTCATCACTTAAATAAGATAAGCCTCTGGCATAATAAAGGGTGTAAATAAAGGCCCCTCCTAGAGTTCCTAGAAGAATGGATAATAAAAGGGCCGGAGTGAACAATGATTTCATTTATAGGTTTTATATCAAAAATTAATTAGTATTGACTTGCTTTTTTCTTGATATCGTCTGCATAAAGGATTCCTAACTTACGCATGGCCAACAATGGAGAGATATCGCAAAGTCTTTGATTAAAATGCAAGAAGTCAGAGAACTTGCTAATATGAAAATATCTAAAAAGATCGAGCTTCTTTTTCTTTCCATAGTTGAAATAAACCTCTTTTGCGCTTTTGACTTTGAAATTATCTAAATGATCTTCCATAAAAGGGTAAAGGAACGAAAAATCTTCTTTAGGAACATAAACTTCTCCTAAACCTTCAGAATCAGAAATCCATTGATAATTGGCATCGAGAAGCTGATAAAATCTTAGATTATTTATGACACTTAATTTTTGAAGTTTTGTAAGATTGAGTGCATCCCACTGAGTTTTAAAATCCTTTAATGATTTATTTATAATTTTTTTATTTTCCCTATTAACTTTATTTTTAGAGATGAGATCTTTTATATGTTTTCCAGCGTAAACAGGTGTAGCAATAATATCCGCGATAAGCGTGAAAGGTAGAAGTAGAGCTGCCCCTTTAAAAAAGGTGACAGAGAGACCAACAGTGTTTCTTGATAATTTGAAATAAGGAGATTCAGTATTTACCACTTTTATATTACTTCGTTCTAGTGTAGGTATCACTCTATCCTTAATAATTTTTTTGATTTCAACAATTTTTTTAAATTTACATTTTGAAAGAGTGCTTTTTTTCAAGACAGATTCTTCTCTAATCCGGTCTCGCCTTTCAAGGTGTGTTTCATTAGCAAATAAGGAAAAAGAAAAAAGGATAAAAATTATTACTTTCATGACTTAATTATAATATAGTTTCGATGAAATACATCAAATAAAAGGAATTAAATGAAAATTATAATATTACTTCTTTTTAGTTTTAATCTATATGCTGAGATTTGTGATTCAATATATTCTGACACTTTTTATCTCTCTTCAGATGATACCTCTCACGCTATGTCGAGAAAGCATATTAGTAAAAAGCTAGAAGAATTGGGTTTTCAGGTTTCTCATCAAAGCTTCCCTGATGGGATTAATATAATAGCAAAAAACTCCTTTTCTCCTAAACTTATTCTTTCTGCTCATTATGATCGGCTTAGTGAATGTGCTCAGAGGCAAGACTCTCTAACCAGTCGTTGTTCAGGTGCCAGTGATGACTCTGCCGGTGTCGCTTTAGTCTTGGCCTTAGCAGACAAATTTAAAGATGAAGATATTGCTATCCTTATCTTTGATGCTGAAGAAAAAGGTCTTTTGGGTTCAAAACACTTCGTTCAAAACCCCCCTTTTTCTCTTAAAGAAGTAAAAGTCATTTTTAATTTTGATATCATAGGACTGGATCTTTTTGATTCTTTATCTGACTCAACTCTTTCTATGGGAACAGAGACAGGAGGTCAGAATTTAGCTAGGCAAGTAAAAAAAGCTTTTACTGATGCAAATCTACACATGCACAACTTCACTTACTCTCTAACTCAAAACAGGGCCGATATTGCTAGTTTTATTAATGCCCGCTTAAAAATACCAGTGGTTCATTTTACAGACGGAGATGGTTCTGTTTACCATACTAGTTCTGATGAAATCGATTTTCTAAATTTTTCTAAAATAACCAAGATGGAAAAGGCCTTCTCAAGTCTTATTCCACTGGCATTGGGTTCGGAATATCGCTATAAAAGGCCTCGCTTTTTTTCAGGTTATGCACTTCCTCAAAAGTCAGACATAAAAACTGCTATAGATTTAAGTCAGAAGGCCAATGATTTTGATACTGTTATAGAGCTAAATAAGCTGAAAAAAGGGTTATTTAATCCTAAAAAGATGGTTCGATTTAATCAGGTGGCCAGAAACTTCATAGAAAAATCCAGAAATCGGGACTTTATTCCTTTTGGGCAACAATGCAATAAAAGAGCGATGAAATAATTCAAATGACTTGCAAAAGTGATGCAAATGATAATATCAGTTCGTTATGAAAAAAACGTACTTTGCTTCCTGTGCTAAAAGATCAGAAGAATACTTATTTCAAGAGCTTAAAGAGCTTGGGGCCGGCCAAATAGAGAAAAAAGGCGGTGGCGTCCAGTTTAAAGCAGATGATAAATTAGCTTTAAAAATTTTGTTTGAAACAAGATTGTCTTCTAGAGTCTTTAGGCTTTTGGATGTTTATCCTATAAAGAACGAAAAAGACTTATATGATAAAGTAACTAAAAAGTGGTGGCATAGGGTTTTTGATAACAACCAAACTTTTAAAATCCAAACCCTTTTTGATAAAGATTCCAGTGCATTTTTTAAAAACAGCATGCATTTTACGATGAAAGTAAAAGACGCCATTGTTGATCAATTTAGAAAAGAGACAGGAAGAAGGCCTAGTATTGATACTGAGAATCCAGATATTTCTCTTTTGGCCAGAGTTGAATCTAGGGGTAGGGCCTCTGGTTTTAACCTAAAGCTTTTTTTGGATATGACCAATACTCCTTTAAGTGATAGAGGCTATAGGAGAGGAAGGCACAGGGCACCCCTTAGAGAAAACCTTGCGGCCGTTTTAGTTCATCTCTCTCAATGGGATTCTGGTAAAAGAACCTTAGTTGATCTTTTTTGTGGCTCGGGAACAATATTAATAGAAGCCGCAATGAAAATGCTCAACTTGCCTCCCAGTTATATCAAAATTAAAAGGGCCATGAGGGGAAGAAAAAGTGAATTTGCCTTTTTAAACCATAATTGGTTTCTGGATAATGATGAACTAAGGAATTGGGTTGCTCAATATTTTGATTCGGTAATAAAAAGATCTGAAGCAGCTAAGAATTCAAGCTCACTTCATATCGTAGGGTCGGACTTAGACATTTCTATAGCAAAAGAAAATATTAAGGCTTCAGGTCTTCAAAATCATATTCAATTAATTAAATCTGATTTTAAAAACTTTAAACCAGAAGTTAATACTGAATCAGTAACACTTATTAGCAATCCGCCTTTTGGAGAAAGACTTGAAGGGGGAGAAGAGCTTTACTATCAAATAGGACAAACCTTGATTCAAAACTTCAAAGGGGCCGATGCTTTTATTTTGACCTCTGATGAAAATTTAAGGAAAAAAATATTTCTAAAATCGACTCAAAAATACCCTCTTTTTAATGGGCCTCTTGATTGTCGGTTGATTCATTATAAATTATAGGGATAACTCAGAGCTTTTTCTTGAGTTACGGTTAAGCAAAGATCTTAGGTATTGAGCGTAGCTACTTTTACCCATATGAGAAATAAGCTTCTCAAAACCTGATAGGCTAATCCATCCTTTCTCTAACGCAATCTCTTCAAGACAAGCAACTTTTAGACCTTGTCTTTTTTCAATCGTTGCAATGAAGTTAGAGGCCTCAAGTAGAGAGTCGTGGGTACCAGTATCGAGCCAGGCCATTCCTCTACCAAGCATTTCAACTTGAAGCTTTCCTCTTTTTAAGTACTCCATATTAATATCTGTTATTTCAAGCTCCCCTCTAGGGCTAGGCTTAATATTTTTTGCAATATTGACAACTTCATTGTCATAAAAATAAAGCCCAGTAACAGCGTAGTTACTTTTAGGATGTAGTGGTTTTTCTTCAATGCTTAAAGCACGGCCATTTTCATTGAAGTCAACGACCCCATATCTTTCAGGGTCTTTAACCCAATAACCAAAAACTGTGGCACCGATATCTCTTTTACTGACTTCCATAAGCTTTCCACTTAAACCATGTCCATAAAAGATATTATCACCTAAGACGAGACAAACATTATCACTACCAATAAACTTCTCACCAATCAAAAAGGCGCTGGCAAGTCCTATTGGTTTGGGTTGAATATCATAAGTTAATTTTAATCCTAACTGAGAACCATCACCAAAAAGCTCTTTAAAAACTTCAATATCTCTTGGAGTACTAATAATGAGGATTTCTCTAATTCCTGCAAGCATCAGAACACTCATAGGGTAGTAGATCATCGGCTTATCGTAGACGGGGAGGATTTGTTTACTTACGCTTAATGTACAAGGATGAAGTCTTGAGCCTGCTCCACCCGCTAAAATGATGCCTTTCATAATATCTCCAAAAAATTTAACTTAGCATCTTCGCTTTTAAATGGCACTATAGAAGCCATGAGTTATCTCTTTGTTTATGGAACCCTTCAGGACCTAGATGTGCTAAAACTCGTTCTTGGCCATCATGATTTTATTCTTTCAGACTATACCTTGATTTCCTATCGAATTGTGAGAGCAAAAGATGAGGACTTTCCGCTTCTTGTCAAAGGAGAAGGAAAGGTAGAAGGAAAATTAATCAAAGGCCTAAGTCCAAAAGATAAGGAGCTATTAATCATTTATGAAGGTGAAGAGTTTATATTAAAAAAAATAGGGCCAGAGATAGAGACCTTTTTGCCAAGCGACTCATCTCTTATCACTGATGAGCCTTGGTCTTTAGAGAATTGGGATAAAGAAAACTATCTTAAAAAAGTAGACCGATTTCTAAAGCATGGGATTTGGGAGTAATTATTTAATACTAAAGCTTTTGGCTTGACCAGAGCTCATTTTTTTATGAAATAGTAACAGTCTTTCTAAAAGAGTTTCTCTTTTCCAAAACCGTTCGTTAACATCCACATTATAACCAAGAATACGAGTGTTTTCTTTAATACTAAATAGTGGCCCTAAGCCTGCAGTTTGAATTTGAGGTGGAATAGAGGCTTGTCTTCTTGGAAGAGGATATACACTTCCTTGAATGGCATTAAAATAAGTAGTATTTTTAATATAGGGTTCCCAACTTTTATAAGCTCGATCGTTTAAAATTTTGTTTAAGGAGCCAAGGGCCTCTTGATAGTGCTTTCGAGTGAAAATACTCCAGCTTTTTATGGGAGTCTCATCACAGATAATATATTCACTTCCTTCTTGCCCAAAGGCCGTTCTGAAAAAGCGAACATAAACAATATTTTTATTAAAAAAAGGAAATCGCTCTTTACAGATAAAGCGATCGGCGCCGATGTATTTAAATTTTACATTATTCTTAAGCAAAAATTTGATCGCCGTATCTCCATAGGCAAAGGTCCCTATAGAGTCAATCCACATAAAAAGAGCTGTGTCTCCAAGATTATTTTCCTTTAACGGTAGAATATTCTTCTGAGTCCTTTCTCTTACCCATTGCTCTACTCTTTTAGAATTTTGCCACGAATAGAGTACTTTTGGAGCACATTGGGGTACAAATTTTTCTTTTTGATTAAAAGGGATTGAGTGTCCTTTATGAAGAGAGGTATTTCGACAAAAATTTAGGTCTCTAGCAAAGAGGGAGGTTGAAAAAAGGAAAAACCAAAAAAGCTTCATAAATTTATCCTTTTTAGATTAGCTCTTTCAAAAACTTTATATTTTAAAATAATTATAATAAAAACAAGGTTACTTAAATAATTAACAATAAGAGGAATGTGCTTTTTAGGAGCGATATAAATGAGAGTACAGACTTCTCCGATAAACCATAAGATGAGAAGCCCCCAACTAATACCTCGAGAATGCCCATCTTTATAGCTCATATAAGCTTGAGGAATAGCACAAATAGCAAAACAAAAACTTCCTATCCAACCAAGTAATTCGAGTTCCATTAGAAATAAAAGCTAAGCTTTCCAGAAATACGAGTTGTATCAAACATTTTTGCGTATTCGGCCGCTATCCTCATAAGAAAAAGATCGACTTGTAACCCAGCAAAGAGCCTTATTGATGAATCATCAACGGTAACACTAGATGGAGAAGAGGAGTATTCAGTAGAGTCAAAGATTACACTCCCTGTAGCATTAACAGTTGTTTCACCTGTTACATAACCTAATCCAAGATAGGGTTCTAAAATAAAAAGATCTGAACTTAGAATAAGGTCTAGTCCTTTCACGCTATTTTCGATGCCAACAGTTGTATTAACACCAGAGATTGTTTGGGAAAATCCGAAGTCACCTTTAGAAAAATGACCTCTTACTCCAATATCAAGGAGCGGAACTAATTTTGTATACCATTTAAGGGCCCCAGCGAGATACTCAACTTTTCCATCACCAATTTCAGTTTCAGGGACGATGCCTAATTCAAAAGTAAAACCAAAAGGTATACTAAATGTGATAAGCCCATAAGCTGATCCAATATAATCTAGACTTTGGGTAGGATCTACTCTCTTAATAACTTTTTCAGTCTCTTCACTTTCAGTTACGTTCCCAACAAAACCAACCTCAAGCCCGATGAGGTTTCCATTGCCATGTGCTGGAGAAACACTCGTAAACATAAAGTTAGCAGAAAAATCTTTAGAAATATTGCCTAATTCAGCACTAGTAAGATCATTAAACTTAAAGTCGGCAAAAACACTTGAGCTAAATAAAAAGGTAATTAAGATTAATTTAAACATAAAAACCATCCCTGTTTATTATAATTTATCATAGATTAATGAAGAGACTAAATGAATTTTAAGATAGGAGTATTTTATGAATGATAAGGGCCCAGGGGTGAAGTTTCCACCTCCTCTTTTACTACTTGCATGCTTATCTGCGGGGTATGCTCTTCATCAATTTATGCCCCTTTATATAGATCAAACTAAGAATCTTATGCTAATAGCGGGATTTTTCGCTTTTATCGGACTGACCCTAATAATTGGTTGTTGTGTTCAGTTTCTTAAGGCCAAGACTCACCTTGAGCCCTGGAAAGAGTCTAAGAACCTTATAACATCGGGTATTTTTAGATTTTCTAGAAACCCTATATATCTAGGTTTTTTCTTTATAGGGATTTCTATAGCTGTTTATTTTAATTCATTTTGGATGATTATTAGTTTGATTCCGTTTTACTTTCTCATTCAACTTTTCGTAATAAGAAAAGAAGAAAAATATCTTAGAAATAAATTTAAAGAAGCTTATGATCAGTATTGTAAAAAGGTTCGTCGCTGGTTTTAGAAAAACTCAGCGATATAGATCTTTCCACTAGCGTATTTTCTAAACATTTTAGTGGAAATAAAAGAAAAGGAGCCATTTCCTAGGTTTTTAACAGAACCACCCGCTCTAAAGGAACACTTTCTTTTACAATAAAAAAACCTTCGGTCTATTTGTCTAAAATTAACAATTCCTTTACCAAGGGATTCTTCATGGCCCACCTCATATAAGGTAGCGTAGTTCTTTCCTTTAGAAACTGGAACGGGAATTTTACCTTCATCATTATCAAATGTGATGAGATAAACCTTACCATCACACTGCCTAATCAGAGAGAATGAGGTACCTCCAATTTTTACTCTATTTGTTCTTAAGGAATTGGGGACTATTCCGGTTCTAAGGTTGGCCGAATTACTAAGATAGAGTTCAAAATTATGCGATAATTGGCCAATAAGATAGCGGCCATTGCCTAGTCTTAGAATACCTGCCGCAGGTGTGTAAGAGGGTAGGTTTTTAATTTGTGATTCTCTTATTTGTATTGGGTTATTTAAGTTACTAAAGTCCCAAAGTTGAAGGACGGAGAATTTTTGTTGATTTTCAACTTTATATGGTTCAAGCGAAACGGCCACGATATTGCCACTGGCTTGGATTCCTCCAATATGCCAGTTGTTGCCTGAAGCTACCCTTACTCTATTAACAACCTTATCGTTTTGAAGTACAAATATATCCCCAGAGCGATTTTTGAAATTTGCTCCCGATATAATATAAGCATTATCTGTTTTACTCAGCCCCTGGAAATGATTATCAATTCCAACCTTATTAGTTATGGCCAGTTTATATTCAACTAATCCAAAGATCTTATTTGGACTGTACTTATAAAGCGCACTTGGTTGATTATTTATACGTTTGAAATTTCTTTCCACATCATTGTAACAGGTTAGCCACTTAGCTTCTAAGGCACCGGAAAGAGTAAGTAAGATAAATAAAAAAGATATCGCTTTCATCGTAGAATTCCTTTATTAAAGGAATTTTAACACACTATTGAAATGAAATAAAATTAAGTAGTCTAGAGTAATTTTATTTAAAATAATCTAAGAGATTAACTATAAACAGAAGTTTTCCTCCCTTATATAGAGAGAGTTTATGATCACTAAGGAAATACTTCTGAGTGATTTCTACTTTTTCAATGATATTTTTTTTCTCATCTAAGATATAAGTTGGGATTATCCAGAGCATACTTCCTTCTTTAAAAGCAAGATCAAGGTTTATGATAGTCGTGACTCTATCTTTGAGTTTTTTTATGGGAAGGGGCAAAGGAAAAGGTGAATGAAAAAGGTTAAGTTCTCCACTTAGGGGACTAATCATTTGGGCCAAAAAATCTCCTTCAGCAACTCCCTCCACTTCTTCTTCCTTGATATAAAAATGGTCATATTCAGAAGAAACTTCTACTTCACAGTCAATAAAGATATCTCGTTCTACCTTTAAGACACTACACACAGGGTTTTCGAATTTGAGCTCAAAACAGTAGGCAGTATTGATGAATATTAGGGTAAAAATGATCAATTTCACTAAATATTAAATAATGGCCCGCTGAGGTTTTGAAAAGGAATTATGTAAAAATTATGGTCATAATGACACCAAAGTGAGTAAAAATTTAAAAATTGAATAGAAAATTTGATTTCCAGGGTCAATTCATAATATGAGTCTAGAAAAAGGAGATTCTATGAAATATTTATTACCTTTATCAATTATTCTTATGACTTTTCAGGCCCAGGCCGCAAGTAGCTATATTCGCTTTGTTAAGCCTATGGAGCAAAAAGTGATAACCAACCCTCACCCCAATGGTAATGGCAAAAGATTTGAAGGCTGTGGACCTGTAGCAGCTGCGATGACTATGGGATATTGGGAGACTGAAAGAAATTATCAAATCATGCATTCTCAAGATGATTTTGATGGAACAGATCACCCTTTTAAAACGATTAATCGTTTTTATCAGGAGAGTGGGACAAGAAAAGCACCTGCAAAAAGTACAGCTGATGATGGAAAAAAGTATAATCAAAGCTTTACCCTTCCCGATCTATTAGTAAAAGGACTAAAAAAATCAGTTGATAGGGCCAATAGTAAGAGGGGAAATAAGTCAAAGCTTGTTGTCGAGCGTGCTAAGGCCGCTCCATTTAGGACTTGGGATTATAGGCTTTCAAAACTTAAAACTCAGCTTAATAAGAAAAACCCTGTAATTGTTCTTCTTCATAATATTCCTGGTTGTTTAACAGGAAAAGATTCAAAGTCAGGTGGTTGGCATTATGTCGTCTTTAACGGATATAATGACTCTAGTAAGAAGTTCTATGTCTTAAGTGGTTGGGATGAATTAAACAATACCTCCACTCATGGAAGTTCAGCTCACGTGACTAATGGAACTTCAACACTTGTTGAGTGCTCTTTTAAGGAAATTAAAAAGACAAATCCAGCACTTTTTTGGATTCAAAAGAAATAAAAAAGAGATCAATAAATTCCCATTTCTTTATTTATAAAATTTAATATAATTAAATAAATATTTATAAGGAAATGGGATGACCAATTTAATTACACTTTTTTTAATCTTTGGATTTATTGTATCCCCAGCTTTTGCTAAAAAAAAGCAAACAGTTATTGAAATATATGGTGACAATAATTATGCACCTTATAGTTATACTGATGAGAAAAAGAACCTGATTGGAATCTACCCTGAAATACTTAGAGAAGCATTTAAGCTCTTACCTGAGTATAAGCTAAAACTTAAAGCAATTCCTTGGAAAAGGGGATTGAGTCGACTAGAGAAAGGTAAAATAAATGCACTATTTCCTCCCTATTTTAGAGTCGAAGAAAGGCCATATATATGGCCTTATTCTCTGGCCATTTTAGAAGAAGAGGTTGTTGTCGTCTGTAATAAAAAAATGAAAGCAAAGGCCAAGTGGCCAAATGATTTTATCGGTCTTTCTATTGGGCGAAATAGAGGTTTTTCTACAGGTGGTCCTGAATGGGATAAATTAGTTAAAACAAAAAAAATAAAAGATTCTGAAGTCGATACGATTGATTCTGGCCTAATCATGTTGAGTAAAAAACGTATAGATTGTTATATGAATGATAGAATTAGTATTTTCTGGACCTTGAAAAATTTAGTTAAGTCAAAGAAAGTAAGTGAAAGTGATGCTAGTGAAATAAAAGAAATACAGATTATTTCTAGGGAAAGAGGGTTCGTTGGATATTCACATAAGTGGGATGATAAAACGAAAGAAGACGTTATAAAGAAAATAGACGGTGCTATTCATCAGATTAGAAAGTCCGGTAAGATATACAGCATTCAACAAAAATATTCTAATTGATAGGGTTTATCCTACCTTAAGAGATGCTGATAGCTCTCAAACTCTAAGTTGTATTCCCATTCAGGTGAGGCCGGAACACCAAGTAAGTAGGCCACAATAGGGGCCACATGAGCATTTCTTAGAGTATAGTTAAATTTATCAAGGTTGAGCACTTTTGTTTTAGGAAGTTTTATATAGAGAGGAACAGGGTGTTTATTACTTGAGTGTCTTCCCCCCGAAAAGTCATGGCCGTGATCAGCGGAAAAAATAACGGCCGTTTCATTTTCAATACCGGCCTTTTTAATGGCCTTAAGAATTCTTCCTATTTCCTTATCTACTTTTTTTACGGCCTTGATATATTTTTTTGAGTTTCCATTATGCTGATGTCCAGCATGATCAACTTTATCAAAATCAATAAAAACAAAGTTTGGTTTATATAGTCTTATGACTCGAGCAGCATTTTTTCCTACTCTTGAAGAACTAATAATACTTCTTCTTTTTTTATCAAAGGCATCATCTCTTAAGGCATAGCATGTTACAGGTTTCCATTCATAAATAATGGCCGTTTTCATAGAGCTATTATGTTCTTTAATCTGATCAAAAATAGTAGGGACCTTATTTCCATTTTCACATTTATTGGTGACTATCCCATGAACGGCCGAGCTTGAGCCTGTTTGCATCGCACCCCAGTTTGGGCCAGAAAAGTTACGTTCATCAATTTGGGCCTTTTCACTCCAAAGAGATTGTGCCTTTAGTTGATCAATATGAGGTGTCTGTCCCAGCATAGTTTCATGTCTTAGGTTATGGCTGCCCAACCCATCAACTCCTATGAAAATAACATGCTTGATTAAAGAATGTTCTTTAGCATTAATGGTGTTCGCTAATATAAGTAGTGCACAAAAGAATATTTTTTTCATAGTGATCTCTCTTAAAGTTAATCAATAACATATTAAAAACTGATGATTGTCTACTTATTATTACTTGCTTACTTTGTCCAAAGTGATTAGTTGTTTAGATATAAAAATTACAATAGGAGATATTATGAAAACTATTTTGGTTATTTTAACAGCGTCACTTTTTTCTTTATCAGCTTATTCTGCTTCTTGTCAGGGTACGAATAAGGTAGAAAGAACCGTCAATCTTAATAATTACTATAATTCATGTACTGGTGAATATATGAAAGGATCTTTTAAAAGAACCTATATTTGGAAGTGCGTAAGAAATAACAATGGTTATCAATATAACTACCATAACAATTACAAAGGTAAGCTTGTAGGAAAGACAAGTGGTGATAGTTATAACATGAAACTTAACTCAAAAAGTAGAAGAACAAGAGGGTTTCAATCAGGAAGATATGCCTATAGCTATAAATCAAATCTAAAATTTGTTTCAGCTGGAAATGCAGAAAACTTCACTATCGTAAGAAAATGTGATGTGGTTTATGATGATGGTGCTCTCATAAAGCATGATTGTAATAATTACGAAACTAAATGTAATTAAGAGATAGAAAGGGGCCTTGGGCCCCTTTTTTTATTTTGAAAAATATCTTTCTACTTTTTTAATAGCACCTTCTTTTTTCAGTCCTAGTTTTTTGGCCGTTTCTAAAGAATTTTCCTTGTTCATCTTATGGTGACGATGAAAATGGGCCGCAAGAAAAGCACCTACTCGGTTTCCAGAACTGCAATGAAGTAGAACTTTTCCTTCACTTTTATACTTCTTAACAGCATCAAAAACCTCATCGACATAACTATCATTAAGCTCCATGTCTTTTTTGAAAGGTATATTAACGTAATTCATCTTATATTTTTTCTGAACAAGCCAAGACTCAACATCTTCTTTGTATTCGCTTTTATCTCTTAGATTAATCACAGTTTTAAATCCTGCTTCAGCAAGCTTTTTATAATCCTTGTTTTTTGGTTGTGCTGCAAAATAAATATTTTTGTATTGGGACCCTTCTAATGTACCAGCAATTGTTACTTTTTCAGTAAGATGTTTCTCATCAATATGATGAGCACAGGAAAAGCTGAGAATAAGAGTAAGTATTAAGCTAAAACGTTTCATGATAATCCTCCATTATTTATCCAATCTCTGTAGCTATTTAATTGGATTTTTTTTAAAAATATAAGAAAATAATATATATGAAAAAATTAATTCAGTTAAATATCAGTTTCGTTCTTATTTTCTTAACTTTTCACTCCTCTTTTGCTGCAGTTAAGTATGGAGTACCAGAACATTATACTTGGACAGATCCTATATTTGCCTTAAGTAGTAATGCTGTTCCTCTTACAAGGATTCGTAAGGGGCTTAAGGAGCTTACTTTAACAGGGGCCTACATAACAGTTAAAGAAGATGATGAAG
>JAURDE010000219.1 GCA_030828105.1 Bdellovibrionota bacterium | reverse complement strand
GTCAATATTATTTTCTTTCATCAACTTAATATAACTTTTGATAATAGATCTATGAAGGCCATTAACAGTTTCATCAGTTTTAATGACATCAATGGATAGCATAGTATTGGTTTGTACAAGGGCATCGATTGCACTATGAATCATGTGTTGTACTTCTTCTTGTAGCGTAGAAAGAAGAGGGTGAAGGTTTTTCAAATAACTTGCTGTCCTTTTTATATTTATAGACTGATCACCAACTCTTTCGAGATCACTATTTATTTTCATGATACTGATGACTTCTCTAAGGTCTCTTGCCATAGGTTGATGTAAGGCAATGAATTTATAGCATTCATCATCAATTAGTTTATGAAATCTATTAATTTCATTTTCTAAGGTTCTATGCTCAGCAAAACTTATTTCTTCATTAGTGCAATAATTGAGGGCCTTTTCGGTTAATGAAGCCATTTTTAAAAGGTTTTCGCGTATATGTTCTAGCTTAATACTCATGCTTACTCCTAACCGAATTTTCCTCGAACATAATCTTCGGTTTGTTTTTCTTTCGGGTTTGTGAATATATCTTCGCTCACTCCATGCTCTATGAGATCCCCAAGAACAAAGAAGCTTGTATAGTCTGCTATACGGGCCGCTTGTTGCATATTATGAGTGACGATAACCACGGTATATTGCTTTTTCAGTTCCTCAATAAGCTCTTCAATTTTTGCTGTAGCGATAGGGTCAAGGGCCGATGTCGGCTCATCCATAAGAAGCACAGGTGGGTTAACTGCTAGCGCTCTAGCAATGCAAAGTCTTTGCTGTTGACCACCTGATAAACCAGAGGCATCTTGATGAAGTTTATCTTTTACCTCTTTCCATAAAGCGGCTTTTTCTAAACAAGATTTGGCCACTTCCATGAGTTCACTTTTTCTCTTACCGCCCTGAAGCTTAAGGCCTATAATAGTGTTTTCAAAAATACTCATATTAGGGAATGGGTTTGGCTTTTGAAAAACCATCCCAATATTTCTTCTTAAATCAACGACATCTTTAGTTTTATCATAAATATTTGTACCAAGAAGGTTAACCTGTCCTTCTACTCTAGCGCCTGGAACTTCCTCGTGTATTCGATTAAGGCATCGTATATAGGTAGACTTACCACAACCAGATGGCCCAATAATGGCAGTCACAGACTTTTCCGGATAATCAACGGATATTCCTTTTACAGCATGAAAATCACCAAACCATGCATTTAAATTAGTTACGCTTAAAACTGTCACTTCCGACCCTTTTTCCTCTTAAATACTTGAAGAACTTCATTTTTGTTTAGATAAAATCTTACTCCTAGGTTTACTCCTAGGACCATTATAATAAGTAGAAAACTTCCTGCCCATGCTTGTCTTTGCCAATCCTCATAAGGAGAAATGGCATAGTTATATATTTGTACAGGTAAAGAGGCCATTGGCTCTAAAGGGTTGGCAGAAAAATACATACTTCCAAATGCTGTAAAAAGAAGAGGTGCAGTTTCTCCAGCGGCCCTTGAAATGGCCAGTATGACTCCTGTTATTATTCCCGAGCGGCTACCTTTAAGTAAGACATATATAATCACTTTCCAACGAGGAAGTCCCAAAGCTAAACCAGCTTCACGAATGTGATTTGGAATTAATTTAAGAATTTCTTCCGTACTTCTTGTTACTATAGGTAAAACGATAATAGCGAGTGCTACACCACCTGCCAGAGCAGAGAATGACTTAAGTGGCACAACTATAATGAGATAAGCAAAGATACCAACAACGATAGAAGGAACTCCCGTCATCATATCAATAGAGTAACGAAGTAGGCTAGCAAGGGAGCCTTTTGAAAATTCTGACAGATAAATGCCACATATGATTCCTAATGGGATGGCAATCAGCCCTCCGATGCTAACCATGTATAAAGTTCCTAAAATAGCATGGGCCATACCTCCACCCGCCTCTCCAACAGGCTTAGGTAAAGCGGTGAAAAAATCCCAATTTAATGAAGTTACACCTTTGAGAAAGACAAATTTGGTTACAAGAAAAAGAGGTGAAAGAACAACTAATGCACAGGAAAATAAAAAGAGAAGGAATAATAGGTTTTTAAACTTTCTTATACGGAACATATTTACTTGCTCCTCTTTTTTGAAAATTTCCAGACGATAAATCTAGCTGCACCATTAACTATTAGGGTTATTATAAAAAGGATAAGCCCAACATATATCATAGAGGCCAAGTGTAAATCAGAGTCAGCTTCTGCGTATTCATTGGCTATGATCGAGGCCATTGTTGCCCCTGGTGAAAATAGAGAGAGACTTATTTTAGCTGAATTACCGATAACCATTGCAACGGCCATCGTTTCTCCTAATGCTCTTCCAAGCCCTAGAACAATGGCCCCCATAACTCCAGAAAAACTTGGTTTTAGGATAGACAAGACTATCATCTCGAAACGAGTTGCCCCTAAAGCAAGTGCTGCTTCTTTTTGTATTGTAGGTATTGCTCTAAAAACTTCACGTGAAATAGAAGCAATAGTAGGAATAATCATAATTGCAAGTATAAGAGACGCTGTTAGTATACCAATACCAAAGCTTGGCCCTTTAAAAAGAGGAAGAAAGCCTAAATAATCTTTTAAAAATGG
>JAURDE010000047.1 GCA_030828105.1 Bdellovibrionota bacterium | reverse complement strand
CTTTAAGTTCTTTTTTAAGAAGGTCTGCTTTTATAGGAGCATAAAGAACAATCTTATTTATAACCTTTTCGCGAATGAGGTTTTGTAAAACTCTTAATCTTGTATAACCATGTAAAAGATCAACTTCTGGCACCTTCGTTTCTATTAAATCGTCGATTACCAAAGATTGAGACCGTGGTAACTCTCCAAGAAAATAATCGACATGGCCTGGAGAAATAATTTGTACTTGATCTCCGGCCATCGCCTGAATTTTGTAGGCCAAATCATAGGGCAAGATAAGTTCCTGAAGCGTCGTATTTTTAAGAAAAGGGACCTCAATAGAATCAGTATCTATCCCATGGAGTATGAGGGGAGTAATGTAGGCACCTTTTTTAATTAATAGCTCTACTTCCAACTCTTTTTGGGGACGAAGCCTAAGATCTTTAAGTTTTTTGAATAATTTCTCGTACTCTTTTGCCTTATTATCTTTGAGTTTAATGGTCGTATACCCCGTAACATTCTTACTTCTTTCCATGAGGTTTCTTTGCAGTCCTCCCATACTTGATTGAAGAACCAGTAAACAAAAGCTAGAAAGAAATAGACCAACAAAGGCCAAGAAAAGAAGTTTTTGTCTTGTCTTGGCCCTAAAGATGTAGCTAAAAAAGTATTTAAAAAATTGTCCTAGCATTAGGCTTCGTAGAATTTTTTCTTCTGCTCAACGAGGTTTTTAAGATAGTCAGAAAGCGCATATCTTTTAGCATCTACATTATCTGCATACTCTTGAATTGTTTTCGCTATTCTCTCTAAACCTTCACTATCGGCATACCTCAAAAGACCTCCCCTAAATGGAGGAAAACCTATTCCAAAAATAAGCGCTAGATCGACTTCTGCTGCAGAAGAAACTAGTCCTTCATCCAAAATCATACTGGCCTCATTAATCATGGGCAGAAACACACGTTTTTGAATC
The DNA here is from genome assembly GCA_030828105.1 of Bdellovibrionota bacterium. GTDB lineage: Bacteria > Bdellovibrionota > Bacteriovoracia > Bacteriovoracales > Bacteriovoracaceae > JAURDE01. Next base: position 17,280 of record JAURDE010000047.1, on the reverse strand, counting down.
TCTACTTCATCCATATGAATTTTCTTTTTGGGAAGTAAATTCATAACCTCAGGGTTTGGCCCTGTCTCTTTACCTTTTTCGTCGTAGAGAAAGAAGCCTTTCCCATTTTTCTTTCCTAAAAAGCCAAGCTCTGTAATTTTATCACTAAGATCTATCGGGCGAACTCTTTCACCAAGTGAATCATAAAGAATTTTTCCAACTTTAGCAGCGACATCTAGCCCAACTTCATCGAGAAGGCGACCTGGTCCCATAGGCATACCAAAGTTTAGACAGGCTTCTTCTACATCCTGAGGTGGTACCCCTTCCATAAGAAGATAAGACGCCTCATTGAGATAAGGAATAAGAATACGATTAACAATAAACCCCGGCCCATCTTTACACAATACTGGTGTCTTTTTTGAAGCGAGAACAAATTTATAAAGTGCTTCGAGGGTTTCAGGGGCCACTTTATCATGGGCCACAATTTCAACAAGAGGCATTTTATTAACAGGGTTGAAAAAATGTAGTCCTGCAAACCTTTCAGGTCGCTCAAAGGCCTCGGCCATATCTGTGACTTTAAGGCTTGATGTATTACTTGCAATGATACAATCATCTGATACATGGTTCTCAAGGTCTGCAAATACTTTCTTTTTAATATCTAGATTTTCAACGATGGCCTCAATAACAAGATCGACATTTTTAAAACCTGCATAACTAGTTGTTGGATTGATGGATCGTTGTTTTCTTTCAAAGTCTTCAAAGGTTAACTTTCTTTTTTTCACACCATTTCGATAAATGGCAGAAGATTGCTTTAGACCAAGTTCCAAAGCATCGTTATTAATATCTTTTAACAAGGGATACATATTACTATTACTCATCAACCATGCAATCCCTCCCCCCATAGTTCCGGCACCTAAAACGGCACCTCTTGCAGGAGCGCTCACCTGTTTTTCAGATTTAGGCCCGTTATATTTTTTGGCCCCTTCCATAAGAAAGAAAATATGTTGCAAATTTTTACTTTGCTCTGAAACACAAAGTTCACCAAAAGCTTGGGCCTCACTTGCTAAGTAAGAAGCTCTTCCTTTAGAAGCTCCAGATTCCATTGTATCAAGAATCTTTAGTGGTGCCTGATAAAAACCTTTCGTTAATTTCAAAACACTCTCTCTGGCTTTTTGAAAAATAATTTTTCGAGTAATAAAGTTATCCGTAGCTAGATCTGTTACTGATTCCTTAAGGCTTGCTTTCTTTTTATTTTTCTTCAGCCATTTTTCTCCCATCGAAATCAGTCTTTCTTTTGGGTATACACCATCGACAAGACCAATTCTTTTGGCCTTCTTAGCATTAATTGTTTTACCAGCGAGAATCAAATCAAGGGCATTTGGTAATCCGACCCTTTTTGGCATTCTATAGGTTCCACCAAAGCCTGGGATAAGGCCAAGCTTTACTTCCGGTAATCCTAGGATCGTTTTTTTATCACCAGAGCAAATTATTGTTTTACAAGCAAGAGCTAGTTCCATTCCTCCACCAAGACATGGCCCATGGACACAAGCAACTGTTGGGACAGAAAGATCCTCTATATCGTTGTATATAAGTTGTCCTTGCTCGGCACCAAAGGCACCATCACTTTCAGTTTTCAATGTCGAAATCAAATTAATGTCGGCCCCTGCAATAAAACAGGAATCTATATGACTAAAAAAGATAACACCAACAACTTCTTTAGATTTAACTTTACCTTTTACATTCTCAACTAGCTCTTTTGCTTCCTTTAGAGTGGGTTCATCTAAAGTTGTCATGGATTTTTCATTATTATAACCAAAACCGATATAAGCAACTTTATCTTTAATTTCTAGACTGATATTTTTTGTTTCCATTTTATGCCTTTTTAATTAATTCATTAGGTTTTCAATGATTGTAGCACCACCCTGACCTCCACCAATACACAGCGAGGCCAGGCCATACTTGGCCTTTCTTCTTTTTAATTCATGAGCAAGAGTAACAACAATCCGACAACCACTTGAACCAACAGGGTGTCCTAAGGCAATACCACCACCATTAGGATTAAAATTCTCTTCTGCAATTTCACCATGTACAGTATCTATTCCAAAACGATCGGCCACGGCCTTTTCAGCAAAACCTTTTCTTACAGAAAGAACTTGCGCAGCAAAAGCCTCATTTATTTCGACAACATCCATTTGACCAAGACTAAGCCCAGTCCTTTTAAAAACACCATCGCTTGCCAGAAGTGGTCCCATTCCCATTCTCTCTGGCTCAAGTCCATGAAAGTGGTAATCAACCATTCTTGCCATTGGTTTAAGATTATGTTTTTTAACAGCTTCTTCTGATGCCATTAAAAAGACAGAGCCACCATCGGTTATAGGACAACTATTTCCAACCGTAACCGTCCCTGACTCTTTTTCAAAGTAAGGCCTCATCTTACCTAAACCTTCTATAGTACTATTTTCTCGTGGGCCTACATCTTTAGTTAAAAGCTTTTCCATCTTTTCACCAAAGGCCAAGGAAAGTATTTCTTCATCCCATTTCCCTTCTTTGAGCGCCTTGATTGCCAAATTATGACTTCTATTAGCAAAAGTATCTTGCTCTTCTCTAGATATATTGAATTCACGGGCCAAAACTTCAGCTGTTAGTCCCATATTCATTCCGCAAAACGGATCTGTGAGACCTTGTTCAATAGCAATGATCGGAGAAAGAAAAGGAGGGCGAAAAGCGGAAATGGCCTTCATCTTTTCACCCATAGATTTTGCTTTCATTATATTCACGAAAAGATCTGTCATTTCTTTAGAATAAATAAGAGGCATCTGGGACATCGACTCTATACCTCCAGCAAAAATAAGATCACTTCGTCCACTGGCGATTTTTAAATATCCTTGGGCCAGGGCCTCCATACCAGAAGCGCAGTTTCTATGAACCGTGTACCCACTGGTACGCTTGTCTAGCCCCGCCATAAGGCCTATAACTCTACCTATATTTGGATATTTTGGTGGAGCTCCAGTGTTACCAAAAATAACTTCATCAACGACGTCGTTTTCAATACCTTGCTCATCCAAAATGGTTCTTAAAAGGTAGGAGCCAAGGTAAGGAACTCCAACATCTTTTAAGGCCGTGCCTGCTTTAGCTTGGGGAGTTCTCCTCCCATCTACGAGATAAACTTCTCTTAAGGACATAATAATCTCCTGAATAAAAATGCCTTCCTATAATAGGATAAGTACGAAGGTGTCGTTAAGGGATAATGCGCTAAGAAATTAAAAAAAAAGGGCCTCTAAATAGAGGCCCTTTCCATGATTATGACTAATGAACTCTTTTAGTTTTTAGAAGGCAACGACCATTCCGAGACCTACAGAAGTAGATGTTGCCTCACTCATTTCATTTGCAATCCCTTCAAGCCTTGATAGGTCTGGATTGTAGTAATAAGAATTTGCCTGGCTCTTTTTTGAGTGCTGTCCATTTAAACCTTTGGCCATTTTCACATCAAGAACGAGACCTAATGTGTCGGAAAATGACATTTCAGCACCTGCTTGGACTGATCCAGAGAAAGAACTATAGATATACTTCTCTCCACCTAGCTCATTTCTATAAGAATTATAGTAATAATACTGATCGTTACCACTATCTTTGTATTTTAACTCAGATCGTGAATATTCAACTCCTAGTCCAATAAATGGTTTAATTCGAGAGGTATGGGAAAGATAAAACTTTCCTAATAACTCAAGACCGGCATTTCTATAGCTTATTTCTCTTTCTGGATAGTTATAAGAACCGTAACCATAAGAGTAGTAAGGGCTAACATAATAGCCTTGTGTATAAGTATTATGAGGATCACTAATGTTCATAGATGTAAAATTAACACCAATGCCAAAAGCGAATCTTTCTTGTATTTGTGATTCGAATTGAATTCCCGCATTAACTTTTGAATCAAAGTCAATATTCTCACTTTTTAGAGATAAAAATCCAACCCTAGGTATAACTTTAAGAGTTTTAGGGGATTTTGGGGCCTCAATTTCTTTTTTGATGGTTGAAGATTGGGTTGTACTGACTTCATCTTTTAGTAAAGATTTACCAGATAGGGCCTTTTCTAATTGATCTCCAATTTGTTTTTCGGCCTTTAACCTCATGGTTTCAACTTGTGTATCCACCATATCATTTGTTTTTTTCTGAAGCCTTTTTCTAAGCATTTCCGCTCTTTTGGCCTCACTGGATCTCTCATTCCACTCTCCTTCAACATCAAGAGCTGAGTTTGTGATTTCCATTTGCGCCGCGACCGGTAGGGCCATGGCCAGCATTAATAATGCACTTAGGGTCTTTTTTGCTTTCATTGTTTCTCTCCTTCATTAGTCATCACTTTGAAGGGAATATACCACGACACGGCCTGTTAAATAGCAAATCGTTTGACATGGTGTATTATTTACATGCATCACCCCTAAAGCATTGATTTTATTAGGTTTTACAAATACCTGCCTACTCCATCTGATGAGCGAAACAAGACCTATGAGTAAAGAGCGCCTACGTGTTTTCAAACACTTAAGAATTCTTCCAAAAAAGCACTATGCCTGCCCTAAAAGAAAATTAAAACTAAACTCAAAGAATATTTCAAAGCTGAAATTAGAAAACTACTTTCTTAAAGTAAAATAGATAAAATCTGTTCCACCAACAATCTTTTCAAACATACAAATAATACTATTTGAATTAATCTCACAAGGTGCCAAAATCCAGTTCTTAAAACGAGTTAAAATACTAGTGGCCAAAACAGTCATTACCGCAAGAAGCATGATGTATTCAACGGCCGTCTGACCCCTTTCACTCTTAAGCATACGACGTAACTTATTCATATGGATTCATTATAAACCCACTAAAAAGGATTTGCTTAATAAAGAAACATTTACCTAGGAATCAACTTCTGACAATCCTTCAATTCCATAAGAAGACTTAATAGCCCAAGGGGGCCATCCTTAAGCGGACCAAAGTAGTTTGCATTTTTGATTTTTCTAAAACGATGTTTGTTGGCATCAAATATTTTGAATTTTTTAGAAACGGGAATACGGGCCAACTTAACCCTGGTAAAACTATTCCAATTACTTTCTTGATAATAAAAATCATGACCTTGCTTTTTTTCAATAAATTGTGGCCTAAGGTTTTTATGAGGATAAAAATAGGCAAGGTCTCTGGTGAGCTTTTCTTTTACAAAAGGTAAATCAAATTCTATTTTGTAAGCATTTTCTTTTTTAACTTTTGCACTAATCCAAAGTTCACCATTATTTCTATGAATAGTCCAAAAAGACATGCGAGTGCCTAAATCGCCTGACCTACCAAATACATATAATTTATCATTTATAAAATCATAATCCTTACAGTTTTTTACTCTTAGTAAAACAGATGTATACCCAGGATAAATTCTTGCAAGTTCTACTTTATCCTCCGGTGGAGTAGAGCATAGTATAAAAAGCTGATTCGTCTCCATAGGCCCATTCTTGCTTGAGTGTTCAATAGAGCGAACGTTTCCAAATCTTTGTGTAAAGTTTAAAACCTGACCTTTAAACGTATTAAAACCTTTTTCTTTTTTACAATCATCTTTAAATAATTGTTGATCTATCTGATATGTAGGCCCAAGCATCACGAGTATCAAATGAAATACTTCAAACTCACTAGTTTTAACGCTCAATTTGTTTTGGTAAATGGTCCTCCATAAATACATAAGACTTTTTTTAGTTCTATCCCCCTCATTAAACGACTTTGAATAAGTGAACCAGGCATCAGCAAACACCTCATAAATCTTTTTGAAGGAGTCAGGACAATGAGCTAAAAAATCCTCTATAAGCAGGTTTTGAAAAGACTTATATCTGAAAATGTTAGCACCTACTAATCTACAGAAATTATAGTAGGCATCGTCAAACTGATCTGAGTTACGAACAATATCCTTTATCAGCTTATCTTTTTCCTCAAGACCCTTAAAAAAACTTGGTACCTTCCTCAGCAATTCTATAATATTTAAAAATGGAGCTTGCCCAAGACATATCTTTAGATGGTCTATGCTGAACTCGAGAGGCTTAGGAGTTAAATATTTTTCAATATTTTTTAATGGCCCAATTTCTTTATCTTTACCCCAAGCATGCATAAAGTATTTATCAAGCTCTGAAATAAAAGATCCATAAATTTCACCAAACCTATAAGACGGATCATCAATAATAGATATATCTCTTTTCTCTGCTGATAAGTGACTTGCAGCAATATAACTAAGGTAACTATCCCCTACTATATTTAGATGATTTTCATTTTTTTTCATTGGAGCGCTCTCCTTTGCATTCCATAAGTTAACTCTTCAATCTGATTCATCAGGATAGCACCTCTTTTTTCTTCTGTTTTTAAATCTTCTACCCATGATTGCTTTTTCTCTGGAATGAAACAATTAAAGAATCCAGAGGTGTCTAGGTTATGTTGAAGACGCGTTAAACGATCTGGTGAAACTGATAAAATATGCTGGTACTCAGTTGAACGATGTGTTCTTGGGCCACAAAAAACGTGGCCTCCGGCCAAGAAGGGCTCTAAAACGGAGTGAATAGACCTTTCAAAGCCACCTCCCACATAACAAAGCCCAAAATAAGAATAAAGCTCTACCAATATTCCTGGAATAGTACATATATTGATCTCACCGAAGTTCGTAGCATGATTATTAATAACCTCTGTTTGATAATCATTTTGATTAAACCATGCTTTAATATTCGATACGAAAGAACTATCAAGTTTATGAGGAGCAATGAGAATACCCAACTCTCCTTTTTTTACAAGGCTTCTAATTTCTGGTGATTTAAAGATATCTAAGTCTGAAATCCATGCACTACCAAGGATGAGTCTTTTAGAATATTTATACTGGCCGTACCAACTAAAAAGCTTAGGGCCTAGTGCCAACTGAGAAAGTGTTTCTTTGGCCTTATCTAATCGTCTTAATATCTGTAATTTACGAAATTCAAAACTCTCAATAACTTTAGAATTTACTCCTAGCTCTTGAAAAGCATTCAGCTCCTCATCATTTGTTGTAATTATTAAATCAAATAATGAAAATAAGGTCTTCCAATAGATTCCTCTTATCGTATGTGGCCTCACTCGTTTATGCTTAATGGCAGCAGAAAGAAGGATGAACTTAACATCCTTACGTGCACCATAGAGGATGAGATCGGGAAAAAAGTCATAACGACACAATACAAGAGTTTTAGCGGTGATCCATTTTTGAATTTTAGGCCCGGTTAGAAAGGGGTATCTTAGAAGCTCCATCTGAGCTGGATACATACTAGCAAGCTTTTCAACTTTGGATTCTACTGATGATGAAGAAAAAATTAGCTCAACTCTTTTTGAGGCCTCTAAAAATGACAAAAGGATTGGCTTAATCTGTTGTAGCTCCCCCTCAGATGAAATTTCGAAGCATATGTGACAAGGAGAATGAGATTTAGCGTTGATATTTTTACTCTCAAAGGCCAATCTTCTTTTCAGAAATGGTAAAAGTCTGATTACCGGAGATAAAAGCCTCCAAATCAGGGATATAAATGATTGAATTTTAATAAATAGTATCATTTAGGAAACATTTTCTTACATTTAAACCTATTTTCTTACATTGATAGGATAATTCATACAATCTGCTTATTAGCTCTTGTAATTCTAGTCGTAAATCCTTAATTTACCAACGTCAAATGATTATATATTGCACAACATACTGGAGAGGAAAATGAAGCATCTATTAATCCTAGCGTTACTATCTACGCCACTACTAACAAATGCAAACAGTGAAACAACAACTAGCACGGCAACAGAAGAATCAATCATGACGAAATTAGAAAAATCTAAGTTTGACCTCATGTTCATTGCCGACACTAAGCTTAATAAAAATGCTGATTATGATGTTAACGGTGTAGCAAACGAAAACGTCATTTATTTTGGCTACAATATGACAGCAAATGATAACTTTAGAATGGACTCTAGTATCTACACCTCAAACACAGATGAAACAGAAACAACAAGTGATTGGACAGGTATCGGATTTAGATATTCTAGAAAAAACATTTTAACTGAAGAAAAGCACGGACTTAACCTATCTTCTGAAGTTAGATACCAAATGAACCCAAGTGATGTTGAGGCCAGTAGCCAAGTATCAGGTTATGTTTCTCCAAGAATAAACCTTAATAAAAAAATCTCTGATAATATGAGCTTAAACCTTAACTTAAGAGAGTATGAGTACATCAGAACTAATTCAAACGTTAACAACAAGAGAAGATATTACAGGGCCTTGCTATCTACTTCAGTAGGATTAACTGATAATATCTCAGCTGGTGTTTTACTTGATTACGTAAATCTTAAATATGACGACGCTGCACCTAGAAAAAGTAAAGAATACTTAGGGCTTCTTCCTTCTGTATCCTACTCATTTACTAAGAAATTTTCCATGGACCTTTACTGGGATGCAACTCCATTTACATCTACAGATGATGAGCTTTTTGCTCAAGACTGGGCCAAATCTGCTACTTTTGGAGCAACACTCGTTTATAGCTTATTTTAATTTAATAGGTCCCCTTTCTATGGGGACCTTTTTTCCTCTATTTTCTCATCTCTATACCTAACATCAAATTTTAATCCCTTTATTCCGATTTCGGTTACAATAATATTGGAAGGTGTTAAAAATGGGTGAAATAAATCCCTCAGATGAGCTTATTGAAAAACTTATAGTAACTAAGCCAGAAGAGGCCAAAGGTGAAACCCTTATTCAACTAAGCTCCGAAACAAAAACCTTAGGGCCCTATAAACTAAGTGAACTTTTAAAAGAAATTGAAAGCAAAGATATTAAAGAATCGACACTTAAGATTAAAGTTATAGATGAAGAAATATGGAAACCTTTATTTGATCACCCATTAATTGTTGGGCCACAAAAATTAACACTTGATAAGGCCGAAATCTTAAAGTCAGATGATGCCTTTTTGATTTTATCCGAAGGTAAGAGACTAGGGCCTTTTCCTAAAGACGAAATTATTGAAAAACTTAGAACAAAAGACATCCTCTATACCGACTATATTAGCTTTGACCATGGTTTTTCCTGGAACCATATTTATAATATAGAAGAATTTTACACAGGCAAAAATAGAGATGAAGAAGACTTACCACCGCCACCCCACAAAGACGCACTTTCGAAAAAAATAACTCCTAAAGATAAAAGTGAGCTCGATACCTTTATCAACTTACTAAACACAGGCAAACCCTCAAAACCAACTCATGAAAGTTCATCTTCTGAAGATAAACCAATAATGGAAACGCCTGAAAAGAAAAACCGCTTCGTACTTTTTCTTATTATATTTGGCTTCGCTTACCTTATTTATTTCACCCAATCTTTGTTTAAAAAAGAAGATATAGCTCGAAAAAAGACAACCACAAAACAAAGATCTACTCAAAAGCCTTTTATTAAAGTTGAATCAAACTCTAAAAAATATGGCGAAACGCCTTCTCGTTTCAACTCTAAAAAAATCAATAAAACCAAAGAAGAAAGGGCCTCTCGCTTTGATAAAGCTCAGGAAACGAGATCAAATAGAGATAATGATAGAGAACCGGAGGACCTTGTTGATCCATACGATGAAATCGTCAAAGAAAGCGAACGACAAGCACGAGAAGCCGAAAGTCTTAAAGAAGACGTAGAGGTCGAATCAGTTAAAGATAACTCGCCCAAAGAGGAAGAGGAACCTGAAGATAAAGAAGACGTTGATAGTAATATCTAAGCTCCTTTATAAACACATAGCATAACTCTTTAAAACTTTGCTCCACTTAAGTCCTATGATATTCTCTCTACCATGGAAGAAATAAATCAAGATTTAATCAATAGTTTTAGAGCTCCCGCTTTTCCAGGATCGTTTTTTCTCTCATTTGAAGGAATAGAAGGGGCAGGTAAATCAACTCAGATAGTAAAAATAAAGGAGTTCCTCGAGTCTAAAAATTTTAGAGTGCTTGTATTAAGAGAACCAGGAGGCACTCCTTTTGGGGAGAAACTCCGTAGCGCTATCCTAAATACCAAGACTGCTCTTCACCCTGTTGCCGAAGCACACCTTTTTGCCGCTTCTAGGGCCCAACTGCTTGAAGAAGTTACTCTAAGGGAACTCTCAATCCCTAATACTGTTATTATATGTGACAGATATATAGACTCAACCCTCGCCTATCAAGGTACAGCAAGAAAATTAGGGCTAAAAACTATTTTAGATATGCATAATTGCTTTCCATTAAATCTAGTTCCCCACTTAACTTTTTACTTAAAAATTTCAATTGAAACCTCTCAAGAAAGACAAAAGATGCGGAATGCCCCTAAAGATTATTTTGAATCACAAGGATTAGACTTTTATAAAAGCCTTGTAGAGGGTTATGAAAATTCCTACAAACTTTTCCCCAAAAGAATCAAATTAATAGACGCAGAGAAAAATAGTGACGAAGTCTATGAGTCCATTCTAAAAGAGCTTATGAATCTTTTGGAAAACTAGAACCATGGAACCCTTACTAAAAACATTAGTTAAAAAATGGAAAAATAATACGCTCCCTCACTTCATCATTCTTAAAGGACACGAAGGTGAAGGCCACCTGCATTCTTTTGTCCAAAGCTTTATCCAACATTGTTTTATAACAAGCCTAAACGTAACTGAAGAAAAAGCAAAAGACCTTATACGTTTAGGCCACCCAGATGTTCTTTGGATAGATACCGCTGAAAAACAATATTATTGGTCCAAAGCACAAAATAATTTTAAAGAATATATATCCTTTAAAGAGCACTCCCCCTTGGAACTTGAACTAAAGATTGTGGTTATTTCTAAAGTGCACCTTCTCACGGACTCTATTATGAATAAGCTGTTGAAGGACCTTGAGGATAATAAAAAGACTCTTTATCTTTTTATGCATAACACAAAATCCGAGCTTCTTCCCACAATTAATAGTAGGGCAATCATTTTAAACGTGCCTCGTAGCTCTGAATACTCAAGAGTAGCTCTCTATGAGAATATAGACATCTCAATAGTCTCTCAACAAAGAAAAACCCATATAGACAATACCCTCAAGTCATTTCTCAAAGATCGCAATGGTGAGTATGACATTCTAGAAGAAATAAAAAATGGAAAGCTCTCTGAACAAGATTTTTTTGAACATTTACTCGACATTGAAAGAGATTCAAAAAAAGACTATCTCCATAAAACTCATATTCTCAAGGAAATACAACACTTTATCGAATCAAAGACCTATAACAACCCGGCCAGGGAGCGCTTTTACCAACTACTAAATGCTCTAAGGTCCTGACTTGCCATATCCTTCAAAAATCAAGAATATAGGGATACAAAAACGGAATATATTATGCAGCAAGTCCAAGAACAAGAAATAGATAAAGAATATGAAGAAGAAAACAGTTCTTCTTCAAAAAGTCACTACAAACCAGGAGACCCCATTACATTTGTAAGAGTACGGTTTCCAGGTAATGCAAAATCTCATCCCTTTCATCTTGGTAAGAGAAGGTTTAACTATGGTCAAAAAGTTATGGCCATGAGTGACCGCGGTATGACCGTAGGATATATCAACTCCTTTCCTTATCAACTCCCCTTTGAAGAAAAGATGTTGCCACTTAAAACAATCTCTAAGGCAGCATCAGAAGAAGACCTCATTGAACAAAAAGGTTTGGCAGAAAAAGAAAGGTCTGCGGAGAGGTTATGCTTGGACCTTATTGAAAAATACAACCTAGAGATGATTTTAACTCATGTGGAGTTTATAAATTTTGGCAAAAAAGCAGTATTCTATTTTACCGCACCTGAAAGAGTTGATTTTAGACAACTTGTAAAAGAGCTTGTTCAAAATTTAAAGAAGAGAATTGAGTTAAGACAAATATCTCTTAGAGATCGTGCTGCAGCTGTAGGCGCCGTGGGCCCCTGTGGTCTTCAAACATGCTGCTCAAGCTTTCTTAGTAGCTACGGCTCGGTTAGTATTAAAATGGCAAAGAATCAAAACCTGGCCCTTATACCCAATAAAATAAATGGTGTTTGTGGACAACTTAAGTGTTGTATCCGATATGAAGATGAAGTCTACTCTCAAAAAAGATCTAAACTTCCCCAAGAAGGTAAGTTTATAAAGGCCGCCAATGGAGATATCGGCAAAATAACTCGCTTGCATGTCATTAAAGAAGAATTTGAAATGCTTACAGATAAAGGGACCTTTAGAAGGTATGCCTGTAACCAATTTGATAGCAAAAATTCTGCACCACCTAAGGAGTGGAGCTTTCCAAATAGACTAGACCATATCGTTAACGAAACGGATAAAGTTATCGGTAAAAATGAAGTAGAAAAGGAAGAAAAATCAGACAACGCTTTTCTAGAAACTCAAAAGGCCAATGTTGAGGCCCTTGATTCCTTCAAAAAAGAGAATAAGCCTCATCAAGATGTTGAAAATAATAAAACAGGCCACAAGGCCCAAAAAGGTCATCATCGTCGAAGAAACAGAAATAAGAAAAAACAAAAAAGGTAGAGCATGGACTTAACTCAAATGATGATTCTTTCGTGCATATTGGCCATTATCATTTTTGTTATTAACAAAATCACCCATCAAAACTTATTAAAATCTTTCTCCGAAGAGTTTAAACAAAACCGTCTAGAGTTGTCACAAACCCTTTTTCAAATGAAAGAAGAAATGACAAGGTCAAATAAAGATTTGAGCGAGTCCTTACTTGTACGACTGAATGATTTTGGGGTTGCTCAACAAAATGCTTTTGATCATCTTAAGGCCCTCATGAGTGAACAAGAAAGGGTCAACCGGAAAATACTCATTGAGAATCTTGAGAAAGTCAGAACTGAAAATGAAACACACCTAGAAAAGATAAGGGCCACTGTTGATGATAAACTCCATACCCATTTGGAGAAAAAATTGGCAGAATCTTTTAAGCATGTCTCTGAGCGCTTAGAGCTTGTTCACAAAGGCCTAGGAGAAATGAAAACTCTCGCTGACGGTGTGGGTGACCTCAAAAAAGTCCTTACTAATGTCAAAACAAAAGGAACACTAGGAGAATATCAGCTTCAAAACATCCTTGAACAAATATTGGCCGAAGAGCAATTCATTCGAAATGCAGAGACAAAAATTAATAGCAATGCACGCGTTGAATTTGCAATCAAGATCCCTCAAAAAATTGGTGATGGATATGTCTTATTACCAATAGACTCTAAGTTCCCTACAACAAGTTATGAACAGCTACTTAATGCTCGTCATAGCTCTAATAAAGACGATATCAAAAAATTTGAAAATCAACTCTATCGGGCGATCAAGCTCTTCGCCAAAGATATATCAGAGAAATATATCGACCCCCCCGCAACAACCGAGTTTGCTATTATGTTTCTCCCTATTGAGGGTATTTATGCAGAAGTGATTAATAACACCGAATTATTTAATACCCTCCAAAATGACCTCAAGATATGCGTTGCCGGCCCAACAACTCTTTCTGCCTTCCTCAACAGCCTTCAAATGGGCTTTAAGACCCTTGCATTAGAGCGCAGAAGCAGTGAGGTTTGGAAGATTCTTTCAGCAACTAAAACCGAATTTGGCAAATTTGGTGATATTTTAGATAAGGTTGAAAGGAAGCTTTCTGAGGCCCAAAATGTCATTGGCCAATCTAAAACGCGTTCTAGGGCCATCATTCGTAAACTTAGAGATGTGGAAACTTTGCCACAGGAACAAAACCAAGATCCTTTTATAGAATAACAAAAGAGGACAGGGGGATGTCCTCTTTTGTTTTTAAGTAGAATAAACTCCCTCTCTCTCGAAGTTTGAACTACTTTTGTATCATTTTTTTATTTTTAGTAAATGCAAGTCCTCTGCCTCCTCGCTCGGCCATTTCATAGGCCCTGGTCGCATCAAGACGGCCTGAAGTCGAGTTAAAGACTGCAAAGCTTGTTTCCTTTCGAGCAGAATTCAAGATAATCTGTTTTACCTGCATTGGGTTTAGGTGTGGGAAATTTGCCATTAACATGGCCGCAACACCAGAAACAAAGGCCGTTGCCTGGCTTGTTCCCGTTAAATAACCACTCCTATTATTTGGTAAAGGACCTCTAATCCTGTATCCAGGTGCAGAAATATCTACTGAGCCCCTACCGTAATTAGAAGAACCTAATATTTGAAGCTCTTGATTGTGGGCCGTAACAGATATGATATTACTTAATCCGTAACTTGCCGGATAAAACGCATTTTCTTTCTCATCTATATTGCTTGATTCATTTCCAGCGGCACAGACAACCAGTATTCCTTTTTTCTCTGCTTTTTTAAGTATACGTAGCTCTTTTAAACTAGATTCTGGCCCACCACCAGAATAGTTAATGATATCAACATTCATATCGATGGCCTTTTCTAAGGCCGCAAGGGTAGCATCAAGAGACTCAACTCCAGAGTGGCGTGGATTATAATATTTATAGGCAATAATCTTTACTCCCGGATAAACGCTTTTAACGATCCCCGAAACATGAGTTCCATGTCCATGTCCATCCTCTCCATTAATGGCCCCTTTATCTCCGGAAAAGTCATATTTACCTAAAACACTATCTTTCAAATAAGGATGCTTAGAATCGATACCAGTATCAACAACACCAACAATAATATTTTTCTTATTTCTAAGCCTTTTAAGAACAGGCTCTAAGTTAATCGATGAAGATACTGATTGATCGACACCCCAACTTTTAAACCTGATAAAGTCTAACGGCTCTTTTTGTAGGTTTTTTCCTGCGACCGAATTAGTCCACAGCAAAAGTGTTAATAATAAAATGTGAATGGTTCTCATTCTTCCCCCAAATGTAATTGCCTCTTAGAGATGCAAAGGGGTTGCCAACAAAAACCTTATAAATTTAAATAGTTACTCGTAAGTCTATTGTATAAACTTTAGACAGAGACTGATCATTTAGACGACATTGGCCCTAAAATTGAGCACTTTTTGGAGTACGTGGGAAAGGGATAACATCCCTAATATTGCCCATACCTGTAATATATTGAACCGCACGTTCAAACCCTAAACCAAAACCACTATGAGGACAGGACCCCCACTTTCTGAGTTCTTTATACCACCAAAGATCTTCATCATTCATGCCTTTTTCAAGGATCACTTTATTGAGTTTTTCTAGATCATCTTCTCTTTGAGAGCCACCTATGATTTCACCAATCCCAGGAACAAGTAAGTCCATGGCCCGAACGGTTTTTCCGTCGGAGTTTTGTTTCATATAGAAGGCCTTTATATCCTTTGGGTAGTCTGTAACGATGACAGGGCCATTAAAATGAGTTTCGGCCAAATACCTCTCATGTTCTGTTTGTACATCAATTCCCCACTCAGGTTTAAAGTCGAAGTTTTCACCTGAGTTTTTAAGAATATCAATGGCCTCCGTGTAAGTAATCTTAGTTACTGGTGCTTCTAGTACTCCTTTAAGAGTATCTAAATGATTTTCTTTACCATTTGGAGCATCTCCAAGCTTTCCACCTTTTATTCGTGGTCTAAAATTTAGAAAATTTAATTCATCTTCACACTTCTCAAACACATAACTGATCAAATATTTAACATAGTCGACAGCTAAATTTGCAACATCATCAAGGTCATAAAAAGCAACCTCTGGTTCAACCATCCAAAACTCGGCCAAATGTCTCGTTGTATGAGAGTTTTCACTTCTAAAAGTTGGGCCAAAAGTATAGACCTTCCCTAATCCAATGGCCATCGATTCAGCTTGAAGCTGACCTGATACCGTAAGTGTTGTATCTGATCCAAAATAATCTTGAGTAAAGTCTGTTTCTCCATTTTCACCTTTGGGAATATCGTTAAAATCAAAGGTTGAGACTCTAAACATCTCTCCGGCCCCCTCACAATCTAGTGCCGTAATGATAGGCGTATGAATATGAAAGAAACCTCTTTCATCAAAAAACTTATGAGTGGCCATGGCCATATGATGTCTAATCCTCCAAACAGCACCAAAGGTTTGGGTTCTAGATCTTAGGTGAGCTATTTCACGAAGAAACTCCATCGAAGTGGCCTTCTTCTGTAAGGGGTACTCTTCATCAACACCGCAAACGATATTAATTTTCTGCGCCTGTATTTCTACCTTCTGCCCTTTTCCTTCTGAGGAAACTAAAAGTCCCTCGACTTCAACACAGGCCCCAGTAAGCATAGTAGAAGCTTGCTCATAGCCCTCCATAGAAGAGTCGGCTATTATTTGCATATTTCCCTGAGATGATCCATCATTCACAACAATAAAGCTAAATGCTTTAGACTTCCTTACCGAGCGAACCCAGCCTCTAAAGAAGACAGTTTTATTAATTAACTCTTCAGGCCCATTTAATAGGTGTTTGATGGATGATGCTTCCATATTTAATTTAGCTCCTGGGTTTTTATCTCCAATAATTCTTCTTTTTTGAGTCTTGCCCCAAATTGGGTAACTAGCTTAGAGGACGCAGCGCAGGCAAGTCTAGCAGCTTCTTCTAAGTTTCTGCCATGGGTAATAGCATAAAGAAATGAGCCTGCAAACAAATCTCCGGCACCATTTGAATCAACAGGCTTAACTTTTCTAGTAGGTACTTCCATAACTTCTTGATTTGTGTAAACCATTGCTCCTTTTTCCCCTCTCGTAATAACGACAGTATGAGCATAGGTTGAAAGGGTCTTAATGGCCTCGTTGACATCTGTTTGAGCACAAAATTCTTTTGCTTCCTCTTCATTACAGAAGACCAGATCAATTTTTTTATCCCCCATTATATCTATAAGTCCTTCTTTAAAGAAGTTAACAATACCGGGGTCACTAAAGGTAAAGGCCACTTTAACATCATTTGCCTGAGCTATTTCTCTTGCTTTAATGGCAGCACTTTTACCGGTAGGAGAAGTAACAAGATATCCTTCTAAATAAACATATTCAGAATTTTTAATTTCTTCCTCACATAGTTCACTTGTACCCATAGAGGCAGTTATGCCAAGAAAAGTGTTCATCGTTCTTTCTGCATCAGGAGTTACCATAACGAGACATTTTCCTGTGACACCATCTGGTCTGCTATCTCCTAAATTAGTGTGGACTCCTTCTGACATTAAATCTTCATAATAAAACTCACCGACATCATCTGAAGCGACTTTACAAGAATAAAAGGTATCTCCACCTAATTGAGAAACTGCGATAATAGTATTGGCCGCTGAACCGCCACAGCATTTATTGGCCTTAAAAACATCAAGTTTACCGAGTAATTCTCTCTGCTTTTCGTCATCGACGAGGGTCATAACTCCCTTAGTAACACCCATCT
>JAURDE010000105.1 GCA_030828105.1 Bdellovibrionota bacterium | reverse complement strand
TGCCCAGGAAAGCTATACTGTCATTGATTATTTTGGTATCCCAATAAGTAGTCCTTTAAACTTTACCGTTTTCAGTAATCCCAACGTATCGCTAAATTTAGGTATTCAGTTAAATACCCAGTTTATCAATATAAGAAAAGTTCAACCAACGGATATTGAACTAATGACCTCGATTGATGAATTAAATAGAGAGGGAAAGGAGATCTTAACTCAAATTAGAGGATTTCCAAAGCTTATAAATACAAAGGATATTAACGAAGACATAAGTACTATTGATAAGACTTCTCCGAACAGTAGACATTTTACTCATGATGCAGAAATGCGTGCAAGGTACTCTAGAATTTGGAATATGCTAGAGAATCCATTTAGATTGCCTTTGACGGAAAGAGCAGCAAGGAGAATGGATGTAGATGAAATATCGAGCTACGACCTTTCTGGGTATTTACAATTTGGCGTTGGAGTTGGCTTTGGTTTGGCCCCAGTAGACCCTATTTACATAGGAAACTCCTTTAACCCTTTGAATATCAACGCTTCCATTACTTCATATATTAAAGGAAACTTTCGAGTTTCAGTTTTGAAAGAATCGGAAAATAAAGTTCTTGTGAAAGTTTCTAAGTTAAGAGGGGCCGGATTGAATGGTAATATTAGGGCCGGCTCTGGCTCATTTAAACCTTTGTCCGGTATTGCTGTCATAGAAGGTTTTCTTGATTTATCGGTCGTACCTTTTAGTATCTCAGTTTCAAAAGGGTGGGAAAAAAAATTTGATGTTGGTTATAGGTTTGATTTAGATGATCCAGATGCTGTTGAGGCTTATCTTAAGGCGGTAACAGGAAGATTAAAAATGGCCCAAGAGTTATCTCTTAAAGGTGAAGGGGTCGAAAAGGTATTTAATAAAGTTGAAACATCAGATAGCTTCACCTTTAATCATAATATATCAGTCTCCTTGTTATTTAATTCTACGAGGACATTTTTCTCCAAATTTTCCGAAGCAGAAATAATACTGCCCTCAGGTGAAAGAAGAATTTTTAAAGCATATAACTATGTTAGTAAAAACTATGGTGGCTGGGTTATGAGTGAAAGCCACTCTCAAAGCTTTACGGTTACATTGGATGATCCAGACAATACAAATGGTGATGATCTTTTAACCTTAAGAATAAATGGTTCATGGAGTGATTCAAGGACAGTTGGGTCTGAGCTTGCTCTCTATATGAATAATATTAAAAAATTAATGGGCGATGCTTTTACGATACCTGATTTTCCTCTTTTCTCACCCAGAAGTAAATGTGCAAAATATAGACGCTTTGAGAGACGAACCAGAAGAGCAATTGCAAGAAGAGCATCAGATATAATCAATGGAGGTTTTGTTGATAGTAGGTCCAGTAATGAAGACTTACGAGACAATGAGTTAAAGGAATTATGTAAGAAAGTTAAAGGTAAGATCAATTATAGGTCTTCTCAATTTTCAATTCGACTGGGTTTTAATAGGCACCAAGTTGATAAATTCATTAACTTTCCAGAAGAGGAAATGTGGCCTATTTTGGAGACCGCTTATGGAGTAAAAAAGGGGAGATGGAGTAGTAAAAAAGAACGTATTAAAGATGGTTTTAGGAATGTATTTCAAACCTTTTTTTCATTACCAGTATTCGTCTTTAGTGGCGAGGTTCTTCGGCATGGAACTCGTCTAGTATCCGCTAAGGCCTTCTTAGAGCAGTGGAAAGAATTAAAACATGAAGAAAATAATAAAGCGTTAACAAAAAGGTTTAGAAAGCTATTTCAAACGGCATTTCATGGATATGAGAGGATGCGTATTATAGTAGAGGTAATGAAGTACCTCAGAGAACCATTTTTAGTTTATATGAGCGCGGTAAATGATGATACTTTTGGGAATGTTAATATTTTTGACAAGAATTTTATGCCTAAGGACCCCATTGATGATGAATTGAATACAGAAATTAATTTTGATTATGATGGAAGTCGAGATTATATTGATGAGTTGGCCATTTTTGAAAACCTAAGGGTAGGAAGAAAAGGTAAAGATAAAGTCTATATTGTTTTTAAATTAAAGATAAAACCTAAGTATATGTATATAAAAATAGATAGAGATATCCCGTTACGAACAAAGCGTAACTATTTAAAAATGGTTATTAGTAATAAAAATGAAATATTAAAACAAGGGGTAAATATCATTGAGGTTACTCCAGATTCAAATGAGGGAATAGCTGGGCGATTGGCCCCCTTTTTATTTTCAAAAGAAAGATTATCACTCGGTTTTTCTATAAGTAACAATGGAAAACAGTGGGGTATTCTTACTCATAAACGGATAAAAAAACTAAAATAGCCGAGCCATCAAGTTAGTGAAGTACATCTTTTTTTAAGTAAATTTCTTTCTTAGCGATAAGTCATATGAATGCTGCTATAGGAGGAAATATGGCCATCTCTTTGAAGATACTTCTTATCTTCGTATTTTGTTATCCTGCCTTTTCTAATAATTTAGATAAATACTTGACCGAAATTAATAAGCTAGAAGAGAGCCTTTCTAAGGTTCATCTACACAGTGTTGATACAGAAAACTTCTTTTTAGATCTAGAGCAACAAGTAAAAATTGAGGGCTGTGAAGTTGAATTAAAAACATATATCGATAGGGGACTTATACAACGAGATATTTATAACTTATCAAAACTTCGACCTCTGCGAGGAGTTATTAAGAAAAAAAATGCTTATCCTATTTACTTTGGACTAAAGTCAAAAACCTTTAGACGAGGACACCTGTACTATAAAGACCAAAATGATAGAAATCAAGATTATAAAAAATTTAAAAAACTTCATAAGCTATGTTCTAAATACACAGTTAAAAAATATCACAAGGCCAACCGTCCTATACCTGAAGAGGGAGTGCCATCCTTTATTGGAAGAATTCCAGTCAGTGATGGTGAGACAAGTGGTGATGTTTACACAGACGAAAATATCCTCTTTGGAATAATGGAGGGTGAGGCGAGTTTATATCAAAGAATTAAAGCGATAAAAGAGGCCAAAGAAAGTATTTATCATCAAAGCCTTGATTTTCGGGCAGATACTGTAGGTCAGTATTTGGGTTCATTGCTTATCGAGAAGCGCCAACAAGGCCTGGACGTTAAGGTTTTAGTTGATGGTTTGGCCAATCAAATTAAAACATTTTCAAAAGTTGAAAAGGAAAATAATTTTGCTATGTATGAAAATATGATGGCCGCAGGTATTAGAGTATTTGGTTATAGCTGTGGTGGTAAAACAGTAAGAAATGAATTAAGAGGTTTTGATCTTGGAAAACTGTTTAGAAGAAATCATGAAAAGATACTTCTCTTAGATTCGGCCCATTTAGGCACAATAGAATCTTCAAAAGCAATAGTTGGTGGTGCAAATGTTTCACACAATTATTATCGAATGGCAGGTCAACACCCAACGAGTTGGCGAGATTTTGATTTGATTGTAAAAGGTGAAATCATGAAGGAAATGGAGGATGTCTTTCTTAGAAACTATGCAGAAAGAGGTCTTAGATATAAAACTTTTAAATATGATAATAAGTGTTTAAATCCATATGACCCGATTAAAGAAAAAGATAAATATTATAGTTTTAAAGTGGCGCATACCAAAAGCTATAAAATTGATCGTCATGCTCCAGATGTTGAAGTGAGTGCTCTTTTAGAGAAAAATCTTCGCGAACTCTTAAAAGGTCAAACACCAAACTTTGAGGTTAATTTAAACCCGGAATATTTAAAGGTAGAAGGAGCAAGGTTTATTAACAACAGACCTGAAGAGTCAGAAGATTATATTGTAGAGGCTTATTTAGACTTAATTAATTCCGCAGAAAAAGAAATATTCATTGCTAATCAGTTTGTCCTTGTAGATGAGCCGGTAAAGAATGCTCTTCGAAATGCAGCTCATAGAGGAGTTAAAATTACAATTCTAACCAATAGTGAAAAAACAAACGAAGAAATAGAACTTATAACAATAGTAGGACGTTATTATTATATTGATCTCGCTTACGCTAATCATCCTTGGTTAGAATCTGATCTTTTTTGGGATCCTTCACAGGTTAATATCTATGAATGGTATGGGCAAAAAGAAGGAGAAAAACAAGTAATGGGACGTTATCATGCTAAGGTTATGACGGTAGATGGAAAGATAAGCGTTGTAGGTTCACATAATTTAGATAACTCAAGTAAGAAGAACTCGGAGTCTCTGGTCATTATTGAAAGTGAAGAGCTAACGAGTGAGCTTAATGGTTGGTTGAATAAAGACTTGGATTACGCAAAAAAGATAACCTACGATGAAATGCTTTATTTTCGAAAACCAAAAGGTGGTTATAAAATCAAACTTGGTTTTGGAAAGCTTATTGAGGAACACTTATAATAAAAGGACCCGAAGGTCCTTATATTATCGCTTTTTTAAGCAAGTCCCTACTATTCCTAAAACAAAACTTAGGAAAAATGAGGATGATTGAGTTTTCTCTGTTGTTTCGCCACAATGACCATCATCAGATGGGGGAGTCTCAGGCTCTGGTTCAATAGGATCTACTTCAGGTGGAATATTTAATTGAAGTGACGAGAGTGCTTTATAAGCATCGAGAAGCCCATTTCCACACCTATTCGATTCATGACAATTTGATTTTGTATCAAAGTTTCTAGAATTTTTTAAAATCGCTTCCTTTATTTGTAAGGGGGATAGTGTTTTATCAAAAGCAGCAACCAAACCGGCCACCCCAGCAACATGAGGACTTGCCATGGATGTACCCATTTGAAAAACGTAGGCATCATCTCCTGAAGTTGTAGTTCCAGTATTTGAGGTGGAAAGAACTCGGTAATCATTTTCTCCTCCTGGTGCCATGATATCTATTCTTTGACCATAGTTGGAATATTGGGCCCTATCACCATCGTAATTGACCGCTCCAACTGTTATTACGTTCTTACAGCTTGCTGGAGAGTAACTAACTTCATCTAAATTTTGGTTACTATTTCCAGCAGCAACGACAATGAGTGAACCTTTTTCTGTCGCCGAATCAATGGCATCTTGTATATAGCGTCCGCATTCACCTCTTCCTCCAAGGCTGAGGTTAATAATTTTGGCCGGATATGGGTTAATGGGAAGACCATCTACTTCGATTCCTGCGGCCCACCTAATACCATCTGCGATATCAGAGGTGTATCCCCCACATTTACCTAAGACTCGTATAGGCAGGATTTTTGAACGCCACATAACACCGGCAACTCCAATTTCGTTACCGGTATTTGCTCCAATTGTTCCCGCTACATGTGTACCATGCCAACTACTTTGAGAGGTAAAACCACAGCGATCTGATTCCGTTACAAAGTCACCTGGGTCGGTAGCATCGCTATCACGGCCATCACCATCATTAGCAATGAATGTATCACTAATCATATCTTGTCCGGGAAGAATTCTTGTTTCGAGATCTACATGATATAAAATTCCTGTATCTAAGACGGCTATAACAACGTCACTACTACCAATTGTAATATCCCATGCTGCTTCAAGGTTCGCACCACCTGGTGCTGTACGATAGTGCCATTGCTTAGAATAGTACTTATCAATAACGCCCTCAGTATCTCCGGGAGTACGATAGGCCCTTAGGATTGTATCCTCTTCGATATATTCTATAGATGGATTCTTTTTTAATTCTTCAATTGACTCTTCTTTTAAGCTTTTAATAAAAACATTCTTTGATTTTGAAGAGTTTGTTTTAAGTACTCCCTTTTTGTATTTTATAATAAATCTTTTTTGTGGGGCGGACCAAAGTGGAGCAGAAACAGATAACATGAAAAGAACGGCAAAAATTCTGACCATAAATCTTCCTTGATAGTGGTTGAACAATTTTCTGGCTTCTCTCTCTTCCATAAAGAATTACCAGCCTAATTAGTTAAGCAGCAAGATTAAGGCCAAAGATAAATAGCTGAATTTTAATAATTTAAAAGTGACAGAAAGTAACTGAAAACAACACTCAGTTTAATTTTGACTCTGTTGTTTGAGATAATTGTCAATACCTTTGAGGTATAAGGCCGGAAGTTGTTTAAATGGATTGGAACTTACTATAGTTAGGTATTGGGTAAGTTCCTCGTCGCTTACTTCTTTAAATAAAATATGAAAACTCTCAATTATGTTCTCATGGGCCTCTTTGAGTAAAGCACTTTTTATGGCATCAAAATTTGATAAGTCTAACTCTTCCGTAACCTGTGGGAGAATGGACTTTCCCATTTGAAGAAGTATGTCTTTATATATAGAGATCATTAAGTTTGTAGAGACAAGAGAGCTTTTTGTGACTTTATCTAACTGTGAAAGGATAATTCTTCGTTTTTGTTTTAGTGGGAAAGTTTTAAGGGTATCAGACCATTCATTTTCATTCATAAGAAATACATAGTCACTTAGTTTTTCTTTGTTAATCTTTTTAAAAAGAGGTGAATTGAAGGCCTTACTAATTTTCTGAAGCTGTTCACTACTAAGACTACTAAGGAACTCTTTTGTTATAGATTCTTTTATGCTGTTTGAGTTGAACTTGTCTTTTAGCTTCTGAGTTAATTTTGATACTTCGTCATTGCCGAGAAATTCGAATTTTAAAAAATGGGTAAGCTTTTCTTCGATTATATAGTTTAGTGAATTTAAGTTTATATCCAGACTTGAGATAGCAAAAATCTCTTCGACTATTTTTAACCTTTGATGCTCATTTAAATTGTTTGTTACTTCTTTGTGTCGCCTATATGATGAAGCCTTATGTTTAATGGAGTCTTCTATTGGTTTCACATATTCAATAGGAGAAAGAAGAGGCCTTCTAAAGATTGAGTTGGAATCTTTCTTTTCGGGGAAATAGAAAAGAAACCCTAAAATAAATAGGGCCATAATGAAAAGAAAGGTCTTTTTCATCTTATTGAGGTTTACTCATTTCTTGAGTTTCGAGAATACTTCTTTCCTGAGCAAGGTCTCTTAAGTTTGCTTTTTCTTGAGAGAACTTTTCTCCATATCTTGCTTTTAGTTTTTCGATATTTTTTTCCATAACAGATTCGAATTCAAAACCGAGTTCATCAGCAATTATGGCAATATACCAAAAAAGGTCACCGACCTCTTCGGCCATGTTGACTCGATCCAACTCTTTTCCATAAAAAATATGCTTTTTTAAAGCATCAAGGAGTTCCCCTGCTTCAGTTGAAATACCTATACCAGCGTGAAGAAGCCTCTTTAGGCCATCATCTTCAAGTCTTTTGTCCATGGCCTTAAAATCGGTAGATTCTGTTCGAGTAGCGTTATTTATATATTCTTTTGAGTTCATAAGGTCTCCTTTATTCTAATGAGAATTGAAGACCTTTGAGGAGGATTTGTCAAAGAGAGAAAGGGAAAAAATTAAAAGCTTAGCATTAGATCGATAGCAGCATCTTTTACTTCCTGCTCATTTGCATCATTTTTAACTTTGCTAAGTATCTCTTTAACCTCTTTTTTAAAGTATTTTGAATTTTGCGCAACGACATTTAAGGCCCTAATCTTTAGCCTTTTGTCAGTTTCTTTTTCATACAAACTCTTCGCCATATTTAATTTAGAGAGACTAGGAGGCCATCGTCCTACTACATCATATGCACTACTTCGAACATCGTAAGCTTTTTCATTTTTAAAAACATTTTTTATAATTTCCCTACTATACTTAACATCTACATTATCTAGTGTTCCTACTGCACCCATTCTAATAGTGCTATCGCTAGATGTTAAATAAGGTTCAATTTCTTTAATGACAATTTCACTTCCTAAATTACCCAGTGAAGAGAGTGTGGTCATGATGGATTTATTTTTACCCAATCGTTCTATAAGGTATAGGGCCGTTTGCTCTTGAAGCTTTTTATTTTCATCAGCTTTTGCCTGGTGACCAAGGCTACCTAAGGATAGAGAGGCCAAACTTTCTATTTCAGGACTAATAGGTTTTTCTAATAACTCTGTAAGAAAGCTTTTGCCTGTCTGGTTTGGGGAATTTAAGTCACCAAATGCGGCAAAGGCCTGTTCCATTAAAGGAATGTTTTGAATATTATTTTGTATATATTCAATTAAAGGCCCTTGAGCATCTTGGGCCTCCATTGATGATATTGCCCCAAATGCAATGGAGACAAAATCATTGTAGTTTTCATCTTTTGGATCGAGGTTATCTATTTCTTTGAGAACATTTTCAACTTCATCAGGGTAAATTTTTAACAGAGCACTTAAAATTCTAAAAAACTCATAGGCCTTGGCGCCATTTTGTTGGAAGTTTAAGCTCCTTAACTCTTTTAAGACATCATCTACCTTGTACCCTTTTGTTTTTTTCTTAAGGAGGTCCAATTCCTTTTTAGGAGATGTCTTTCCACCTTGGATACCAGATTTAAAATAGACATCGGAATTGAGTTTGGCCAATGTCATTTTTAGTCCTAAATCTTTAGAAATGGAGTTTAGCTCAAGAAAAATTTGAAGTGTATTATTTATCTTCATCCCAAATGATTCAATGAGACTTTTTTCTAAATATTCTACATTTTCAATAATTCCTTTTTTTCTATTAATTAGGTAACTGGCCATTGACCCTGGAAGAATGTCCATGTCAGCGGAGTCATCTAAATTACCATCTTCATCAATACCATAGCGTATAAAGGTCTTCTCAATTTTAAAATTTTTGTTACTAATATCTTTTATTCTATAGTGGGATTCATAACGACCACTCATGTTTACTTCAAAGCTTTGCTTTGTATAAGATGTTTCGTTGTCTGTTTTTTCTAATATGAGCTGAGTTGAAAGGAATACATTTTTAATAAAGTTTGATGCTTCAATGTTCTCTTCATTTAAAAAGTAAAATTGTTTGACCTTTCGTGAGGGACTCATTTCTATAAAGATCTCTTTGCCAAGGTTATTTATTAAGTTATTGTAACGAGGGTCATTTTTAATATCAAAATTAGTGTTAAACTTAACATTTTCTAGCTTTGCCCCAAGAAGGATGTGACTTTTAGCTACTTCATAAATCTTTTCAACGTATTGACCTTTAAGCTGGATATTTTGCAGGCTTTTTTCATCGTTCTGTGTTTTAAATTCTATATTTAATTCTTCTTCTAGGTCATAGGTTCTAACTTCACCTTTTGAATAAGTATATTTAAACTCAAAGGGCGGTTTTCTTTCGAAGTCACTTTGGTCGAAATTAAATAAAAACCAAGTTAAAAGTATTACTGATAGAGAAAAAAGAAAAATGAGTAGTTTTTTCATAAAAAAAAAGGGCCCTGAGAAGGGCCCGTCTCTAAGTTAAATTAGATATTAACAGTAAGGTTTTTGTCGATAAGTGTCCATGTTTTAGAAAACCCAGTCCAGCTAAGGATAGTCTTAGACCATTTTCTCCAACCGCCGAAAAGCTTTCTGACTTTAGCATATACACTAATTTTTCCATCTAGGGCCCTTAATTCATTTTTAACTTTAAGTTTGAAATTAAGGTTTTTCTGAGTTGGATTATATCCAAGTGTTACCTCTGAAGGGAGTGAATCTTTTACGATTCTTAGTTGTCCTTCAATACCGGCCCTTGCTAGCCAGACATCAATGGCCGCATCTGCTTCACCATAGCTATCTATGTATGGGTTTGCGGTGCCTTTAATTGAGTGAAAGTCTGGAGAGAAAAGGTTAAGACCAAAGCCAACTTTTCCACCAACAGCTCCACCTACTGAAACAGGTAAAGGTCCAAGCCAAAAACGCTGTCGTTTACTCGCTTCTCTTGTTATACTGTAATTTTTAGATGGG
>JAURDE010000087.1 GCA_030828105.1 Bdellovibrionota bacterium | reverse complement strand
TTTAGGCAAAACCCTTCAGAAGGTTTTTAAAAAAGAAGGAATGGAGATCTACACAGATCACGCGGTTCAAAATGTCATTAGAGACGGTAATAAGGTTAAGGTCATGGCAAAATCTAATGACCAAACTAAAGATATAGAATTAGAGTCTGATTTTTGCTTGGTTTCTGTCGGTAGAAAACCCTACACAGATAATTTAGGCCTTGATAAGGCCGGAGTAAAAGTTAGTGAAAGAGGGTTTATAGAAGTTAATGATCATCTACAAACCTCAGTACCTAATATTTACGCAATTGGTGATGTTATCGGAGGGGCGATGCTTGCTCATAAGGCCGAAGAAGAAGGTGTTTTTGTAGCGGAGCTTTTGGTTGGGCAAAAACCACATATGAATTACAATCTAATTCCTGGTGTTGTCTACACACACCCAGAGGTTGCTAGCGTAGGTGCGACTGAACAACAACTGAAGGATAAGGGAGTTGCTTATAAGTCCGGAAGCTTTCCATTTAAGGCCAGTGGGCGAGCGAGAGCGAGTAATGAATCAGAAGGGTTTATAAAAGTTCTTGCAGATAAAAATACTGATGAAATCCTAGGTGTCCATATGATAGGCCCAAGGGCCGCTGATATGATTGCTGAAGCTGTTGTTGCAATGGAGTTTAGAGCAAGTGCTGAAGATATAAGTAGGATATGTCACGCTCACCCGACTTATACTGAAGCTTTTAAAGAGGCCTGTTTAGCGGCCACTGAAAATAGGGCACTCCACATATAGCAATATTTAGATTACTTATAAACTTCAATGAGTCTCTTGGTTTTTAGTAAGCGTTTCAATGAAATCTTTAAGTCCTTCTCCCATAAGTTCACAGTTTTGCGAATTACAAATTTGCCACTGCTGGCTATTTTCTTCTTCACTATAATCAAACACAAACCTGGGTAGAAAATATTTCATAAAGTTTGAAAACTCTTTATTCATAAGCCATGATTTTGGGACTTTAACCGTTTTATAAGCTTCCTCTGGATAAGTATGTGATCGTAATGCTTCACCAGCACTGATAGGGTTTTTTAAGCTTTCATGAATACTAGCTTCTTTAGCATCTTCTAACTCTGTATCAATCTCAGGGTCTGCAAACAAAACCTTTGCTCTTCGTATAAGACCTATTAAAAGAGACTTCGGTGACCGGTAAGAGTTATCAAAAGTACTTATTCTTTGATTTGGGTAAAGCTCATAATCTTGAGCATATTTGGCCCTTGTGTAAATTTCTTTATCTATTATAAATTCACTTTTTATAAACTCTAAAGTTTTTATGAAGTTTTCTTTAAAAACTGAGTTGGCACATATTTCATAGACTCTTAATTGTAACTCCGCAAAGGTAACATAGTTTTCAAATAGGGGAAGAGAATCTTGTTTGGTGGTAGACTGTCTTATCCTTAAACTTTCGTTCCCTTCATTTCCTGAAGGTGCTGGTGTTAGAAAAGATGTATAGACACCTTCGAGAGCTTTATTGAATAGAGTTGTGGCCTTCAAGACTAATGACTCAATTGGACAGTACTGTATGACATCAACTAAGGCGGTTAAGGCCATAAAGTTCCAACTAGCGACTCCTTTATTATCTGTTAATGGTGGAATTCTTTCTTGTCTTTCTTGTCGGAGGCTTTTTCTTATTTTTCTAATAAGATCCCAGTTATCCTTTTCATATATTTCATCTTTTAAAGAATAATTCATCGAGATAATATTAAGTCCTCGCTCAAAGTTTCCTTCTTCTGTTAACTCAAACCAATTTAAAACTTTATCTTTGTCTATATTTTCATCAATCTTATTAAGAATGTCTTCAAACTCTTCTTTTGTAAAAGTGAAATAGAGCCCTTCGATACCTTCACTGTCAGCGTCCTGGGCACTAAAAAAGTAGTTTCCTTCACTAAGCATCTCATTTTCAAGGTAGTCTAGCGTATCATTTAAAGCATCAAATACTAATGGCGACTGGTAAATAAGCCCTAGCTTACTTAGGACCTTTAAAAGTCCGGCCTGATCATAAAGCATTTTTTCAAAATGAGGTAAAAGCCATTCTTTATCCACACTGTAACGATGGATACCACCACGAGCATGATCGTAAATTCCTCCGAAAAGCATTTTCTCAAGTGAGAAAATGATATGATCACCCTGCTCTTTAGGAATCATCCCTTCGAGCATTTGCTCTAAGGCCCAATCATAAAAAGAGAAATGTGGAAATTTAGGGGGGGAACCATAGCCACCAAACTCAGTGTCTTTAAAGTTTTTAACAGCTTCTAAAATTGCCTGAGGAGGAGGGTAGTGACCTTTAAATTCCACTTTCTCTTGTGGAACCACTCCTTGTTCAATTTGTTCGGTCACTTTTGTTGCATTTTCTTGGATAAGTTTATCATCTGTATTGAAGGCGCGATTAAGCTCCTTAAGAATTTCCATAAAGTTAGGCCTACCGGGCGCCGCAGTTTTTGGATAGTAAGTTCCTACAAAAAATGGACGCATATCAGGAAGGAGAAAGGCAGATAAAGGCCAACCGCCACTATTTGTAAATAATTGACAGGCAAGTTGATAATAAGAGTCTAGGTCAGGGTGTTCTTCTTTATCTACCTTAATACAAATGAAGTGTTCGTTTAAAAAATCGGCAGTCTCTTTATCATCAAATGATTCGTGGGCCATAACATGGCACCAATGACATGAGGAATAGCCTATTGATAGAAATATTGGTTTATTTTGAATTCTTGATGCTTCTAGTGCCTCAGGGCCATAGGGATACCAATGAACGGGGTTTTCTTTATGCTGAACAAGGTACGCAGACTTTTCATCTTTTAAGCGGTTATATTTTGCTTCAATTGTCATATTTATTCCTTGGTTAGGTCTAATAAACCACAAGGGCTAACCCTTTAAAAGTACAAAATAAATGCTGCGAAGCAATGAAAAGGTTATACGGTTTTAGATTTTAGAGTAGACAACATGCAAGAACTCAATGTACCTAATTTCTGTTATGCGTGAAATTGATATATCTAACCAAGAAATCAGTATCGATGATACTAGATTAGCTCACTTATCAAAAGAGATAATCAGTGTCTTTGTATTACTTCTGTTGATCTTTAGTTTTATTGGAACAGTAGACCTTGGGCCTTCTCCAATTGAAATGAATAATGATATAGTTATAGGTCCAATACCAGATGATGGACATTATTTTGGGCCACTTCCATCAGAGTATGATCAGGCCAGCGTTCATCATTATGACTTTAAAGTTAAATCCGGCTTTGGATCCTTTGATATTTGGCGCTCCAATGAATTTAGTCAACGTGACTTCCAGGCCTTTATCTTACGATCCATCCCAAAAAAATTAAAACCAAGAGTAGAAAAATACCTCCCTATTGCTTTACAAGTGGCGCATAAGTATCAAGTAGACCCTTTTTGGGTTCTTGCTGTCATGTGGACAGAAAGTCACTTCAATGAAACTGCTAAAAGCCATGTCAAAGCAAGAGGTCTTATGCAAATTATGCCAGGTACCAGTAAGTACCTAGCTGAGATATTGGATCTAGATTTTCCACGCTCTCGAAGACAGAGAATTAGCTTCATCCTTAATGTTCATACAAATATAGAAATGGGTGTGTTCTATCTTAAAAAACTTCTTAAAATGTTTAAAGGTAACCATGTCTACGCAACAGTTGCTTATAATATGGGTCCAGGTTGGGTTCTTAAAAGACTAAAAGAGAAAAAAGGCGTTGGTGTTAAAAATAAATACCTTGTGAAAGTAAGAAAGGCCTATAAAGATCTAAGTCAAGTTTTTAAGGATGTTTTAAATACTCGAAATGCTCCTTACGAAAATACCCTTGTTTATCGTTTTAGAGACGAAGCTGAGGTGCAAAAAAAATATGAGCTCTTTCCTAATGGAATACCTGTAGATGTCGCCTCTAATGATAATTTAAGAGTTTCTGACCACATCATCCTTTAAATTCAGTCTATTTAAGAATATGATGACCATTATGGAATTTTCTAATGTCATTGCTATTGATGGTCCTAGTGGAAGCGGAAAGTCAACTCTTGCGAAAAGATTGGCGGCTGAGTTGAACCTTCTCTATATTGATACAGGGTCTATGTATAGGGCCCTTGCTCTTAAAGCTAGTGAAGAATCACTTTCAACTGTTAGTCCTCCAGAGGAAGAACTCAAAAAGTTCTTAGCTAAAATTAATCTTAGATATTTGGGAAACCTCTCAGATAAACTAATCGAAATTGATGGTGTTGATTTTACAGCTAAGATAAGAGGTCATCAGGTTAGTGAACTTGCCTCTAACTTTTCTAAAATAACAATGGTTCGTGACTTTCTTACCGATGTCCAACGAAAACTTGCCTCCGAGAAAATCGTTGTTATGGAAGGCAGAGATATTGGAACAGTTGTATTTCCTAATGCATTTTGCAAGATTTTTCTATCTGCCAGTTCTGAAGTTAGAGCAAAAAGAAGGTGGTTAGAGCTTAATGAACGTGGACAAAATATTGATTTAGACGTTGTTTTAAAGGATATTGAGCAAAGAGACCACAAAGACATCAATCGAGATACAGCTCCGCTTAAAAAAGCAATAGATGCCCATGAAATAGATAGTAGCGATAAAGATCAGGAACAAGTCCTAGCTTTAATTAAAGAGATCGTTAAAAAAACTGCGACCGAAAAAGGGATTGATTTCATATAATGAGGATACTCATAAACAGATCTGATGCTATTGGAGATACGATATTAACATTGCCCATGGCCGAGGTTTTAAAAAATAAATATGAAAAATCCTCTGTGGTTTTTGTTACTCAGAAGCTAACCAAACCTCTTTTTAATAATAATCCTCATGTAGATGAAATTTGGGATATCGATGACCCTTCACTTGGAAAAAAAATTAAATCATTTGGATTTGATGTCTATATCTACGTCGGAGGCTCTCACAAACCGAGTTATTATGCTTTTATTAATCGAATAAAGCTAAGGGCCGGTTTAAAATCAAAATGGCCTAGCTACCTTTTTCTCAACAGAGGTCTTCGGCAGAAAAGAAGTCAGGTTAAATATCATGAAAGAGATTATAATCTCATGCTTTTAGAGGAGTTGGGGATTTCCTTTGAAGAAAGTTCACCTGGCCCAAAAATTTATTTAGATTCGGAAATAAACAAAGAAAACACAATTATAGTTCACCCAGGAATGACAGGTCACACTCTTAATTGGCCAATAAGAAGTTACTCTGAGCTTTTAAGAAAAATTATACTAAAGTATAAACCTAAGTATAAAGTGCTCGTTAGCTACACTCAATCTGATCTTAAATATATAGAGGAACTAAAACACTATCTATCTAAAGAGGACCTTAAAGAAATTTATTTTTATGATGGGGGACAGAAAGGACTTTGGGATTTTATTCATAAAGTCAAAATGGCATCCCTTTTTATAGGTCCATCGACGGGTACGACTCATATAGCTAATACAGTAGGAACCAAAGTATTAACTTTTTATTCACCTATTAAAACTCAGTCAGAAAAACGATGGGGTCCTTTCTATCGAGCAAAAAATATGACACAATTACTTGTGCCCGATGTTTACTGTGAAGCATCAAGTGAGTGCTTGCAAAAGAGTTGTCCAAGCTATGAATGTATGGGAAAAGTAAGCGTGGATTTGGCCTTTGAGAAAGTCTGTCAATTGTTAGGAAATTAGGACCAACAATGCCTATTATAACTAAAGAGCGATTTAAAGATATCACAACAAAATTTCCAAACCTTGATCCAATTTTAATCATTGGAGACATTGGTATTGATAAATATACGTATGGGGAAGTTAATCGTATTAGCCCTGAGGCCCCCGTTCCAGTCATTGAGGTTAAAAGAGAGTGGCTTAAACTTGGTCTTGCCGCCAATATATCTCACAACCTTAAGACATTAGGAATTGATAGCACTCTTTGTGGAATTATTGGTGAAGACAAAAACGCTGACCTCTTCGAAAATCTCTTAGAAGAAAATTATTTAAAAACATGGGGTGTTGTTCGCTCTGCTGATAGACCTACAACTCTTAAAGAAAGAGTAACAACTGCAACTCAACAGATTTGCCGTGTTGATTATGAGTCCAACGAAGATATAGATGACGTCTTAAGTAGAAAGTTTTTTACAAGAACTCTCGATTTATCCGAAGGTCATTCAGGGGTTATTATCCAAGACTATGGTAAAGGTAGTTTAACAGAAAGCTTACTAAGAGACTATATTGACTATTTTAAAACAAAAAATATGTTAGTGGCCGTCGATCCTAGCAGAACGACTAAACCGAAACTTTATAAAGGCGTAGATATCCTCAAGCCAAACCTCTTAGAGGCAACAATATTATTAGACGAACTTGGATATCGAGAAAAAGATATTGAAAAAATGGCCATGATTCTTTCTGAGGAATTAGAAATTTCTAAACTGATCATCACCCTTGGTGGAAAAGGGATGGCCCTTTTGGAAAACTCAAATGATATGCGAAGTTTCCAAATTATCCCAACTGTGGCCAATAAGGTCTTTGATGTCTCTGGCGCCGGTGATACAGCAATCAGCCTTCTTATGGCCTCCTATTTGTCTGGTGCTACATTAGAAGAGGCTTCATGGATTGGTAACTGTGGTGCAGGAGTTGTTGTTGGTAAAAAAGGTACTGCTACTGTGGCACTTGATGAACTTTCACAGTTTCATAATCATTTAACGACTTCTTTACAATAAATGGGACATCCTAATTCCCCTTCAGAGGGATTCTTGTTTTTTTCCTTTCTTTTTCATCGTGATTTTGATTTTGCTTTATTCTTTAAAAACCTTGAGAAAAAATATGGCCAAGGCGCCTATTATACCCATCCATTTTTTCCTATGAAAAATTATTATCAGAAAGAAATGGGAGATCCTCTAGAGCGATCATTTTTTGTCCCACATAAAAGAGTCCAAAGAGAAAAGCTGGTTGAGGCCAAGATTTGGAGTTATAAAATAGAAGTTGAATTTTCCCGCGATGAGAAAAGATTAATTAATATAGATCCCGGTATGATAACTTTAGAGAACTTCCAACTGGCCACTTTTAAAAGTTTCTCCCATAGAGTTTATTTATCTAACAATGTTTATAGTGATCTAAATATATGCTTTACTAAAAAAGGATATGAGGTCTTTGACTGGACATATCCCGATTACAAAAACACCGATATTATTGATTTTATAAGATGGAATCGGGCGATACTTTTGCAGCAACTGGCCCACTAAAATTTGTTTATAATTTTATATTTGGTCTTTTTGAAGCACGGGGTTATAATCCCCTTAAGTCTGTTGTTGTCCTAGTAAGGGGCTTGCTTAAAGCGATTCCTTGTTATCTAGAAGAAATGACAGATGATAAACCCTGTGGACAAAGGTGACTGTCACCGAAAGGGTCAGGAACAAAGTCCCGCCCTAAGACATCTGGTTATGGGTTTGGGATTGCCGAAGCGGGAAGACGCCCCTCTTTCTGGGTCTCATGCGAGTGGGATTCGGGGTCAGCGCGGGTCAGATGAGTGTGGTGAGCACTTTATTTGAAGGGGGATCACGTCTTTGGGGAGGACCATTGTTTTGATTTGTTCCCAAAAATTTCTGTGACATTTTAATCTGACTCCCAAGGAGATTTGATTTCGTGTCCAGGTAGCCGTGAACCTTGGAGGTATTTGGCGGACAATAGGGCCTTGTGACCGAGATGAATAATCGGAGTGAGGCTTGGAAACACACAGTGGGAGTTTATGAGGGCCTTGGCCTGACAATTTTATACCCTTTATTAGGGAGTATTAATCTAAAAAATATAAACATGCCGAAGGCAATCGCCTTCGGCTTTTTTATTGATAAAACTATATATGTCTTTGCGTGTCAAAAAAGAAATACTTAAAAATTAGTTCCATAAAGGATACAATCTGTCCTTGCTCCAAAAGGCTTTTCTTCTCGGAGGCACTTTGTTATTGATAGGTTGCATAATCTAAGGGAACTATTGAATGAAAGATAAACTAGAACAAATACTTAAAGAGTTTAGAAGTGGGTTAGAAACCCTATCTCAACAACCACAGATTCTAAAATATAAATCCGATGCCCTAGGAAAAAATGGACAACTCTCTCAGATCCTAAAATCCCTTAAAGATCTAAGTAATGAAGAGCGTAAGGTCGTTGGGCCATTGGCCAATAAAATTAAAGAAGAAATGAACCAACTTGTTGCTTCAAAATTAAAAGAAATTGAAGTTC
Organism: Bdellovibrionota bacterium; assembly: GCA_030828105.1. GTDB lineage: Bacteria > Bdellovibrionota > Bacteriovoracia > Bacteriovoracales > Bacteriovoracaceae > JAURDE01. The sequence continues at coordinate 3,594 of JAURDE010000087.1, read as the reverse complement.
AAGAAATTAATCAAAAACTAGAGCAAAATAAAATCGATATAACTGATCGTATGGTCAATAGATCCAATTCGCTGTGCCACGGAGGACTTCATCCGACAAGCCTCATTCAGCGAGAAATTGAGGATATATTTATATCTATGGGATTTGAAGTCTTGGATGGCCCTCATATTGAGGATGATTATCACAATTTTGAGGCGCTTAACATTCCTTCTGATCACCCTGCTCGAGATATGCAGGACACATTCTGGTTTCAAACTGAGGATGGTGTTAGAAAGTTTCTATTAAGGACTCATACTTCCACCATTCAGGTAAGGGGAATGAAGGACAGAAAACCCCCTTTTAGGTTTATTGCTCCAGGAAAAGTCTTTCGATGTGAAAGAACAGACGCAAGTCATGAAATGGTATTTCACCAATTAGAAGGAATGATGGTTGGTGAAGATATTTCGATTGGCCATTTAATTTACTTCATGAAAACGGTTTTAAAAGAGATTTTTAAAAAAGAGGTTGAGGTTCGACTTAGACCTGGTTTTTTTCCTTTTGTAGAGCCAGGTTTTGAACTAGATATCCGCTGCCTAATATGTGGGGGTAAAGGATGCTCTGTTTGTAAACAAACGGGTTGGGTAGAGCTATTACCATGTGGAATGGTTCACCCTCGGGTTTTAGAAGCAGGTGGAATAGATCCTCAAAAATATAATGGTTATGCCTTTGGCCTTGGTTTAGATAGGCTTGTTATGATGAGATACGGTATTGATGATATCAGACACCTTCATAGCGCAGATCTTCGGTTTATCTCTCAATTTAAGGATTTTTAATGTTAGTTTCTATCGATTGGATAAAAGATTTTGTTGATATTAATGATTCGGATTCTAAGGCCTTAGCAGAAAAGTTTACCTTAGCTACGGCCGAAGTTGAAGATGTTATCGTTTCAGGTCAACACTTGAATGGTATGTGTGTGGCAGAGGTCATTGCTATTGATAAACACCCTGAAGCAGATAAGCTTAATCTGGTAACATTTAAATGCTTTGAGGATGAGACTCGAAAGGTTGTTTGTGGCGCCGACAATGTAAGAGTCGGGCTAAAAACTCCCTTTGCGCCGATTGGTACAATATTGCCAGGTGGATTTGAATTAACTCCTAAAAAAATAAGAGGTGTACTCTCTGAAGGAATGCTATGTTCAGAGCAGGAGTTAGGGTTAAAAGAAAGTTCATCAGGAATCATGGAATTACCAGAAGATGCACCAACGGGAATGAATCTGGCCAAATACTTTAATCAAAAACCTGATACTGTTCTTGATATAGACAATAAATCTTTAACTCATAGACCTGATTTATGGGGTCATTATGGTATGGCCAGAGAGTTTTCGGCCATTTACCAAAGTCCTTTAAAGAGACCATTTGATGTCGAATGGGAAAAAAAGTGGGAAAGTAAGTTTGATTCTTCAAAATCTCCTATAGGAGTTAAGTTTGACGGCGACAGTGCGGGAATTGGCTATTACGGAGTTACGGTAGAAGGTATTAAGGTTGGAGAGTCACCCGATTGGATGAAAAGAAGACTCGAGTCTGTCGGTTTGAGACCTATTAACTCGATTGTCGATATAAGTAACTATGTTATGCTTGAGCTTGGGCATCCTAACCATATTTTTGATAGAGATAAGATAAAAGGTGATCAAATTTTAATTAAGAGACTTGATAGTGATGTCACCTTTGAAACATTAGATGAAGAAAAAAGGGAACTTGTTGCAGGTGATACTGTCATTTCCGATAACTCAGGCGTACTAGTTCTTGCAGGAATTATGGGTGGGGCCAATTCTGGTGTTTCAAACTCAACGAAATCAATTTTTATTGAGGTAGCTAACTGGAAAGCGGCCGAAGTAAGAAAAACCAGTTCAAGGTTAGGGCTAAGAACTGATTCCTCACAAAGATTTGAGAAAACACTTGATTCTCATCAAATGAAAAGAACTCTTTTGAGAATTTTGGAGCTGGTATATGAATATAACTCCGATGCCAAAATTATAGGACGTGTCCAATACGATGGAGAAGCTTTAGTTGATGAAAATATGGTTTTGACCATTAACCCAGAAAAAATTAACTCAGTCTTAGGTATAGAGCTTGAAACCAAGGAAATGATTCGAATCCTAAGTTCCCTAGATTTTAAGGTAGAATTGAAAGAGGGTACACTCCACGTTGTTGTTCCTAGTTTTAGAAAAACAAAGGACATTGAATGTGGTGATGATATTATCGAAGAAATTGGTCGGATAGTAGGGTATGATAATATTCCTCAAAAATCTCCTAAATTAGATATTCATCCTGTACGTCTCGACCCTGTTAAAGTCCTCCATAGAAAAATACAGGATTTTTTAACGACTCACTCGAGCTCATTTGAAGTGATGACTTACCCTCTTATTGGACCTAAACTGTGCACTAAAAGTAGTTGGCCCATTGATGAGGGATTAACCCTTATTAATGCACTTTCTAAAGATCATTGTATTATGAGAAACTCATTAGCTCCGTCGCTTTTGGAGGCCATGTCTGTAAATACAAAAAATTACCATAACGGAAGATTTTTCGAAATCGGACGTCGATACCTTAGTGATAAAAAAGAGTTTAGAAAAGAAGTCTCCACACTAGGTATTGTGTTTTTTGATAAAGAAAAATCTGTGTTTAACTCTCTTGCAGATAATGTTGACGGGTTATTAAGATCTCTCAATATATCATTTCAATTTACCGGAAAACACCCTAAGTTTAAAAATGAATCAATAGATGAGAGTTGGGTTGGTATTCACCCACATGAGTTTCTTAACATTCAGATTATGGGTAAAATGAAAGGAGTTGTATTTTCCGTTCATCCATTAGTTTTAAAATCCTTTAAAATAAAAGGAAATGTAACTATGGCCTTAATAGATATAGGACACTTTGAAAAAAATCCTATTAAAAATAAGATGAATTATAAACCTTTACCTAAATTTCCAAATTCTAAGTTTGACCTAACTGTAATGGCCCCTGGTGATTGTGGTGTAGGAGAGGTTCTTACTGCTGCAAAAAAGATGAAATTTAAAGAGTTGGAAAGTGTTGAGATTTTCGATGTTTTTACCACTTCAGATAATAAAAAGGCGGTTACATTAAGAGCGACCTTTTCTGATCCAGAAAAAACTCTTCCAACTGAGGTACTTGATAGAGGGCAGGAGTTGTTGATTTCCACCCTTAAAAAATCTGGGTTCGGTCAAAAATAATTTTTAAACAGACAAGTCTTTAAGGACCTCTTTGGGGGAGGTCCATAAAGATAGTTAACCTATCGATATTACAGAAATTTTACATAACACCCTGTCCAAAAAATATTTTTTAAAATTGATATTTATTTGTTGACCGAAGATTACTTTTTCCATATTATCACGCCTCTGAAACAGCACACGTTTTTTAGCTCACAGATTGTGAGGACGGTGTTGTAGGCTCTTTTAAAATTTAAATAACGTAAATAAGACCATGATTCCTTAGGGAAGATTGGTTAAGATGAGAAAGAAAGTAGGTAAAATCACAGGTCTGGAGTAATCTAAACGTAGACACTGTCTATTATCCAGATCCCAAGTTTTTTAACTTG
>JAURDE010000112.1 GCA_030828105.1 Bdellovibrionota bacterium | reverse complement strand
TATAAAGTTGACATATATTTTCACCAAAATCTATATTTAAGCTCAATCCATTTTCTTTGAGTTCTCCTTCTCCAACATCATAATAACATAAAATATCTTTATGCTTATTAAGATTTCCACCATCTGCCTTAGACAAATTAATTTGATCCTCTGTTATCATGCATGGTTCTCTATGGAAGTTACGGCCGGCCTTATGAAGAATACCTGATAGGTTTCTATTTTTTTCGTTTTCAAGAATCTTAAAATAATCAATAACCTTAAGTCCAAACTTATAACTTGAAGTGCCAAAAGGGTTAGAGGCCGTGACGGTATAAATTGTCCATTTCGATGACTTTGGGTTTTCTTCATTTTCATCGAGGATGATGTCGCCATTACTGTCAAGTTTTAATCCCTGTGGAAGAGGTGGTGAGATTTTGAAATTAAGAAGACTTTCATTTGAAAATTGCAAAGATTTCTTTAATCTAATTTTTTGACCTCTGAGGACAAAAAAAGAATTCTCATATTGAACTTGATTTATGTCTCTAAACTCTAGTGGAGAGTTTATATTCTTTCCCGGACTATTGATAGGATTAGACCGATATACTCTTCTCTGCGTGATGTTAGCACTAGGCTCTGCTACCTTCACATATCCAGATGCTGGAGATAAGGATAGTAGAATTTTATTATCTGGTCCGCTCACTACTTGAACTGTTCCTGTTGCATCATCTGTGTCAGAATTGCATGGCCCAAGCGTACAGTTAGGTGGGGTTTTTCCTATACTAAAATTTTGTCCGATAGCAAAATCAGGTGAAGGTGATGTGGAGGTAATCACACTCACATTATTACTTATAATTTGGTTTATTGTCGACAGTTGGCTATCAGTTCCTTTTCTTCCAAAACTCATACCTGTACTAAAATCACCAAAGTAATGTCTTAAATAAAGTAGCTTTTTATCGTTATCATTTAAAACAACTTGTGCGACAGAATCAGCTTCGAAACGTCCATTGGCCACGACAATACAATCATATTCACTAGGTCTATTTATGTTAGCACCTGAAGCATTATAACAGTTTCCTATACTAATAATATCTCCATTATTATAATTGGTACTACCAACTGGGCCGATATTTTCGTATTTTAAGATAAGAGAAACAGACCATTCATCTAGAATTCTTGTTTTTTGATTAAAAAACTTATAAGTGTTATCGAGGTTATCACTAATTTTAAATTCACCCTCTAAGACTTTTGCGTAGATATAGGTTTCATTATTTATAACAAATTTTGGACTGATAATAACTCCAGAGGCACCACTCGATGAGGATATAAGGTCTTTTTCATTAAAGTCTTTTCCGTCGTTATCTATCTTTAAAAGAAGGTTGTTAGTATAGCTTAACCCTTGAGGAGGAGAGTTAGAGCTTAGTACTATAGATGTTTCTTTGACAATTCCACTAACATTTGTCGCTTTTACAGTAAAAGTTTGTGCAGGGAAATCATTCTCTGCATTGATTGCATAAAAAACACCTGTGTTTTTGTCAAAATAGGGGCCGCTATTCCACTTTCCTGGATTTTCACAATCAATTCGCGTAGCTCTTTGAACTATATTACATGTTCCTAACCATTGTCCGACCTGGATACAATCATTCTTATTCGTATGATTAATTTTGTTACCACTTATTCCTTCACAAGAAGGAGCTGTTGGTAGCTCAGGTATAACTTCCCATGTGACACTATTAAACTCTAAATCATCTAGTTCAGGTATGATTTGGGGTGAAAATGAAAAGGGAACACTAGTTTGTAAGGCGTTCTCCACTTCTTCAATGATACTATCAACAGCTATAACAAAGACGTTAGAGTTATCTATGAGATCATCTTTTTTGAATAAGTCTTTACTTCCATTTTCTATATCAACATAAAGTTGACCAGATATTGGTCTACTGGGATCATTAGATGTAGAGGAGGCTACAACCTCTTTTACTCTGGCCACAGTACCTCTAGTATTGCTAACGAGGCCACCAATTGAAAAATTATTCACATTATTAACAGATAAAATTTTTCTTCTTCCAAAGACTTGCTCCGTCACAAGAGAAACGCCCACAGACATAGGATATTCAACAGAGCTTCTATCTGTTCTTTTTGATAGAGGGTTGGTATCAAAAAGAGCAAAGGTATCTGAAAGGGATCTAATAATATCAACATGAATAAACCCCGCTAAACTTGGAGGGGCATCTCTTTCTATTAAGGTAATTCTTCCCCGTGAACCAGTTGTAGCCTGCTCGACGACATCACCAATTTCGAGGTCATTATTTGAAGCATCTTTAAGTGCTTGTACTCTGATTATTTGTTTCTTTTCTGGTTCGAAGGCATAGTTTAAGTCGGAAATAACTTTGGGCTCAGAAATAGATTGAGAACTTATGGATATTGGGACTGAGAGGACTTTATTGTTAATATTTTTTAATGTAATTGCGAATGATGTCTCAGGAATGGAGCTCGTTACGTTACCAGAGATTGTTCCACCTGCTACTGAAGATGCCTTTTGCGCAAAAGATAGTCCAAACTGAGCCGATATATCTGGAGATATTGAGAATCTAAGAGAATTAAGTTCATTTATATCATTTATTTCAGGTTCAATACGAGGAGAAAATCCTGCGATAGTTTTGGTGCTTAGGAATGAATAAGTTATTTTACTTATTTCAGCTTTTTCAAAGAAGTACCCAAACCCTTGCTGTCCTGGAGGGGGTGGATCTTCGCTATCGAGTTTATCACCAACCTCAAAGTAGAGCTCTGAGCTTGTTGAGGCGACATCCAAAAATACAATATTACTGCTTCGGTCTACGGATGAGATGTACCCATGCGCTCCTTTAATACTTGTCACCAATTGGCATTTTTGAAATTTAGATACATCATCAACTTTAATAATTAATTTAACGAGATTAGGTAAGTGTGCACATCCCTCAATAGGAGGAGGAGAGGGACTTTCTCCTAGATATTGTGGGTAATTAACTTTTTGAGGTAAAGTTGCTAAAGAAATTCTAATGTCAGCATCTCTTTTTACACCAGTTATGTGAGTTCCTCTGATGGTATAAACATTATTATCTATAAAAGCATTTGCGATACCAGTAAGGTTACCATTTGATGTGTTTAATTCTATGCCATCTGGGAGCTTAGGATCAGTGATACTAACTCCATTTTTATCTTTTGCTGAAACGAGGGAAAATGAAATTTCTCCAGTTTTTATTTCACCACCATCGAGCGCTCTCATGAAGGCCGTATCGATACTCACTGTTTTGTCAGCTGTTGACTTATCTGCAATTACTAAAGGTGTTGAGTAGGCCAGTCTGGTAGGAGGAGTAGAGAAAGAAACTCCGTCGACGGGAGGAGTAAAGTCTCCATCGACATCACCAGTAGTTGCTCCTTGTTCTTGAAGGGGATCCTTTTTTTGAGGCTCTTCCTTAAATTTTGTGAAACTATCTGGCAAACATCCTTGAAGCATCCACAAGAGCATAAGTACTGAAACAAGCTTAACGTCACATCTATTGAATTTCATAGATTTATTATCGTCACTAAATGATTATGATTTTAGAAAGAATTATTGTTTGTGTGTTTTTAGGAGCTTAATATTTTCGGTATAAAATACTCAATTTTAAAAATGCCCAGTATTTGGGTTTATCAGATGGCAACTTATTGAAAAAACGTATATCATAAAACTTCAAAGGTAGGATATTTGACAAGGAAAAATTTTCTCAAACAAATTTAAAGGCAAGATTTTATGAAAACAATAATTATTATTTATCTCTTTTTTTCCCTTCCTTTGTACTCTTTTGATTGGCGCGATCTCGCTTCAAAAGTAGTCGGTGAATCCTGGGTGTCTCGTTTTTTTCCTGAGAGTAAAGTAAAGAGCGAATTAAAGTTTCCAAAACTACCAGCTCATACCACGGCCAATAGACCTTTAGAAAATATTAAGGCCCAAAAGATGGGGTCTGAACAGAAAGAAAAATATGACATTATTTTTCTTAAAGAATTATATAAGGTAACGAGATTAGGTAGTCTCTCAAATGAAGATTTTTCTAAATGGTTTAATGTGCTTTCTCAAGAAGGTAGTAGAGAAGGGGTCTATCATGCTTTGGTTTTAGATTCGACTTATTATAATTTAGAACAGAAAAAATATCCAACTAGTCAGGAGCTTGTTAACTTTATACCCCCTCATCTTGAAAAATTTACTGGTAATAAAATTAAACCGTCTCAGCTTAAGCAATTGAATTTCTTTCTTGTTAAAAGAGTAGTCATCGATAAATATTTAAGTGTGATAGATAGGTTTACAAATTATGAAGACCTCAGCTCTTGGTATGCCTTCTTCTCAGTTGATATAAGTAAGAGCTTTAGTAATGTTTTTAGAAGTGCAATTAGAAAAAATATTGATTTATCAACACATAAAAATTGGTCCTTAAGTGTTTCAAAAGACCTTCTTAAATCTGAAGTTTATATCAAACTTCATATGGTTATGAATTACTTGAACTATTCCGACCAAAAGCAATGATCTTTTTTGGTCAGTTGGGCCATAAGCCTTTCTAGTCCAATAGCAATCCCTGCAGAATTGGGTAATCCCCTTTTTAGACTAGCATCCATAATCTGAGGATGAGGAAGGTTATAACCGTAGAGCTTATTTTTTAGGGATGAGGCCATAGAGAAGCGCTTCATTTGTTCATCATAGTTTGTGAGCTCGTTAAAGCAATTGCCAATTTCAACACCATTTATATAGACCTCAAACCTTTCACATACTCTAGGGTCGAGCTCTTTTAAGGTAGATAAAGCACTAAGATGATGAGGGTATTCTTTAATAATAAGAAGGGGAATCTCTTTAAGCCTAGGTTCAACTTTATTTAGGAAAATAAGAAAAAAGAGATCCTCCCAAAGAAGTTGTTCAGGAGGTAACGGTACTTCAGGAAACTTATTTTTAATAACACTTCTTAAAGAATACTCATCAAGATGATCTAGTATCGAAAAGCCGCATATATCTTTAAAGAGCTCATCAATAGTATACTCGCTCCAACTATTTTCAGCGTAAAAAGGATGCACAAACTGATTGTTTTTTATTAAGTATGTTATGAGATCAATAACATCTTTCTTAATAACATCATAATGGCAGTTTGATCTGTACCATTCCAACATAATAAATTGGTTACGATGGTGCTCACTGTGAGGCTCATCTCTAAAGCAGTGGCCTATGTTGTAAATTTTTTCGAGGCCATGTGATAGAAGTTCCTTCATATGAAACTCGGGACTTGTGTGGAGATAGCCTACATTTTGGTTGTCCTTGGCCCCTATGACTTTAAAGGGATGAATATGGGGCTCCATACCAGGGTTTTGGACTAGCGGAGGTGTTATGGCTTCTAAAAAGCCCTTTTGTTCAAAAAAGTTTCTTGTATCTCTTAAAAAGTGTGCTTTAAGTATGGTTATTTCTTTCACGGCCTTTATCTAGAACAATTCCTGTGTCTTGAAAAGGATGCTTTCTTTCCATGTAAAAATTGTTGTGCTAAGGGTTTTGGACCAAGATAAGGAGAGATAATGTTAGGTTTATTGCAGAGTATGTATAACGCAGCGGGAATTAATGTGGTGGCGTCCGAAGGTGACTTATGGGGCCTTTTGGGATCCTTATTTATCCTTATATCCTCACTTCCATTTCTATTGGCGAAAAAGTCAGCCACACCAACTGAGGAAATTAAAGAACCTTCTTCTGAACAAGTCATACCTGAACAAGCACCAGCTCCAGTAACCGAGGTAAAAGTTGTTACATGGAAGGAAAGGTTAAAAAGCGGTCTTTCTAGATCAAGGTCAGAAATTTGGGGGAAAGTAACTAAAATATTTCATGGCAAAATTGATGATGAAAAAATCGAAGAAATAGAAGAACTTCTCTACGGAGCAGATGTAGGCCCAACAACAGTTAATGAGCTTCTTGCCGAAATAGAAAAGAACTTCCTAGGTAAAGAGGCCAATGAAGAAGAATTTAAAAAATTCCTTTTTGATTTCCTCAAGTCCAAAATGCACTCAACTCAAGAAAGTGTAGATCACAGCCTCTATGAATTTTCTCCTGAATCGAATCAACTCAAAGTTATTATGGTCGTTGGTGTTAACGGAGCAGGAAAAACAACGACTATTGGTAAACTGGCCACCAAGCTTACTGGTCAAGGAGCAAAAGTCGTTGTTGGAGCTTGTGATACCTTCAGAGCTGCTGCGGTTGATCAGCTAGAGGTTTGGTGCAATAGAGCTGGGGCCGAAATGATTAGGGCCAAAGAAGGTAGTAATCCAAGTGGAGTAGGGTTTCAGGCCCTTGAGAAGGCCATTCAAGATAAGGCCGATTATTGTATTCTTGATACGGCCGGAAGATTACATACAGCAGGGAACCTTATGGAAGAGTTGCTTAAATCTAAAAAGGTTCTAGGTAAGTTAGACCCTGAGGCGCCGCATCATGTTCTCCTCGTTCTGGATGCTATTACGGGTCAAAATGCTATTAGACAAGCAGAAGAGTTTCATAAAACTCTTAACCTTACAGGTTTAATTTTTACTAAGTGTGATGGATCCTCCAAAGCAGGTAGTGCCATCTCTATAGTTGAAAAGTTAAAAACACCAATAGCCTATATAGGTGTAGGGGAAAATGTGGAAGATCTTAATGTTTTTAATTTAGACGAGTATCTTGGAGCATTATTAGGCATAGAAATAAAGGACGCATAGAGTTAGCATTGACTAAAGAAGGGTAATCCTTTAATGTAAAATATGATGGATCAATTAAGAGAAAGTCAGGAATTCGAGGTACTAGGATTCAATGTCAGGTTTAAATCTGGCGATGATGATAATTCCAACAGGGCAAGAGATATCGTTGAGTTTGTAAGTAAGGAAGCTGTTAAAATAAAAGAAGCTTATCCAGGCTTAGATAATGGGCAAGTGGCCGTGCTTCTGGCACTTAAAATGGCCAATGATAATATGAAGTTAAGTATGGAATACCAAACTAGTATTTCTGAACTACAAAAATCAGCATTGGATGCCCTTCAAACGATAGAAGAAATCTCACCCGCTGTATCTCAGTAGATATATTGGGGTGTAAAGGTGAGCTCGAAAAAACAAGAGCTAAGAACTAAGATAAAGAATCTGTTCTCTAATGTTGAGACTTTAGAGTTATATTCCAAATCCCAAAAATTATCTCTCAACCTTCTATCACTCATTAAATCTCTTAATCTGAATCCTGATACTTTAATTGGCGTTTATGCTCCATTAAAAGATGAGCCAGATTGGCAAGTTGGGTTTGGTGAAATCTATGATAATCGACTTGCCTTTCCAGCAGTGGAAGATGAAAAAATGGCCTTTTTTAAATGCAGGCCTTCTGATTGTGTAGAAAAAAAAGACTTTGGAGTAGTGATAAAAGGTCCACCAAAGCAATTGTTAAATAAACCTATATCTCCTCCCACTCTCGTTATACCAGGAGTGGCCTTCGATAGAGAAGGAAATCGGCTTGGTAGGGGAAAAGGTTTTTACGATAAATATTTAAATGAGTTCTCAGGATTTCGGATAGGTGTTTGCTTTGATTTCCAAGTCCTTGATGAGATTCCTTCAATGGAACATGATCAAGGTGTGGATTATTTAGTAACAGATCAAGAGATCATAAGAATTAGGGAGTAATGTAAAATGAATATAATGGATGTAGTGGCCACGCTTGTTTCTTTTCTTGCCGGAGCTGGGATTGTCTATTTGGTTTTTAATAGAAAAGCAGCAGCAGAAAAAAAAGAAAAATTAAATAGAGCAGATGAAATCATTGATAAGGCCAAAAAAGACGCTAACGAAATAAAGTACAGCGCAAGAAAAGAGGCCAAAGAAATTATTAATGAGGGTAAACAAGAACTCGAAAAAGAAGAGAGAAAAAGACAAAACGAGTTTAAGGCCCAGGAAAAAGAGCTGGCCAAAAAAGAAGCTCAACTTGAGTCTAAAATTGAAGAAAACCAAGAAAAGTCTTCTAAGCTTGACCTTGTTAAAAACTCTCTTGAAGAAGAAAAAGTCAACGTATCAAAAGAATTACAACGTTTTAAGTCTAGGCAAGATGAATTGGCCGAGAAACTTAGTGAAGTTGCTGGGATGACCAAAGAAGAGGCTAAAAATATTCTTATAGAGAATATGACCGATGAAGCTAAGGTTGAATTTGCTAAAGAATTTAGAAGACTTGAAGACCTTGCTAAAGAAGACTCAGAAAAAGCTTCTAAAAGAATTATTGGAATTGCCATCCAAAGATTTGCTGGCGACTTTGTCGCAGAAAAGACCATTAGCTCCATAGAGCTTCCTTCCGATGATGTAAAAGGTCGTCTTATTGGAAGAGAAGGAAGAAATATTAGGGCCTTTGAACAAATTTGTGGGGTCGATCTTATTATTGATGATACTCCAGAAGTTGTCGTTATATCTTCTTTCAATGTTGTTCGTAGAGAAATAGCAAGGTTAACTCTTCAAAAACTTATTGCTGATGGACGTATCCACCCTGCGAAAATTGAAGAGTTTCATGATAAGTCTAAAAGTGAGCTTGATAAACAATTACTTGATCTAGGCCAAAAAGCACAAATGGAAATTGGTGTCCATGGAATTCATCCTGAGATACTTAAACTGGTTGGGGCCCTTAACTGGAGGACCTCTTACACTCAAAATCAATACCAACATGCTCTAGAGGCAGCTTTTATTTGTGGAGCAATGGCCGAAGAGCTCGGAATGAATGTTAAGCAGGCTAGAAGAGCTGCTCTTCTTCACGACATTGGTAAAGTTATAGATGCCTCTGCTGAAGGTTCTCATGCCGTTATTGGAGCAGACTTTGCTAAAAAGTATGGGGAACCACATGATGTCGTTCATGCCATTAGAGCTCACCACGATGATGAAAAGCCTGAAAGTGTTCTTGCTCACCTCGTTGCGGCCTCTGATGCTTTATCAGGTGCTAGACCTGGAGCTAGAAAGGCCATGATGGAGTCCTATGTTTCACGGCTCACAGATATAGAAGAAATTGTTAATAGCTTTGATGGTGTCTCTCGCTCTTATGCAATTAGTGGTGGACGTGAGATTAGAGTCTTTGTTGAAAATGATAAGATAAGCGATGAGCAAACAGTTCTTCTTTCTCGTGATATCGCTAAGAAGATTGAACAAGAGATGTCTTATCCAGGAACAATTAAAGTCACTGTACTTAGAGAGACGAAGGCCGTAGGAGTGGCCAGATAAATGGAGCCG
>JAURDE010000049.1 GCA_030828105.1 Bdellovibrionota bacterium | reverse complement strand
TGATCTTCTGTTGATTGTGCACTTAAAAGTAATTGTCCAACTAGTTGTAGATGACTTAATTCCTTTGCCCCATATATTTGATCGTAGGCCTTATAAGATTTGATACCGGTTTCAAGTAATTTACTAATTAAGGCATGAGTGCTGGCCTTAACATTTGGGTACCTAAAGCTAGAGGTATCAATCATAATGGCCGTATATAATGCTAAGGCCATTTCTGGACTAAACGGGACTTTAAGCTTCCTAATTATCTCACCAACGACTTCTCCTGTTGCGGCCTTGTCTATATCAATAATATGAAGGGCCAAGACCTCTTTGGGAGCAGGGTGATGATCAATAAAAAAAACCTCCCTAGCTTTTGTGGCCAATAGGCCCATTTTACTACCGATTCTTTCAAGACCATTTGTATCAACTACAATAAGTAAATCGATTGGTTTTTGGGATGAGAACTTATGGCAGGGAATTATTTTTTTTGCCGTGTCTAAATAGCGATAACGTTTTTGAAGGGCAGATTCATTAACGCAAGTAACATTTTTTTTCAATTTTTTGAGGGCCTCAGCTAAGGCGAGTTGACTTCCAATCCCATCAGCATCTGGAAAGACGTGCGTGGTGATGACAATATTCTTGACTGAGTCAGTCAGTTCTTTAAAGCGTTTGAAGTTTTTCATATTTATTAATCGGAATTATGCGTTATAAGTTTAAAACAGATATGTTAAGATCTTTCATATTTTGTTAGGATTTTTCTCATGAGTACAGTCTTAAGTTTACAAAATGTTTCAAAGATTTATCCGGCGACTAAAGCTTTAAGCCAAGCTAGTTTTAATGTCCAAAAGGGACAAGTTCACGGCTTTCTTGGGCCAAATGGAGCAGGAAAAACAACCACATTTAACTTGATTTCAGGTTATCTCAAACCGAGTTCGGGAAAAATTGAGATTCTTAATAAAGACTTGGGCCAATATGGTAAAGAGCTATACCACCACATTGGTATCCTTCCTGAAATACCACCACTCTACCCCTATATGGTTGTAAGTGATTACTTAAGCTTTGTAGCAAGTATTAGAGGACTTGATTCACAATTAAAAAAGTATCGATTGAGTTATGTTTTAGATAGGTGTGGACTTACTGAAGTTTCACATAGGCTTATAAAAAACTTATCTAAGGGCTACAAGCAAAGAGTAGGTATGGCACAGGCCTTAATCCATAATCCTGAATTTCTAATTCTGGATGAGCCAACGGCCGGTCTAGACCCCCTTGCTATTATGGAAGTAAGAAAATTAATTGAAGAATTAAAAACAGATCATACAATTTTATTTTCCTCCCATCAGCTTCACGAAGTTGAACAGATTTGTTCTCATATTACAATCATTCGAAAAGGAGAGATTATTAGCTCCGAAACTCTAGAAAAAACCAAGAGCGTAATGACGGTTGGACATAAACTTAAGGTAGAGCTTTCCCATTGGGAAGAGCAATACTTAAACCTTTTAAAAGATTGTCTTGCTCCCTGTGAAATAACTTGTGAACAAAAAGAAGAGTCAACAGTTTTAAATATTGTGAGTGAAAAGGATTGCCGCTCGTTAATATCAAATTTTGTCATGACCCATAACCTTGGACTTTTAGGATTAAAGCAAGACAACCCAAACCTTGAAGAGGTCTTTGGAAAAATGGCCCAGGGTGAAATAGGATTTAGGGAAGAAAGAGTATGAGGACAATGTTGGCATTAGTAAAAAAAGAATTAAAGGACTTTTTTGCTTCACCTTTGATCTACATATTAGGTGGGCTATTTTCTTTAATGATGGGATGGTTATTTTTTAATTACCTAGTTAATTCTCAAGATCTGACACAAGGAAGTCTAACACAGAAAATACTTTTGCCATTTTTTGGTAATACGAATTTTATTTTCCTTTTTTTAACACCTCTTATTACCATGAGAACTTTCACAGATGAGAAAAAACAAGGAACTCTACCCTTGCTTATTATGAGTGACTTGACGGACCTTCAAATCATTATTGGTAAAGTTATCTCCTCTTTTCTCGTTTGCCTCTTTATGGTTTCAACAACTTTAATTTTTCCACTTATTCTATCCTTTTCTGGGTATAGCGACTGGGGAATTGTTTTTACGAGTTATTTAGGAATACTTTTTTCTATATTATGTTATGTATCTGTTGGTGTCTTTTGTTCATCGGTTACAGAAAATCATATCGTGGCGAGCCTTCTAAGTTTTTCGATCCTTTTAGGTTCAATGCTTTTGGTATTAAGTGTTTCTGCTACCAACAATCCTCTTTTGGGTGAAATGATGGCCTATATGTCAGTTCCTTATCACTTTGAATCTTTCCTGAGAGGGGCCCTGATCAATTATCACTTTATATACTTTGTTTGCTTTATAGGATTTTTTAATTATTTAACTTATAAAGCTCTTGGTTCAAGGAAGTGGTCATGAAAAATAATCTCAAGTCTCTCCTTTGGATTTGCAATATAATTTTTTATTTAATGTTAGTGGCGACATGGATTGCTATTCCAGATGAGATAACCCTAAACCTTTCATTTACTGTTTTTAATCTCTGCTTTAGTTCTCTTATGATTATTTGGGATAGAGAGAGATTCTCTTCCATCTACAAATCTTATAAGTTTAAAGCTTTTTCAGATACCTTAATATCCTCTTTCCTTATTTTTTGTATATTGGGGCTTATTAATTATTGGGTTTTTAAACACCCCTCTTTTATAGACTTAAGTAAAAATAATAATAACTCTCTGACGGATCAAACAGTTCAGATATTAAAATCCTTAGAGCAACCTATTTCTTTTAAGGTATTTTCAAATAAACAACAGATGGCCCCCATTAAGGCCCTCTTAGAAATGTATCGTTACGCTAAAAGGGACACTACTATTGACTTGATTGATGTCGAGTTAAGGCCTGATTTAGTGAAAAAACATGAGGTTATAAATTCACCTACCTTGTTAGTTCAATATAATAATCGTTCTGTAAAAATCTTACCAAAGAGTGAGCTTAATATTACAAATGCACTTCTAAGAGTTTCAAGAGAAAAGGATCCTGTATTGTTTTTTACAACAGGGCATGGCGAAGCTGATATTAAGGACAAAAGTGATAATGGATTAATGAGTTTTGCCAAACTACTTGAGGGGCACCTTTTTGATGTTCAATCTCAGAATTTAGCAACCCTTGATACTTTATCAGAAAAGGCCCAGGTCATTATTATTTGGGGGCCCCAGTCTGATTTTCATGATCACGAGATAGAACTTCTAGATTCATATCTTAAAAATGGAGGTCAGTTGGTTGTGGCCTTGGACCCCAACTTTAGTAAAGATCCAGTGCCTAAGCTGAGGTCTTTTTTAAAGTCTCAGGGTATTAAAATTAACAATGACCTCGTTATTGATAGTCTTAATCATTACAGTGGTTCACAAGGAACTATTCCTCTTATAAAAAAGTTTGAAAAAGATCACTTGATCGTTTCTCAATTTAAGGGGCCTGTTTTTTTTCCTTTGGCCTCATCAATTGAATTGGATCATGATCTTCTCAAAAAGAAAAAAATGAGTGGAAAAACTTTGGTTCACACGACTTCCTTTCCAGCAAGCTGGGCGGAAAAAAGTACAAAAGAAATTATTTCCTCAAAAGTAACCTTTCATGAAGATAAAGATATGAAAGGGCCTATACCAATTATGGCCACTATTGAATCTAATGATTCAAGGATTCTTGTAATAGGAAATGCTCGCTTTATTCTTAATGGCTATAATACTTTTGGGCAAAACTTTCTTTTGGCCCTGAATTCTTTGAGTTGGGTGACCTACCAAGATAGACTTATAAGTTTTAATTTACCGAGTATCAAAGATGAGCCCGTTTTTATTAGTTCTCCTCAGTTGGGTGTTATTTTTTACTTTTCCGTTATTTTCTTACCTCTATCCCTAATGGGAGCAAGTGTCTTTTTCTATAGAAGAAGGTTAGTGCTTTGAAAAAGAACTTCATATTATTCGGTATTTTTGTCGTTCTTATGTCTATGATCTATCATTTCGAAGAACGAAACACGATTGCCATAAAGGAGAAAAAAGAAAGAGAAAGTAGCTTCTTTAAGGTTGAAGATAAGGGGGATTTATTATCCATTCAGACCCCAGTTATTAATTTGGTAAAAAAAGATGGCAAACTCGTTGTTGCTAAAACGGGATATGTCGTTGAAGAGGAGAAATTAAATTATTTTTTTGAGATTTTATCTCTTTTAAGAGCACAAAGATTTCTCGATCCTCATTTGCTTAGTCAGAAGATATCTGAAAAAGACTTTTTTCCTGATGAAAAACAAAAGATTATTTTTACTTTTGATAAAGATATCGTTGAGTTTACTTTAGGAGACAAACTTCAAACGTCTAGATCTTTTTATGTAAAAATAAAGACAAAAAAGGAACAACGTTGGGCCATAGCTTATGATTCCTCTCCAAATGTGGGGCTTTATACAAAAGAAGATGTTAATAATAGTGATTTTCAATATACTCGTGTTAAAAGTCTATTTTACCTTGATGAAACATATTTTCATGATACGAGATTATTTAAAAAGACTTTAAAGGTGACGGATGCTCTTATTGATAAATTATATTCTCTCGATCTCATTAAATATAAAACAATACCATCACCTAAAAATCTTGACGTAAAAAAAGATAGTATTGAAGCTTTTATCAAAGGGCTTCAAAAATTAAGGGCCAATGAAATAATTTATCCTTTTGATCCTACGAAACTCTCAAAAAAAATGAGCTCAATATCCTTAAATAATGGGAATATTTCTTTAAGCCTTTATCGTCTCTATCAAGGTAAACAGGGACATTATGTCATGATGAACACGGATGACGCCTTGTTTAAGATTAACCCTTCTGCTGTTCCCTTCTTTTTTACAAACATTCAAGACTTTTGGATTAAAAAAATCTCTTTAAAAAAAATAGAGGATTTGAAAATAAACTTCGGAAAAAATAAAGTTCTTAATATTCATGTAAAGAATGGAAAAATAAAGGGGCAAAATAATGTTAAAATTAAAAAAGAACAAGTCCTTAAACTTATCAATATCTTAAATACAGAAGCTGATTATTTAACGGAGAAAGATATTAAGGGTAAAAAAGCCTTTGAAATTGAATTTGATCAGACAAAGTTAAAGGCCTTTTTAAATAAAGATGAAATCATTTTTACAGAGGGAGTATATAACTATCATTTAAGGACAGATTTCCCTATACCTCAAAGATATAAAGAATACTTGGAATAGACCTATGATTTTATCTCAGATTTGGTCTTTATTTACCGCTCCTACCAAAAAAGTTGAAAAAATTAACTTTTATGAATTAGTTCTTGTTTGTTGGATTTTTTATATTATTAAAACAACATATTCTGTTGTTCTTCATAATTTTTCCTTAACATTTAAACACTTCTCTTTTTGGCCAAGCTCTATAAGCTTTTTTGAATCTCAAGTATTTTTATATTGGACCCTTATAGGCTGTATTTTCTACCCAATATATTTATTACTAATTAAAGAGATATGGGTTTTTATTATAAATTTCTTTAAAGAAGTCTTTAATATTGATGCCGACTCTAGACTTGCAGAAGAACTCTTAATGACATCCTTTTCGAGTCATATTCTCTTGGCCATACCCGTAATCGGAATCTTTTTTCATCAGCTCGTTCACCTTATTTATCTTTACCTTGGGCTAAGGAAAAGGATGTTGATGTCTCGCCTCCAAAGTATTTTGGTTATTATTTCCCCTTTTCTATTCATTGCGCTATTTGCTTTTTTTATTATTGTTGTTTTTGTAGTTTTCATTTCTATTCTTCAGTATTAGGCTATAGGCCTATGTTTGATTCGGATCTAACAAGTGGTGTTGTTGAAGTTATTTGTGGCCCAATGTTTTCAGGTAAAACTGAAGAGTTATTAAGGCGTATACGAAGGGCAGAGATCGCTCAACAAAAGGTCACTGTATTTAAACCGGCCATTGATAACCGATATGCTCATGAACAAGTTTGTAGCCATATTGGGCACTCTTTTTCTGCTATTGTAATTAACGGAAGTTCACAGATATTGGATAAAGTCTCTGCAGACACTAAAGTTGTGGCCATTGATGAAGTCCAGTTTTTTGATAATGATATTGTCGAAATTGTTAGTATTTTAGCTGATAGAGGACTTCGCGTAATTTGTGCTGGATTAGATCAAGATCATTTAGGGGAGCCCTTTGGTCCTATGCCGTCGCTTTTATCCATTGCTGATAAAGTAGATAAACTCTATGCTGTTTGTAAGATCTGTGGAGGACCTGCAACCAAAAGTCTTAGAGTTAATACTGATAATCAAAAAAGAGTCCTTGTAGGAGAGTTTGATTATTATGAGGCCCGTTGCCGCAAACATTATAATGGAAAAAGGCCTTCTCCTGAATTACAAGAGTCCCTTAGTCTTTTTGGGGAGAAGTAAAGCTTTTCATGTGATATCCTTTTTCTAAGAAGGAGAGTCTATGATTGATGAACTCATCTCGAAGGAAGAAATCCACAGCAAAGTTAAAGAAATAGCTCAGCAAGTAAGTCGTGATTATAAGGATAAAGACCTTCTCATTCTTGGTGTATTAAATGGGGCCTTTTTGTTTTGTGCGGATTTAGTGCGTCAAATTGAAATGGCCCATACTATAGATTTCATTTCTGTTTCTAGTTATGGGGATGAAACAATATCATCAGGAACAGTTACTATTGAGCATAAACCAAAAAAACCAATTGAAGATAAAGATGTATTGTTAGTTGAAGATATCATCGACACAGGAAATACTGTGGATTATTTAATAAAAACTCTTTCAAATATGGGTGCCCGATCTATTAGAGTGGCCTCTTTACTTTCTAAACCTTCGAGACGAGAGGTTGATGTACCCATACATTATAAGGGTTTTGATATAGAAGATCTTTTTGTCATAGGATATGGGATGGATATGGCAGGGTCTTATAGAGGACTTCCCTATATAGGAGTTTATAAAGATGATTAAAAAAGAAGGAAGCGTTCGAATTGATTTAGTAGGAGGGACACTTGATATCTCTCCTATTAATTTAGTTTTGAAAGATGCAATTACTCTGAACTTTGCGACAGATATAAAGGCTAAGGTTGAAATTGAAGACGCAGATATTGATGGGGCAGAAATCATATCCAATGACTTAGAGATTCAAAGAATTTATAATTTTTCGGAGTTTAATGATGACAATTATTACTCTGATCACTTTGGGTCACTTCTTTTTTTGGCCAGAATAATAGGTCACTTTAAATTTAATAGTGGCCTAAAAATAACTCTATCCTCAGGTTCACCTCCTGGCGCAGGACTAGGAGGATCATCGGCCATGGGCCTTACCCTTTTTAGGGCCTTATGTGAATATACTCATTCTTTTTGTGATGATGAATCTTCTATTCAAATTGTTAAAGATATTGAGGCGAGCGTTCTTGATAGTGGGATGACAGGCTATCAAGATTATTATCCTGCTGCCAAAGGAGGCATTCTTGCTCTCAAGCCTTCCTTTGGAAGAGTTAATGTTGAGCAGCTCTATTGTCCAGAGTTGAAAAAATATATCGAAGAACACATGACTCTTATTTATTCTGGTAAAACACGTCATAGTGGGATTAATAATTGGGAAGTCTATAAAGAATTTTTTGATAAAAAGCATTCTATTCGTGATGGTCTTAAAAAGATCGCAGAAATATCCCATCAGGCCTTTACGGTGATCAAAGAAAGAAATTACTCCAAGCTTAATTACTTAATTAGTTTAGAGGGAGAAGAGAGAAAGAAGCTTTTTCCTGGTATTGTTACTGATGAAGTTAACGAGTTTTTTCATGCTATGAAGGAAAAGATTCCACATCTAGGTATGAAAGTTTGCGGCGCTGGTGGTGGAGGCTGCTTTATTCTTCTTCATTTACCGAGTGATAGAGATTATTTGGAAGCTCTTATGGAGAAAGTGAATCCTAATTTTAAGATTATGGATTTTAAGGTAGAGAGAAATATTTTTTGAGTGAAGTAAAAAACATTGCAGGCATGAGTATGAAAGGGGGTAAAAAAGATAATTTCTTTTTTTGCCTGATTGAATATTATCCTAAAAAAGAGCGTTGGTTCCTTCGTTCTCTTCTTCAAGTAAAAGATGAACAAACTACTGATGGTGATGTCGCTATAAGGGGATGGATATCAAAATTTCATCTCTCAGATCTTGTTGTTGATTTTCCTTTATCAACTCCTTTTTGTCAGAACTGTAACCTAGATTGTCCAGGTGCTAATATATGTCCGGTTGACGGAGTCAAAGTTGTTCGTGAGTCTATGGAAGAGTTGATTTCTCAGGATGAACTTATTCGTGAACGAGATCCTAAAAAATATGAAAAAGAACGATTAAAAGATATTGAGTTTAATCCCAAAAGAAAAATCATTCATGAAGTTAATGATGAACATCTCTTATCGAGAGCTTTTAAGAGAAAATTAAAAAAAGGCTTTTTGCCTTACTGGAACAGAGGAGTAGATTTCTGGGTTTGGAGAAATTATTATGATCACCTTCTTAAATATTTTAATCTTTCTTACGATTCATTTGGAACGACCTCATTAATGATTTTATCTCGCTTTAGTTATTTAAAAAGGCACTTTCCTAAAACACTCCAGTTATGTGAAGGAAATGTTTATCTCACTCTTATTGAATTGATGAAAACGGGTATTATTAAGGTACAAGATGTGGTTGACCTAAATGATTTTGAACTTCATGTTCAGGCCAAGCTAAATATTTTGAAGGATATTGAAAAAAGTTTAGATATTTTTATTTATGATCATGATTTAGAAATCCTCATTAAAAACCCTCGCGCCTATGACTCTTTTATCCTGGCCCTCGTTGGGCAGAGAATTCAAATGAATAAGGTTAAAGAAGTTCCTGATTGGGCCTATATTAAAGAAGGCCCTTTTATTGTTCCGGACTTTGGTTAAGAATCGATTCATTTTTTAAGCCTTTACTTTGATAGGCATAAAAAAGACTTAAACCTAAGAAGATTGAGCCCCATACCCAAGTTTTAGAGAAAAAACTTGAAATACCCCCCAGGAAAAAAACCAAAACAGCGAAAACGCTGTAAACAAAAAGATAGAGCCTAGCGAAGTCTTTATTAAGATAATGGGAAATATAAATGATAAGATGGTAGAGACCCATGAGAGCTAAAAAAAACTTTAAACCTTGAAGAATAACAGCGCTAATTTCCTCGAGATAAAAAATATCTACTTGATTAAGATTATTAAATTGAATTGCTAAGGAACTTATTTGGTTAAGAAAGGTTTTATCGGAAAAGGTTGTCCAAAGGTAATAGAGAACGAGTATGTCAGCGAGAGGCATTAAAAAAAGTGTGCGTATTTTAAAATTTTTCATTACTTAATAATGAAGCTTAAATTAGGAGAAGTCACCTCGTCGTAGTTTTCTTTCGACATCTTTTTTGGCCTGATCTTCTCGCTTATCGTACTTTTTCTTTCCTTTGGCCAAAGCAATTTCAATCTTAACTAACGAATTCTTAAAATAAAGCTTGGTGGGAACTAGAGTAAGACCCTTGGTCGCCATTTTATGACTAATGAGTTCAATTTCTTTTTTATGCAATAGAAGCTTTCTTTTACGATCCTCTTGGTGATTATGGATATTTCCAAATTCATAGGCCGGAATCCTCATTCCATGAATCCAAACTTCACCTTCTTTATCAATAGAAACATAACTTTCTGAAAGGGTAACCTTTCCCCCTCTTAAGCTTTTAATTTCTGTTCCTCTTAAAACAAGACCGGCCTCAAAAGTTTCTTCTAAGAAGTAGTCGTATCGGGCCCTTTTATTATTGGCGATTATTTTAATTCCCATGAAATTCTTTATAGAGGGAGCAGACTTCGTCTTGATGGAAGGTTTCGGCCCTTCGGGTCAATTCAAGACCGCAGTTTTTAAATGCTCTCTCAATCCTTTCCTTTTCATACTTTGATTTGAGAACTTTTCCAACCTGTTTCCTACGGTTGCTAAATAGAATTCTACAAAACTCTTCATACTTTTTAAATGACTCTAGTGTAATTTCTGGTTTGGCCTTACGAGTAAAACTTAAAACAACAGAATCAACTTTAGGTGGAGGAACAAAGGCCCCTGGAGGAACGTGGCAGAGCATCTTAACATCAAAATAGTTCTCTATAAGGCACATGAGAGAGCCTCTATCATTGCCCTTACTATGATGAGGGGCCAACATACGCTCTCCCACTTCTTTTTGAACCATTAGAGTCATCCACTGAATATTTTTTTTCTGAGTAAATTTTAAGATCAGAGGAACGCTAATATTGTAGGGGAGGTTGGAGACTAACCAAATAGGGCCTTCCCAAGCAAACTCTTGCTCAAGAGCGTCTCCGAGAATGATATGATCTTCTTTGACATGCTCTTTAAGTCGATCGAAGAAGCGCTCATCTTTTTCCACGACATAAAATTCTTTATCATGTTTGGCCAATGAAGGAGTTAATATGGCCGGTCCAGGGCCAACTTCAATAATAAGGCAGTCCTGATCTTTAAAGTCATCAGTAATTTTTTGTATATACTTTTTATCTCTTAGAAAGTGTTGCCCTAATTTTTTATCAGCAAAAGGAAGCTTAGTTGAAGACAAGCTGATTCTCCTTTTCCCCTGTTTTAGAAATGATTCTATCCCTAGCATCAAGGCTTAGGCATCTGGGGAAAGGGATCGCTAGATCTTGGAGAAGACAGCCATAGTGAGCAATCATGGCCCCGTTATCGGTGCAATATTTGGGTTCAACAAAGCTGACATTTTCAAAACGTTCTTTAAGTCGAATTCTTAAGTACCTATTACAGGCCACACCTCCACCAACAACGATAGGAAGCTCTTTTAAATCATTGAGCTCAAAGGCCATTCTAAGCTTTATAACGAGAGCGCTAATAATTGCATGTTGATAACTTGCACATACATCTTTAAAGTGCTGTGAGGCCTTACTAGGATCAACTAGGATAATATCTCTTTGATCTGGGGTAAGAACCAATTCAGGGTTTTTTTCTAAATAGTTTCGCAAATGGGTTTTAACTCCAGAATAGCTTAAGTTGGCCGTTTTTTTATCTTTAAGGCCAATGGGAAAAGAGATGGCCTCTTTATCTCCATATCCTGCAAGTAGGTCAATAATTCTTCCAGCAGGGTAACCCAGTCCAAGAAGTTTTCCACCTTTATCAAAGGCCTCACCGGCAGCATCATCTAGTGTTGTTCCCAACACTTCCATCTCTAGAGGGCCAGTAACTTTGGCAAAAAGGCTATGGCCTCCACTGACGAGAACACCTAGATAGGGATAGCTATTATATCCCTGGGTAAGCCCAATGGCCTCAAGGTGGGCCATGAGGTGGTTGGCGGGAACGATACTGGCCTTGGTAAAAAGGGCCAGAGTTTTGGCCATATTGAGTCCTGTAAGCAGTGGACCTAGAAGTCCTGGATGAGTCGTAACACTAATAAGTTTAAGTTCACCTATTGATCGTTGTGCTTCTTCAAAGACTTGTTTGAGAAGAGGAAGAAGCTTTTCGAGGTGGTTTCGCGAGGCAATTTCAGGAACAACACCGCCCCATTCACGGAGAATGGTTTCCTGGCTAAAGGTTTTAAACGAAAGTATGGAGCTGGTGCCATTTTCATGCTCAAGTAGGCATAAAGAGGTGTCATCGCAGCTTGTTTCAATCCCTAGGCATAGTGTTTTCATGAGGTTTTTCTAGCATAGGAAATTCTTCATCGAAAAGATAAGAGAAATATTTACTTTAACGCGACAAGTAATCACTCTTAGGGCAGGAAACCTTTTGAAGAAATGTTTGTGCTTTTTGGTCATCAAGCACGTGAGGAAGTCCTTTTTCATTTTTTTGGTACCATTCAGGGGCCATATCTTTAGAATGACAAGATAAACACCTATTAATACTGACTTTATCTACATCCTTTTTACCCTCAAAATAAAAGGGATGATCCTCAGCTTTTTGGTGGCAGTGCATACATTGAACACCTCCTAAATTTCTTGAAAGCTGATATTGGCCATCAAGATCCATAACCTTTTGAAAAAGCTCTTTTCGCTTTTCAGCTTCCAAAGCTCTGGCCGACTCTAATGGGATAAATATTTTATTTAAATCCCTGAAATAAGCTTTCTTCAACTCCTCTAGATTACGAGTTTCTTTATCAGCACTTATTTGTTTGGCGGATGTAGCAGAGTTTATCTCAATGATATTTTGAAATTGCCCAAAACCATCGGGATTTCTAAAGCCCAGGGAATGGCAGGAAATACAGTTTTGATTCTTATGTTCTCCCTGATTTATTAAAGTTCCTAGAGCAAGGGAATGGGCCGTACCACTCCAAAAATCAACTTGGGGACGATGGCATTCGACACAGCTTAAGTATGATTTAAGAGGATTCTTTTTTTGTATGTGAACCATCATTTCTTTTTGTTCTTTTTCCTGAATTTCAGTTAGTTGCTTTTTGTGTTGCTCAATAAAGTTCGTGACGGGGTTGGGATCAATATTTTTTTTGAGCTCTGAGTGGACTTCGTGGAGGGTAAAACTGTCGGCCCCTTTGGTTTTTGATAACGATATTTTAACTTCTCCAAGGTAATGATTCCTATTTAAAACTTGAACAATTTTAGTTCTACCTTCTTCAAAAGGATCACGAGTGAAGGATTGGTCATGACTTCCAATAATCCAATCAATTTGGGGGAACTTGGCCGCAAGCTTTTCATCAAACTCCATACCACCATGGCTTAAAACAATAATTCTTAAGAAAGGATCACTGTATTTAACGTCAAGGCCTTCCAGTTGCTTAGCAATTGCCTCGAAGGGATCGCTAAAAATGTTTTGGTCGTATAAAGCGGGATTAGCAACGGAAAAGAGGTAAATACGATGGGGGAGGTTTTCAATATATGCGTATTTGTGGCCAAGCTCAGAATTCGTCAGCAGAAGTTTTACTTTGCTCTTTTGCCAAGATTTTTGAAAATGCTCTTGTCCTAGAGCAAAATCCATTTCTCCAGGAACGAAGTAGTTAAGACCTATAAGATCCATCACTTTAACCATTTCATTGGAGATAAAGGTTTGGGACATTTTTTGTGAGTCCGATATTTTGGGTGTGGGAAAGAGCATATCACCTGTATCTAAATAAATAACTTCAGATTTCTTTTTAATTTCTTGTATGAGCCCATAAATATTATCAAGACCTCCTAAAGGATGAGTTCGGCACCCACAGGCCACTGTTTCTCCATGTATATTATGGGAAAAGAGGATAGAGAGTTCTTTTTTTTGGTTATTAAAAATAATCTTTTCTGAAGTATGATTACAGGAAAATATAAAAAGAAAGAGTACGAGTAGTCTCATTAAATCTTTTTAAGTATGAGTTTAGCTTCTTTAACTTGTTTGGCCTTGGGATAGAGCTTAATAAGCTCTTCTAGTACCTGCTTGGCCTGTTCCTTCTGTTTACTTTTTTGAAAGGACTTGCCTAGAAAAAGAAGCCCATTTTTATTAAAACTTGATTTTGGAAACTCGGTAAAGAGCTTTGAGAAAAGAGTTTTTGCTGTTTCAAAATCTTTATCCATGTAAGCAATCATTCCGAGATTATGAAGAACATGGGCCCTTGTTTTTCCTGACACTTTTTTATTTTCGGATAATTTAATAAGTATATTTTTAGAGGCAGCATATTTTCCTTTTCGATAAAGATTCATCGCCTCATTATATTGAGCTGTTGTTCCTTTTCTTTTGCGGACTGCCTTTTTTTTGGATCCAAGCGTTTTAAGGACTTTTTGTAGGTATTGATTTTGTTTTTCTTGGAGATCCTTAATAGCATTGATGTCTTTAGCTTGAGTGTCTTGTTTTTCTTTGAGTAATTTTAACTGCTCCTCAATAATAGAAATTTTTTCATTAAGTTCTTTATTTTGATTTTCAAGCTCTTGGCTTTTTAAATAGCCTCTTTCCTCTACCTTTCCTTGAAGTTCATTAAGCCTCTCTTGAACCTCATTAATTTTTACAGTGTAGTCGGCCGACATCTTTTGACCTTCAACAATTTGAACGGCCAAGTTATCAACCATTTGCTCTCGTTGAATTTGTTCTTGGGTTTTACATCCTCCGACAAGGAGAACGAGCATCACAATTAATGTTTTCATAGGTTATAAATTTTCTAGAGTTGCTTTTCTAATAGCAATAAACTCCGCCTTTTCGGCTTCCTTTCTAGCCATGATGGCATATTGCTTGGCCTTGTTGAAGTATTTTTTTCGGTAAGCACTTTTGGCCTTGAGGTAATAGAATTCGGCCTTACGGTAGCGGGATGGGGAAAGAATATAGGCCTTAGCATCTTTTGCGGCCATAAAGGCGGAGGCCGCTAAATTCATTTCTAACTTAGGCCTTGTGGTCGTAAGACCACAGGCCGTAAGAAAAAGGAGAAAAAATAAGAGAGATAATCTCTTCATAGTTTTTAAAGTTCAACGATAACAAAGTTGGCCCTTCTATTCTTTGACCAAGATTCTTCGTCATGTCCAAAAGCAAGAGGTCTTTCTTTTCCGTATGAAATAGTAGACATACGGCTTGTCGAGATTCCTAAAGCACTTAAGTAGTTTCTAACGGCCATGGCCCTTCTTTCGCCTAGTGCTAAGTTATACTGAACTCCGCCTCTTTCATCACAATGACCTTCGATTTGAATAGAGGCCTTTGGGTTATTTTTTAGAAACTCAGCATTAGCTGAGAGTGTTCTTCGTGTTGAAGTGGAAAGGGCAGAACTATCAAATGCAAAGTAAACAGTGTTTAAAGCTCCAGCTCTTCCTGAATCAGAGTCACCATTAATTTCTAGACCCATCGAGCTTCCCTCAGTTACCATTTCATCACTGGAACCCGATGTGGAAGATTTTTTTGTTGTACTACAACTTGCAATTAATAGTGATAACGCAATGAAAGCTAATGTTTTTAATTTCATATGGGAACTCCTTAAATGATTGAGAATTAACTGCTTATATTATGACAGGATACGCGCAAATGTTAAAGGTTCTTATTTTAATTTTTGTTTTCTCTACGAATCTTTTAGCTAAGGATTTCCTTAGTAGATTTAAGGTAGTAACTAGCTTCGGAGATTATAGTTATGAGATTATTTACGACGAAAAAGATCAGGTATTTGCTTCAAAAGTAAAAAATATACTATTAAAAAACACACACACCCTTAGTCAATACTTTCGGTATGCACCTCAAGATTTAATTCATATTGTTATTAACTCTGATACAGTCATAGCAAATGGCTCTGCACAGGTTATTCCAACGAATATCATCTCACTCTATAACTTTCCACCATCCCATTATAACTCCCTAAATATGTCATCAAATTGGGAAGAGGTATTGGTGGTTCACGAACTTGCTCATATTATCCATATGGATCAGACTCGTTCCTTTTTAAAATACATGCGCTATATTTTCGGTACTATTGGAAAATTAGGAGGAATTACTCCCCGATGGTTTACGGAGGGTGTAGCAACCTGGGCCGAGAGTGAGTTTACTCATTCAGGAAGATTAAGAGATCCTCTCATACAATATGAGGTTGAGCTTAAGCTTAAAGACCCTACTTTTTGTCAGGAAATAGATTGTCTGGATGAACCGGGACAATACCCTTATGGCCATACACCGTATTGGGTAGGTGCTCATTTTTTAAAATATTTAGAACATAAAAATGCGGGAACTATTCGTTGTTTGATTGAAAAAAACTCCGAAACAATACCTTTTAACCTCAATAGGGCGTTTGGACTTTGTCTACAAAGAAGTCTTTTTGATAAATTTAGAGAATTTAGAAAATCTTTAAGATCTCAGTCAACTTCTTTGGATTCTGCGACTTATTTACAAAAAGGTATTCAGATTTATAAAGATAATCTCCTTAGCGTTGTTTTTGAAAATGATGACCCTTTGATTAAAGTTCAAAATCGCTATTTAAAACCTCCTTTTAGAACAGAAAATATTCAAGCTCAGGACTCACTTCTAGTTTCTGCAACACCCAACTTAGAAACCAGAGTTTGGTATGAATATGATAAGGAGTTTAAAGAAATCCCTGATATAGAATCCAAAGCGGCCTATGTTTTCCCTTATCAAAAGCAATACCTTCAATTGGTTTATGTACATGATCACTGGGAGCTTAAGAAAAATAAAAAAACACTAAAGCGTTTTAATTCTTCATTACGATTCCCGCACCTAAAAGATGATATTCTCTTCTACCAATCTCATTATTCTTTCTATGTTTTAGACCTTAAGACGTTAAAAGATAAAAACCTATTCTCTTCAAAGGACCCCTTTAATATTCTTACCTATTGTGGAAAAAAGGCCCTTATTCGTTTTCAGGATCAGAGCTTAGGATTAATAGGACCAAAAGGTTTAAAGACCTATAATGGCCCAAAAGTGTTATTGGCCTCTTCAGATGATGATTCGCTTTATTTAATAACAGCTAAAAAGAAAATTAAGACCACTTGTAGTTCATTTGAGAAAAACTTTATTCTTGCGACAAAAGAGTCTGAAAAAAAAGAAACAGATTCTTTAATAACACTTGAAAGAGAGAGCTATCCTTCATGGTATCATTTTCTTCCTCATTATTGGTTTTTTTCTTATACGGGTGGGGGAAATTATTTAGAAAAATGGAGCTTTTTTACAACGCTATCTGACCCGGCCAAAGATAATGAAATTTCTCTTAATTATGATATTTACCCTGAGATTAATAAAACTCCTCTAAATTTAAAAGGACGGCATAATTGGAATGATTTCTCCTTCGGTTATCTTTATCAAAAAGAGTATTCTAAATCGGGGCTTTCATCAGAGCCGAACTCAGATAGAGTCATGGGTTTTAATACATCCTATACTTCAAAATATAGACATCTTGAAACTAATTACTATCTCCTTGCTGTTGAACAAGAGAGAAAAGACTTTCTTTCTGAGCAGACAAAAAAGGGCCCTACTTTTTCACTACAATTTTCATTTTTAAAAAAACCTCGTTATAAAAATGAGTTTCTAAATACTTTTTTCTTTTTTATAAGACCGTCTTATAGGGAACAGAAAGATTTTAGAGATTATTTTCTATTAGAGACTCAGCTTAAATTATCTCTTAAACCTACACCTTTTCAGAAAATTGGACTTAGGTCTAATTATGGAAAGATTTTTAAAGATGGTTTACGAGATGGAGTGCTTTTTGGAGGAGGTGAGGGAAGTATTATTGGAGAGTCTTTTTACCGTTTTCTAGCTATTGCTTATTCAGATGTTTTTGGGAATCAAATTTGGACGAGTACTTTGGAGTGGGATGTTGAGACCTTTAGACCTAACACAGCAGGAGGGGGGCTTTTTCCTTTCTATGTTAAGAAAGTTAATACTCTTATAGGCCTAGAGCATTTAAAGGCTGACCGTGTCTTTTTAAATAATAGGATATATAAAAGTGAGGATCTATTTGGTGGATATATAGGGGCGCGCTTTGATACGACCTTATTTTATGTTGCTCCAGTAACATTGGATCTTGTCTATGCTAAGGTATTGAATAAACAATCAGACGTGGATCAGGTCAGATTATTGGTAAAGTCCTCCTTTGAAATCTAGCAATATTA
>JAURDE010000199.1 GCA_030828105.1 Bdellovibrionota bacterium | reverse complement strand
TAATTTCATAATTCCCGTGTGGACTGGGAGTTATAATATAGTCGCGGGTGGAGAGAACGCACCCGAATCAATCGTTACAAAAGTTTAATTCATAATTTCACTCTATTGCGAATTAGGTTATATGGTAGCTTTCGGACTATTTAAATTTTTACTTATTGGTTACTTGACTTTCATCTCTTTCTTTTAGAGAGATTTTGTGATAATATCTATTTTATTATGAAATACTATAACAAAACCAGAACAATTGAACAAAAAGTCCTTGACCGTGAAACCCTTGATTTATTGAGGGAGCAAACCCAATTGCTTAAAGATATTTTGAAGGCACTTCAAAAACAATCATAAAAATTATGAGAATCTATACTTTAACTTTCGTAATAGTTTTATCTCTTTTCTTTTCATGTGGTTCTTTAAAAATAAAAGGAAAAGAAGAAAAAAATATAGAAATGAGGGGTGATTTGCCTCCCAATGTCTCTTCTAATAAATACTCAAAAAAGAGGAATTTTTAAATGGTTAAAAATATCTAATTGTTTAACAGAGGAAGAGTATGCCTTTTATAGTGTACTGAATCAAAATGATTTAACCAAGATGTTGGAGGATCAGAAGATGAAAGAGCTTGTTCATCACATAGTAGATATTATCAGAAAGAATGCCACTGTAGACTGGAGTAAAAGAAGCGATGTAAGAGCTAAATTAAGGCTCACAGTACGTAAAATACTGATGAAGTATGGCTATCCTCCAGATCTTGCTAAAATGGAAGCAGATCGCGTTATAGAACAGAGCGAACTTCTTGCTGATTCATTAAGTAGATAAATCATTCTTTTTTTCTTTTTATACCAATTGATATAATTTATATCACATGTTTTTGATTTTAGTATGAGTTATCTGAACCATGTTTTCTACCTCCTTATAAAAATTGACATATAGAAGATCTTGTTGTATTGAAAACCCATAGATTTCGTGCCAATTACTACCAAAAAGTTCATCAATTTTCCTCAACCAAATGTTGTAAATATCAATGATGTTAAACTCCCTTAGGACTTTAATATGAGCCTGCGTCACCTTTACAAACAATCTTGGGTCGTCAAAATTGTTATAATGAGCGGAAATTGAAGGATCTTTTTGTCCGAGCATAGTTCTTCCAATACTTTGTGGGATGTCTAATAATGTAGAAGTAGTCATAAAAGTTTTACGTGCTACCTTAAAAGTAGGCATGCCAATATCCCTGAGTTGTTTATAATAATTATTCCACATTTCCTTATACCTCTCTGGGTCAGATTCTTCGGTAAAGCTGAATATTTTGAAGTGATCCACCTCTTCAGGTGTTTTGGTCTGAATACGTTTTTTATAGCTTGTCATTTGTGACTCCTCTTGACTTTGAAATGCATCTTTAGGGTGAGATGCAGAAACTAGATACCTCAGTACTGCAATAAGTTTCCTTATTGGGGGCATGTTGAGCATTATTTTCATTGGAATTTCCGTCTTATGTCTCTGATGACTATAGAGAAATGGATTGCCTCTTAAACTCAACTCACTTTTACTATCAGCAAGTTCTGCTTTAATTCTTGATTCAAAATTATAGTCAAGGTTCTTAGAGGAAATTTCATTAATATCTGCAGGGTACATTCCTCTCATTGAAAACATTAACATCCAGAGTCCCACTGCCTCGAATTGTTTTACAACTTTTTTTCTGGACCGATTATGTTTAGAATTAAGCTCAATTCTCTCTATTGCCTCAATAATATCAATTGGCAAGACAGTTTTTACTTTATTTACAGGGGATTTTTTTGCAGCCCAAGAGCGATCAAAATCTGGCAGCTCAAAAACCATTTTAAACTTGTAAGCGGACCTGCAAATTGCCTTTATGTCCCTTAGATATTTGTTATGACTCTCGGGGCTCTTATTCAACTCAGATAGGCTTTTTCTCATTTTAGAGATATTGATATAAGTAATATCCGAAAACAAGGGCTCTTTTATTTTTGTGTGAAAGCTAAATGCATTTATAGAATTATGATAGTTTACAATTGTAGTTCGTTTCTTGTCGTCAAGGTTTTCAAGTTGATTTATAAAATCTCTTATTGAGATCATTGATGAAGAGCTTCTCATCATTCTACAGGCTGTATCAAAATCAATATTACCGACTCTATATTTTTCCGATACATCACGCATCTTACTCTCATAAAGACTAATTTTTTCATTGATGTCTCTATATGCTGGATGCTCTGGCAAAACTCTGTTTAGGTGCTTATCCCAAAGATTTGTCCTGATTGCAAGCCCTTGAATAGTAATCTTTTGGTCTTGTAGTTCATTAGCTTTAAATCTAATTCTTAGAGGACAAGTTCCGTCTTTTCGTGCTTTTCCAAAGAAAAATTTTAATGTCATAGAGCTAATTTAAATATTTGTCCCGAATATTGTCCCTATTTATAAAAAAATGTACTTTAGCTACTTGATTTTTCAATTATTCAGAAAACATTATATTTATTGGCTTAGAGTCACTATAGACACTGATTTCATTGAGAAATTAAGATATTTTTTATGAAAAACATAATGACTGGCAGTCAAGAGGTAATGCGTTCGAGTCCCATCTTCTAAACATTGATTACCAAACACTTACATTTACATTGTAGGTGTTTTTTATTTAATAGTTGACTATTTAGTATACCAAATGCTCTCTTAGTTCAATGGATAGAACATGAGTTTCCTAAACTTTAAATCAAATTTTAATTCTTAGGGAGGATAAACTCATTATTTGACGTTTTAGACCTCATCAAAAATCTCAACCTCCTAAATTTATTGACTTAAACACTTATTTAGTATTTCAGTTATATATATGAACGCATTAAGTTCATTGAAATATATATAGCTGGACTCTGTCCTCGAAACTTTAGTCATAATTGTAAGGCTATTGGAACAGGTAAGATTTTTTATAAAGTTTCTTTTTGGGGGGGATTTTTCTTTTCTTTCTTTGCCTACTTTCTTTCTCTCTTTTCTTTGAGTGATGCGAACTGAGGCGGAGGACAGAGTCCGAAGTGAGCATATAAGACATAGTAGTGAGCGAAGGGCTTAAAGACCCGTAGCGAACAATATAAAGTAGTTAAATAGGATTATGATAAGATACCCAGAACGAATATTAGTAAGGTTAGAGGGAGGTTGTAATGGAGTTTTAAAGAGGGATGCAGATAAGTTTGGTTTATCTGTATCTTCTTATGTTAGGTTGAGGTTA
>JAURDE010000037.1 GCA_030828105.1 Bdellovibrionota bacterium | reverse complement strand
GATAATACTCATGTCCTATCTCAGTTCCTTCTTCGATATAAAGGGTGTTTACCTTTTTACCTTCAGGTCCTGTTTGATGGGTTACAAGAGTTTTACCTAAAATTTCACTTGCGTATGTTTTAACTTCATCTAGGTTTTTAGCGACCTTAACACCACCGGCTTTACCTCTACCACCCGCGTGTATTTGTGCCTTAACAACCCAAACATTTCCACCAAGTTTTTCAGCTGCACTCACAGCCTCATCTACTGTTTTTGCCACTTCGCCTCTTAGAACCTTTATACCAAATTTTCTCATTAGCTCTTTGGCCTGATACTCATGCACATTCATAACGACTCCAACTAACTATTATTATAATATGCCACATACTAGACTTATGAAATTCAGGATACTAGTAGCTATGCATAAAAATACTACCACCAAATGCTTCCATTTGATCTAATATTTTTATTTTTTCTGAAAATTTCTCCAATTCGTCTTTTATGCCCTCAAAGCTATTGACATATTTCTTTTGGATACTTTTGCGTTGTCTTTGATCAATTAATTTTATTTTTTCAATTTCTGTTATTGAGTTACTTACAACTTCCCCAATTTTCTTTCCAAACTCAAAGAACTGCCTATAGAAACTTGCTTCGTTTGGATTGGAGTCTCTATATTCCATAAATAGTTTTCTATTCTCTAATATCAGGTTTCGTAATACCGGCCCTATATTTTTAGAGTATTTGTTTTCAAAGCGATAAATATCATAACCTCTTTTCAATTTTCCTAGAGTCTCTTCAAAGTGAAAAAGAATCTGGGCCAAAAGGGCCTTAAAAGTTCTATAGCTCTCTAGTTTACCTTCGTAGCGATAACTTTTTAGCTCTGCTATTTTTTCATTATAGTCTTGAAGTTTTTTATTAAAATTGGAATGGCCATCTTTGGAAAACAATATCTGTGATTCATGCGAGACCTCAATACGTCTCACTGGTTTAAAGAAGTTTCTGATCCAAGGGAACTCAGAAAGGTATAAGGACATGGGCCCTAAATCATTCCAAAAATGCCCTGAGATAAATACATCATAATATCCTGGAAAAATTCTTGTACCTTTAATAAAGGTCAAATCTCCACTTTTACCCCAGTTCTTTTTAATTTTCATTTCACCTAAAAGCTCGGATGGCCCTGTTCCTAAAACCTTTCCTTTTTTGGCCTTTAAGTAAATCTGCAAAACCCCTTCTCCTTCAAAGTTTGAAGCAACTACAATTTGCTTCAACTCTTTATCAAGGGAAAGGTCAATGGTAGGCTTTTCATTTATGTAGTCTTTTTCTACAACCTTTTTTAAACGAGATAAATCAGAGTCTGATAGTTTAGGAATTTCAAAATGTTCTGAAGTACCTTCATTAAAATAGACCAAAACTCTATAAAGAACTGA
The DNA here is from genome assembly GCA_030828105.1 of Bdellovibrionota bacterium. Classification (GTDB taxonomy): domain Bacteria; phylum Bdellovibrionota; class Bacteriovoracia; order Bacteriovoracales; family Bacteriovoracaceae; genus JAURDE01. The sequence goes on along the minus strand of JAURDE010000037.1, from coordinate 18,573 downwards.
AAGAAGCACAACAACGGCAACTACAGCATTAAAAATATTGCCTCTACTTTTCTTTTCAAAAGAAGGAGGTGCAACACTTTCCTGTGCCACCACCTCACTTACATCCTTTTGCTCAATATCAGAAAAATCTTTTTCTACTATATCTTCTTCATTTCTCATTTGAAGATTTGGGTAATCTTCAAAATAGGTAGATGGTGGAGTATCAACAATAGTTGGAAATTTAAATTTAGTCTTCTTCGGTCTTTGTACTTCAACACCATGTTCTTGGAGTAATATTTTTAATGAAACCCAATTAGAAAGTCCTTCTTTCCAAACTAAGTCACTATCCTCAACATTTCCATCAAGAAACATCTTATGGACATCTTCAATGTCGTAAGGGCCAGTATGATGATCGCCCTTGTATATAAACCACTCTTTTTCCATATCTAATTATTTTAGAAAGAGGGACTACCTAAGTCAAAATTAATAAGAAATAAAAAGGTCTGCCTCTTAGGCAGACCTTCTCAAAACGATAAAAGAGACGCAAACACTACATAGAAGTAAAAATCCTTTTTAAATCTATGAACCACATAGTTAAGTAAAGCAAAAGTTGTGCCAAAAAAAATATGTATAGAAGGCCAAGAAAATGGATTTTAAAAAATAATCGTCAAATGCCTAGCAAAATGCTATGCATTATTAGTCATTATTTTGACGCTTAAAATAATTCGAAAGATACTGGACTGCATTTTCAATCCCCTCTTCTTCAGATGTCTGATTAAAAAGCTGCCCAACATGATCCCAAATTTTCTTACTTTCTTTGAAAACTATATCGACTTCAAGTGTAAAACTTTGATCATCAACAAGATTGACTGTAATCCTTCCTACCCTATTATCCTCACCTTGTAATTTAATGAAATAATCTCGTGGATACTCTTCTTTCATCTTGATCCTTTACGTAATAACTCACCTATGAGTAGAATCCTTGAAAAATATTTATTAAGGAGTTCTTAAATATGAAAGTACTAATTACTATTTTATTCTTCACTTTTTTAAATTTCACTGCTCAATCACAAGATTGTACATACTCTGTTTCACCGAGTGGCGTCAAGGTTGAATGGGTCGCCTATAAGACTCCTGCCAAAGTCGGAGTAAAAGGAAGTTTCACAAAGCTTGGTTTCACCGAGGCCAGAGAAGGTAAAAGTTTAGAAGGAGTAATGACAGGGGCCCAGTTTAATATAGACACTAAATCAACTTCTACAGGCGATAAGGGCAGGGATATGAAAATTTCAAGCTTCTTTTTCGGAAGACAAAAGATAAGTGGTGAAATTGTAAGTGTTGATGCAAAGAAAAAGTTAATTCAATTAGAAGTAAATATGAATGACCAATTACAAAAGATACCACTATCCTATCAAATTAAAAAAAGTAAGGTTTTGGCCACTGGCTACATAGATGTCTTAGACTTTGCTATGAATGATTCTCTCGCAAAGATAACAAAAGCTTGTTATGCCAAGCATGAAGGAAAGACATGGTCTGATGTTAAAATCATATTAGAAGCTAAATTTAAAAAGAGTTGTAAAAAGAAATCATGATCTTATTAATTCTTACTTTACTTCTTTCAGTTTCAAATGCTCAAGAACTTTGGAAGAGTCTTTCTCCAATTGGAAAAGGCTCTATTCCTGAGGCCTTAAATATTGTTGAAGATTACAGCAACTTATTTAACAACTTTGTCTTTAATCATCACTTAGATGATCATACTGAGCTAGTTTTCAAAAAAATCAAACAGCACACTTTTGAGCTAAATAGTAAAAAGCTATATAGAACACTCAAACCCAAAGGAGGCCATGGACGCTATTTACATGGACGCGGCAACCTTCAAAACAACCGGTATTTTTTCTCACTTGATGATGAACGACAAAAACAAATGGAAAAAGGACCTTTTGGTTCTACTCATCTTATCTATGAAGCAAACTTAAGGGAAAATACAAAAGAAGATATCTATGACATGTTTATTGGGTACAATTTTTATTTAAAAAATATTACTTATAAGAATATCTACTTATCCTTATTTGATTTTAAAAATAAAATTGAAAATAATTTATCAGATATAGATAAAAACTTTGGAAGCTCTTTTCCCCATTTCAAATCTCGTTTTAGTGAATTGGCCTCTTTAAAGTTTAAGGGAACTCAAAGTAAATCTCACCTTAAGACAAAAGTAGAACTTAATTTAGATATGACGGCCTTCAAGGAATATCAATATGGCTATATACACCGCTATCTTGATGATTTAAGTGATATCTTTATAGGTGAGATTAAAATATATAATAGTAGGGATCAACTTCTTGGGACTTTGAGCACTAACTCTGCTCGAAAAAAAATTACACTTGAAATGGCCTTTGGGCATAATACTTTTTTACCTCTTGATCCTAAATATAACACCAAAGTAGACCTCATTTCCCCTGGCGAAAACACCTTTAAATTATTGGTAACTGGAACGGTAAAGATTTTTGATATAGGAATAGACGTCAATGAATATATAATACCTGTGAGATATTCTTACGACCATCAAATGAGTTCATTTCATTTCGAATTCAACAAGATGCCACAGTTTCACATTCATGGGACAAAAATTACAGGCCCCATTATTTCAATTCTTAAAAAGGTATTTACTATTGAAGATAAAATTAAAAACTTCTTCAATATACTTAGTAAAGGACTTAACTCAACTCCCTCCAGTCTAACTGTATCCTATTTTGATAAAAATGATATTATCCCAGAAACACTTTACTTTAAAAGTAATCTTTCAATACTAGACAATACACTTCTAAAGATGGGTTTTAAGCTTATTTCAAAAAGAGTATTACCTGATGAATTTGAAAAAGAGGAAATCCTTACTCTCACAAAAGAATTTCATCATGCTTTTATTAATGATTTTAAAAGAGCAAAAAAATTATTAATCTCGGAAATTTAAGAGGCTTGAACAAACTTATATCCCAAACCATAAATGGTTTGTATTGCATTTCTAATCACTTTTGATTTCTTCCTAAGCGAGGAGATATGAACATCTATGGCCCTTTCCGAAACAACAATGTCACCGCCTCCCAAAAAATCTACAATTTGTTCTCTTGTAAATATTTTTTTTTCATTTCTGATGAAGTAGGATAATAATTTAAATTCAATTTGAGTCAGCTCTATTTTCTTGAACTCGTCACTCCCCTCTTCTCTAACCTGAACATTATTCGTTTGAAAATCGATTTTAAAATTTCCTTTTTTAATAATCGAAGCATTTTCAACATTATTAAAATATTTTTTCTTTTTTAGATTAATTTGAAACCTTAAAAAAATATTGTCACTATCATCATCAAGAGAAACAATATCTAAAACACCATATTGTAAGAACTTTAATTTAATAGATTTTGAAATTTTAGATTCATATACAATAATTGGCGTCTCTATATTTTGATTCTCACAGATTTTTTTAACTAAAATTGGCCCATTGATTTCACTTTCTCTGCAGCAAACGACAAGAAAAGTGAACTCATTTTCTATTGCCTTTTTCACGAATTCTTGTTGATTCGTTTCACCAATCACCTCGCATAGAGAATCTACAGCAACCTCTAATTTTAAAAGATCCTTAGGAATCTCATAAAAAACTAAAATTTTTTCCATTCTCTTTTTATCGGTTCTGTCTTTTTTACGATTAAATTAATTTTTTAATTAATTGCGATTAAATGAGTTATTATTAAATGAGAGGGTAGACTATATGACGGACACATTTAGTAAGGTTTATTTCATTACATTCATTTTTCTCATTACGATCGAAATCAAGGCGAATACATTAAATGACGTTTATAATGATCTTGTTAAAGAGGCCCTAAAAGACAGTTATGAGTATCAAAAGATCAACGAAGAACTTGAACAGAAAAAGTCTCAAGAACATACAACCTTTACTAAATTACTCCCTCAAATAGAGGCCCGCTTAAGTAAAGAATTTAACCCTGACCAAAGAGAACTCGGTATTAAGGAAGAAGGAAAGCTTTCATTAGAACTTGAATACCCCGTTTACAACAAACGAAATATTATTCAACATAATACAGCTCTTGAAGAATTAAAGGGGCTGGAAAATGAAAAAGAAATTATTGAAACTGAACTTAAACTAAATATTAGAGACCTTTTTGGTAAATATATCGTCAACACTATAAAAGTAAATTACGTCATACGCTCTATAAACCGAGCAACGCAAAATTATAAATATATTGAAAAGGGCCATAAAATAGGCAGAATCTCAAAGCTTGACTACCTTAGGGCCAAAGCAAACTTAGACATACTTCTTGCTCAGCTCAACCAAGAAATATTGTTAAAACATCAAAGCAAAGAGGCCATTTTAAATCTACTATCCAAAAGATCCCTCCCCTACGACGAGCTGCTCATCTCAAAAGTATTTGAAAAAGATGTAAATACTCTGTCTATTATTGATCATTTCAATAAGAATATTCCTCTATTAAACAAATTTAAAACCTTACAACAAAAACTTTTACATGAAAAAGATACAAATAGGTTTATTGGACTTCAATTTAAGAAAAATCATATACAAGAGCAGGTAGATATTATTAAGTCAGACACCCTCAAATCAGGGGAATGGGTTGATTTTGATATAAGAGCATCACTAACAAATAGAACAGAGAAGCTATCTGATATTGGAGGCAGTAAATCCTCAAATGAAGTCATTTTAGGAGCATATTTAACCGTCCCCCTCTTTAGCTTCGGTTCCTCATTTAGTTCCTCAAATGAGCAACACATAGCTAAAACCTTAGCAAAGAAGAAGCGAAAACAAGCCGATACCAAACTAATAAACTCGGTTTACAAGGATTTATCTACCATCAAGACAATTCAAGATAATATTGAAATCCAAAAAGAATTAGTCAATAAAAATGAAATTGTTGCGAAATTATCCTTCAAAAGCTATCAACTAAAAAAGTCAGATTTAGAAAGTCTCCTAACTTCTGAGAAAAATCTCCTAAACTCAAAGGCCAAACTTATCGAAGATGAGATGAGGTTATCTTCATTATTGAGGGGGTTTTTATTCAAGTTAGGGGAATCTATTGAATATTAAGTTACTCAGGTTTTTAGAAGCCTGGAAAGGCCGTATTAAATTAATAAAGAGGGGGTTAAAACACTTCTCTCACGACTATTTAAATAAAGCTTATCGGCTTATTTTTACTGTCGGCGGTAAGGCAATACACCTTATACTTCATATTTTAACTAAAATTCTCCCTAAAAAGCATCATCAAGAAATCGATCGCTTCAAAATGATTTTTAATCAAAAGTATGAAAGTATATTTTTCTTTTGGCAAAAGCATGCCTACTCTTACGATAAAGAAGAATTTGCAAGGATTAACAAAAAAACCAAAAACGACTTTATCAAAATAGCCATAACCTCCTTTTTGATAAATCTCATGTCTTTGGCCATGCCCTTAATGATGCTCCAAACATATGACAGGATTTTACCCAATAAGGGCATCCCCACCCTTACATTATTAACCTTTGGCTTACTCACCATCATCTCTATGGAAGTCGCTCTTAAAATCATACGTAGTAAAATTGCTTCTTTAACAAGTGCCGTTTTTGAGCATTATACAAGTTGTGAAGCAATTAAAAACCTAATGAGTGCAAACTACAAAGATATACAAGAAACAGGAAGTGGAGTTTTTCTAAAAAGAATGCAAGCTATATCTCGTTTGCGAGGATTCTATAGTGGGCAAACTCTAATGAGTATAATAGACCTTCCATTTACTTTTATATACCTCATCGTTATCTGGTATGTTGGAAAAGAATTAGTTTTAGTACCTTTAATCGTCTGCTCGATCTACACTATTTTTGTAATCAAAACAGGATATATACTCAAACATATCACTAAAGAAAGAGATCAATTTAACAATTACAAAACTGAAAATTTAGTACAGGTGCTAGAAGGGATTCACACTGTCAAATCCTTAGGCGCCGAAACATTTTTCATTAGGAAAAATAAAAACATTAGATCACAGCAATCAAGTGTTCTCTTTAAAATTGGAGAAACAAATAATCTCATTAACAATTTAGGTGCAATATTTTCACAGCTTATGACTATAGTGGTTGTCGTCTTTGGTTGTATCGTTGTCCATAATGGTGTTATGGGTATGGGTGGACTTGTTGCTTGCGTTATGCTTTCTGGAAGGTTAATGCAACCTATACAAAAAATACTCTCCTTGTGGACACGTTTTCAGGATTTCTATTCTGCCCAAAAAGAAGTTAAAAATTTATTTGATTATAAAATACCAGATCATGAATCTTTACCTGAAGATTGGACCTTCAAAGGTAGTTTTGAAATAAAAAACCTCCATTTTAGTATTGATGAAGAAATCGTAAAAGAAGAAAATTCAACCCAAAATCGAAAACCTAAAAAATTAAAGGTTGTTGATGGAATCAACTTGAAAATGAAGATAGGCGAATGCATTGGTATTAGCGAACAACATGGTATTGGGAAAACAACACTGCTTCATTTATTGGCCGGTTTTTATAAACCCGATTCAGGTCAAATTTTAATTGATGATATCGATATAAATAAAATTCCACTAAATCAACTATATCAGCACATTGGCCTTATAAGTGAAAATGGCGAAATTTTAAAAGGTACAATATTAGAGAACCTTACCTTTTTTGGACAAATATCTTGGGAGGATGTCGAACCGGTTGCAGATTTACTAAAAATAACCGAGGCCGTTGCAGTCCTGCCCAGTGGCTGGGAAACTAACTTATTTAACAGTCCTGCAGATGTTATTCCACCAGGTCTAAAACAAAGAATTTGTATCGCCCGAACACTGGCGCAAAAACCAGAGATTATTTTCTTCGATAATGCAGATGTCTCACTTGATATTGAGGGTTATCAGAGCTTATTTAGTATTTTAGGAAAAATAAAAAAAAGAACTATAATTATAATGGTTACTCAAGACAGAAACTTCATGGAAATCGCCGATAAAGAATTCCATTTTATTGAAGGTAAACTGGTCCCATACAATGGCCAGCAAAAAGTAGACTTAACGGCATAAAAAATGAAAATATCAGAAGACCTATACACTTATATTGAACTAAAAGATATCCTTATTCACAGTGGATGGCTTGGTGATGAAAATAACCTAAGTGATTATAGCTTATCATTTGAGCCGATACTCAATGAACTAGGATTCAGAGGTTCAATACGCCAGTTTGTTGATTCCCTCCCCTTTCAGGGAGAAGAAATTGATCTCATCAACTTTTTAAATACAATGGTAAATTTGGGTTATAGAGTTAAAAGAGATTCAACTAATTTATCAGAATTTGATTCTCGTTTTGTACCTTGCCTATTTTTCCCACCTGAAGAAAATGAAATTACAGGCCAGAAGAGACCCTGGGTTATAACAGGTGTTAATGAAAAGGACGAAATAAAAATATATTTCCCTGAAATCAAAAAAGAAAGTTTTTATCCAAAAGAAAAATTAGATATTACTGGTACGACCTATTTTTTTAGAGAAATAAAAGAATTTGATGTTGACACAGAAATAATTACAAAAAACATTCCTTCAACACCAGCAGCTTGGTTTAGAGGAATACTATTTAGGTTTAAAAAACTTTTTCTACAAGTAATACTTTGTAATACCATATCTAATATTTTTGCCCTTGGTTCACCATTATTCGTTATGTATACTTACGATAGAATAATTGGAAGCAGGGCAATCGATGCACTTTTACCTATCGTGCTTGGAGTTCTCATAGCTTTCAGTCTAGATGTAGGTTTAAAAATTGTTAAAGGCAGGCTTTTTTCATGGTTTGCCGTAAGAATCGATGATATTGTTGGTCAGGCTATATTTGAACGGTTGTTACTACTTCCACCAAGATATACAGAAACAGCATCAGTAAGTTCACAATTAACAAGAACTAGAGATTTTGACTCGATTAGGGACTTCTTCGCAGGTAACGTAGGTATTAGTTTATTCGAAATCCCCTTTACCATTATATACATAATTGCTTTATATATCTTAGGAGGAATACTTGTATTTGTTCCCTTCCTTCTTGCCGCTATATACGCCGTACTTACCTTTATAATAAATAATAAAGTAGAAAATAATCTTGAAATAAATGCAAAATCAACATCGCTCAAAAATACCCTTCTTGTCGAAACCGTTACACGCTTAAAATCAATTCGAACAATTGGCGCTGGCGCTCTTTGGTTTCAACGTTTCAGGATGCTTTCTGGAAGTGCAAGTTATAACAGCTACGAACAAGCAAGCTTATCAGGAATTCTTGAAGGTTTTAGTTATGGTTTCTCTATATTCGCTGGTCTATTAACACTTATAGTTGGGATAAATCTTGTATGGGCCGGTAACTTAACACCAGGTGCTCTAATCGCTAGCATGATGATAATATGGAAAATTATTGGCCCTTTTCAGACAGTTTGTGTATCTCTTTCCAGGATAAGGTCAGTGCTAAAATCAATTGTCCAAGTCCATAAATTCCTAACGCTTAAAACAGAGGTAAGCCCTTCCTCCTTTAAGGCCGCTGATCTTGAAATTAACGGTAGTATAGAATTTAATCAAGTTGGCCTTCGTTACACCAATGATTCCAACCCTGTTCTTTCAGGTTTTTCTATTAAAGTTAACAAAGGTGAATTTATAGGAATCACTGGTCAAAATGGAACAGGAAAAAGTTCGATTCTTAAATTAATCACAGGTCTTTATTCACCACAAGCTGGCGCAGTCAAAATTGATGGTGTCGACTTAAGACAAATTAATCCCGTCAATTTAAGAAGAAGTATTAGTTATATTCCACAAATACCTAATATTTTCTCTGGTACTATTGCGCAAAATATCCGTTTAGCTGACCCTACAGCTTCCGAAGATAAAATTAATCATATTCTAAATAAGCTAGAGGTTTTAGAAGAATTTAAAGAAACAGAAGATGGGATCCATCATTATATATCAAATCCAGCTTCTTTTCCGTTTATACACAGCTATCTTATCTCTACAGCGAGGGCCTTCATACGAGATACCCCTATTCTACTGATTGATGAAATTCCACCACGAATATTGAACTCTGAGAGAGGTCACCGTTTTATGGAGTTTATTCTCAGTTCTGTAGGTGATAAAACGATTTTTCTTGTAAATAACAGAGAGGAGTACCTGATTAAAACTGATAAAATCATTTACCTTCTAGGCAATGGTCAAGCGGCCTTTGCAAAGCCTGAAGAAATCCTCAAAATAGCTTTATAATCTAAACCTACTAAATAACATTACCGATAACATCTCATATGGCAGATTCAAATGAACAATTGAGGTTTTTATCACAAACAACTTTTATTGAGGAAGCTACGACTCCTTACAAACTCAGGTTTACACTTTATTCAATCATTATAGCCTTTCTACTTTTTCTTATCTGGGCAAGTTTTGCAAATGTTAAGGAAATAGTTAAAACCAATGGAAAAATTATACCATTAGGGCAAGTCCAAACTATTCAGCACCTTGAAGGAGGTGTAATTGAGAGGCATTTGGTTAGAGAAGGAGATATTGTAAAAAAAGGACAAGTACTCATAAAAATAGATGACTCAAATATCAAGGCTGAATATGAAAGGTTAGAAGTTACGCAGTTTTCTTTAAAAATTAGAGAGGAAAGGCTATCAAGTTCAGTAGAAGGAAGAGAGGCAAACTTCTCTAAGATTTCTAATCAATATCCATACTTGGTTGAACAGCAAAAAGAAATTATTATCTCTTCTAAAATGGCAAAAAATGAGGAAGAAGAGGTACTACGAAAACAGATTGATCAAAAAAAGGGAATATTAAGTACTCTATTAAAACAAAAAATTACAGCAGAAAAAAATGTCAGTATAGCAAGAGAAAGTTATCTTTTGGAAAAAGAGGCCTATGATTCAGGAATAGGCACTAAAACCTCATATTTAGCAGCTAAAAGTAGTTTTAATAGAGAGAAAGGTAGTCTCGAACAAATAAAGGCCCAAATTATGACGGCCAGAGACCAAATTAAAGAATTTGAGAGCCGATTCGCATCGATAGAGTTTTCGTCTAATGATAAAGTTCAACAAGAGCTTGCAGAAATCAAAAATGAAATCACAGAAAATAATGGGGTTATTGAAAACCTTAAAAAAAGAGTTGAAAAACTCATTGTTAAGAGTCCTGTTAACGGAATAGTTAAAGGACTTGAATACACAACAATTGGTGCGGTTATACCACCTGGTGCAAAGGTGATGGAAATTGTTCCAACGGACCAAGAATTAATTGCTGAGGTTAAAATATATCCGCATGACGTAGGTCATGTAAAAATTGGTGACCTTGTAAACATCAAGGTGACCTCCTTCGATTTTTCTCGCTATGGCACCTTAGAAGGTGTTCTGCGATCAGTTTCCGCCACAACATTTTCATCAGAACGTGGAGAAACTTATTACAAGGCCAACATCAGTTTATCAAAAAATTATGTAGGAAATAATCCTAAAAAAAACATCATCCTCCCTGGTATGGAAATATTGGGAGATATAGTAACAGGAGATAAAACAGTAATGCAGTTTTTATTGAAGCCAGTACATACATCACTACAAGGAGCTTTCTCGGAGAGGTAATTAAATATGGTTGGTATTAATCAAAAAATACTTATTTTAGATGAAGGCACCTTTACTGAGAAACTGTTGCTATCAATTCTCCATAAGGACAACTATGATATACAAACTCATCTCGAGGTAAAGCTCGCAATTAAAAGTCTCAAGACGATACCCTCAAGTTATGAGGCAATTGTCATTAATACCAATTGTAAGGATATTAATTATATCGACTTTAAAAATAAGGTTAAAAATGACCCCGATTTAGCAGGTATCCCAATAATCCAAATAGAAAAAGACAATGATATAAACCTAGATACTAAAAATTTAATTTTGTCCGATATTACAATACTAAAGCAAGAAATAATGGATAAAGATGATCCCAATATATTTCATCTGGCCACCCCTCTAAATCCTTCCATTATAAGACCCCTACTTTCGACTTTAAAAGAGCTTAATAAGGAAAAAAGAAGAATTAGAAGTTTTTTTGAAGGTAAAAAAAGTGGGATAGATTTAATTGAGCAAATAAAACTAACTATTAAAAAACATGAAGAAGCGAATACAATTGCGGATTATCTGGCCTTGTATTGCCCTCATTTCGAAAATGCTAGATCTGGGCTTAAAGAATTACTTTATAATGCTATTGAACATGGAAATTATGAAATCGGCTATGATTTAAAAGGAACTCTTCTTCTTGAGGGAACTTTTGAAGAAGAGCTTCAAAAGAGGATAAAAGACTCAAAATATAAAAACAGAAAGGTTGATATACTTTTAGAGAAAAGAAAAGAAGGAATTTATATACAAATAACAGATGAAGGCAAAGGGTTTGAAAGTAAAAGGTATATGGAAGTAAGTCCTTCTAGAGCTACTCATAATCATGGAAGAGGAATTTCACTTTGCTATAAGGTCTATTTTGATAAATTGGCCTATAATGATAAAGGAAATCAAGTGACTTGTTTCATGTCTAATCGTAAAAAAGTGCGTGAAAATTATTGGGATTAATATTTTCTATACTCTAGCTCAATAATTTTTATTTATTTTCTAAAAAACCATACGTAAATCTAATGATTTAACCATGTAAAGAATTAAGAAATTTTAACAATTTCAGGGTTATAAAACAGTTAAAATAGCTCATAGGGATAACTCATTTTCTCGAAAATAGTAAAGAGAAATGGTTAAGGAGTCCAATATGGCCGATGAAAATGTAAAAGATCCTTCCGATCTTAAAGACATTGAAGAAGAAGTTGAAATTGAGACGGATGAGGCTCAAGCTGAGGAGTCTTCTCAGGACCTATCGGAAAAAACAGAGGCCAAGGAATATCAAAATGATGATCCCAACGCGGAAGACTTCAATGATTTAAGTAACGTTCATTACGGTGGCGAAAAGGTCAATGCAGCTACACCATCTCAAGGGCTTGCCGGCATAGCGGCGGAGCAATCGCAAGAAGAGCAAGAAGAACAAGAGCAAGACCAAGAAGCTGAGCAAGAGTCTCAAACAACAGGCCCTGAGTTCACAGCGGCAACTCAAGCTCAACAAGAGGCCGCCGAACAAGAGCAGCAAAGCGAACAAGAACAAACCATACTTAGAAGTGACGCTGGTGCCGAAGAGTCAAGTGTTGACGAAGGACAAAGTGAATCGGACTTATCCGCAGGTGAGTCAAGAGGTCGATCTTCTGAAGCTCGAGAAACTCAAGGTCAGGCCGCAAGCGCAGCTGTTGCTGGAGAAGCTGGGACTTCGCAGGAAGGCATAATTGCAGAAGACGAAGTAAATGAAGAAGCAAGTGAAGTTTCATCTGAAGCAGAAGAAGAACTCGCAGCAGAGGCTGAGGCAGAGGCCGAGGCCGAGGCCGAGGCTGAAGCTCAGGCGGAGGAACAAGAAGAACAACAAGAGCGGGAAGAAGATGAGGAAGATAATATTGAGCAACCGATTGATACCGATGATACATCTGCTCCTGAACCAGAAGCTCCACCTGAACCGGAAGGAAATGTTTTCCAAGTTTCAGGCGATGAAGACACATCCATTTATTTAGATTTAACACAAAGCCTATCTGGACAAGAAGGACAAGTTGTTATGTCTAAAGTTAGTAATATACCTGAAGGAGTAACACTTACTGATGGCGTGAACTCCTTTACGGCCTCGACAGATTCAACTTTTGTAGATGTCACTAACTGGTCTCTTGAAGACCTAAGTATAATTCCACCTTTAAATAGTGATGAGGACTTTGCCTTAGAATTTTCTAGCATTTCTCAAAACGGACAGGGTGTAGAGTCTGTGACAGAGAGCACTTATGAAATTGACGTTAATGGTGTGGCCGATGTTCCAACGATTGAGGTCCAGGATGTAAGTGTTCAACTTAACTCCGCTATTATTCTTCCTCTGGAGGCAAACCTAACAGATACTGATGGTTCAGAAGTGCTTAGTTTATCTTTAAGTGGAATACCGGAAGGTACAATTATGGTAGATGGTGATAACCTTTACTACAATGTTCCTGGTAGCGGTTTAGGAAGTTTAAATTTAACCAATTGGAACCTTGATCAAATCGTATTTATTCCACCAAGTGGTGGTGGCTTTGATGATTTTGATCTTACTTTTACTGCCACTTCAACTGAAATCGGAAGTGGAGACCAAGAATCTATTTCGCAGGTCTTTAGTGTTGATATTACAAACGTGGCCAGTGAGCCCATTGTTTCAGTTCAAGATGTAACGGGTTATGAAGATAATGCCATTAATCTAGAATTATCAGCGAGTTTATCAGAAACAGCTCTCTATGAAGGTGAATCTTTAAGTGTAAGCCTTTCTAACATACCTGAAGGGGCCGTATTATCGGATGGAGTAAATGTATTCTATGCCACGGCAACAAAGGGCGAGATTGACATATCTAATTGGGACTTAGATTCAATAACAATCACACCTCCAGAAAATAGCAGTGAGGATTTAAATTTATCTTTAACAGCAACGAGTCAAGAAATTTACGGAGGTGAAACATCGGTAAGTCAATCCTTTAATATTGATGTTATAGGTGTTGCCGATGAACCAGTTGTGCAAGTAAGCGATGCTGAAGTTGATGCTGGTGAAAGCGTAGCGGTCAACCTATCTGCAGTTTTGACAGACGAATCAGAGACATTAAGTGCATTCCTTTCAGACATTCCAGATGATGTCACAATCTCAGATGGAACCAATTCTTTTACTTCTGGTGATGGAATTAGTGGGGTTGATATTAGTGACTGGGACCTGAGTAACCTCACAGTCCTAGCTCCTTCAGATGCTGAAGGAGAATATGTTATGAATTTTACGGCGACGTCCTCAGAACCTGAGGGGGATAGCCTTTCTGTAACAAAAAGTTTTACTCTCACGATTAATAACGACGATATCGTTGCTGAACCAATTATAGAGGCCGTTAATGTACAAGGCCTTGAAGATCAGGCCATAGCACTTGATTTAAGTGCTTCAGTAGCTGCTCCTGAAGATATCATTCTACTCACTTTAATGGGTATTCCAGAGGGTGCAACATTGAGTGATGGATCTAATACTTTTATTGCTGCTGAAGGAAATTCCAGTATTGATATTAGTGATTGGGATTTAAATAATATAACCATAACTCCACCAGAAGATAGCAGTGACGATATAAATCTTTCTCTTAACGCCCAAAGTTTTAATGGAGAAAATGAATCATTAGTTGTAAGTGACTCTTTCACCGTCGATGTAACAGGTGTAGCTGATGATCCTATTGTAGATGTTAAAGATGTATCAGGTTTTGAAGACACTGCTATAGAATTAGACTTATCAATCACACTTCCAGATGGTGATGGCTCTGAAGATCTTGCGGCCCTTACTCTAAGTGGCCTACCTGAAGGCGCTGTATTAAGCGATGGAGCACAAACAATCACCATAGGCCCAGAGGGCTCAGCAGATATTCTCGGTATGGATTTATCTAACATAAGCGTTACTCCTCCAGAAGATAGTAATGAAGATATGTCTTTATCATTAAGTGCTCAAACTATTGAGGAAGATGGAGATTTATCTGAAGTTGTATCGAGTCAGTTTAATGTAAGTGTAGAAGGTGTAGCAGACCCTATTGAGCTAGACCTTGGAAATGTTTTTGGAACTGAAGATACATTTATACCACTTAATATTGATTTAAATAAATACGATTCAGACGGTAGTGAAACTGTTAGTATTGAGATATCTAATGTTCCTGAAGGAGCTATCCTATCCTCTGGTACCTATAATCAAGATACAGGGAACTGGGAGCTTACTGAACAAGATTTAAATGGGCTTAGTATAAGGCCTCCATTAAACAGTGATGAACCAATGGATCTCGTAATATTGGCCACTTCATCCGAAAATGATAGCGAGAGCAGCTTTAGTACAACTGGCAATATTCATATAGATGTCGCTGCCGATGCCGATGTACCGACTCTTACATTAAACCCATATATTGAAGGTTCTGAAGATCAACCTATTTCACTTAATATAAATGCTGCTTTAACAGATTTAGATCAAAGTGAGACTCTTTCGGTTGAGATTACTGGTGTTCCTGAAGGGGCGTCGCTTAACCATGGTGTCTACAATGAAGTTTCTGATACATGGATCCTTAGCCAAGCAGATTTGACCTCATTAGAACTCACCCCTCCATCTAATAGCGAAGAAGACTTTGTTCTTAACGTAAAAGTAATTGCCACAGAAGAATCAAATCAAGATTCCGAGTTTGTTTTAGGAACGATAAACGTATCTCTTGATCCAGAGGCCGATCCTCCTGTTCTAGTTGTCGACGATGCTGTTGGTTTAGAAGATAATGCCATTGCACTTGATATCACATCATCACTTCAAGATGCGGGAGAAGTTCTAAGTATAACAATTTCCGGCATACCTAATGGCGCCGTATTATCGGCAGGATCAATAAACGATGATGGTTCTGTTACTCTTACCCCACAAGACCTTGAGGGGCTGACGATAACACCACCTGAAAATAGTGATGAAGAATTTACTCTCAATATTTCAGCAACTTCAACAGAAAGTGATGGAAGCACAAGTACCGTTTCTGAGACTTTAGATGTTGTTGTTAATGCCGTCGCTGATGAACCGTATCTTAGTGCTTCTTTTGGTGAAGGAGTTTACGAAGATACAAAACCAGGTCAACATAAAGGAGCTGATGGGCAAGGGGCCATTGGAAAAGGCCATTACGGTGGTGACGAAGTTACCTACCCTATTAATATTGAAACCAACCTAACAGATATGGACGGCTCCGAAACACTTACTGTTAAAATTGACAATCTTCCTGAGGGCTCATCGCTTTCTTCTGGTGATCCTCAAGGTGATGGAAGCTATTTAATTTCCCTTAATGATCTTGATAATCTTAGTTTAACTGTACCGGCCGATTATGAAGGCGCTATCACCTTAGATATATCAGCGATTTCTACCGAATTAGAGGGAGGCGATCAAGCTATAACATCAATGACAATTTCAACTGATGATCTTGATCTTGCAGATCCGGCCAATTTAGAAGTTGAAGATGCCGTAGGAACTGAAGATACAGCAATTGCCCTAGATATAACGGCAGAGTTAACTGACCTAGAAGGAGAAACACTTTCTATTACCATTAAAGATATTCCTGAAGGGGCAATTTTAAGTGCTGGGAGCCCTAATGATGATGGTAGCGTTACTCTTAACCCCGATGAACTTAATGGACTTACCATCACACCGCCACCAAATAGCAATGAAGATTTTGATTTAAATATTGTAGCAACAACCTTTGAAAATGGTTCTTCAGTAAGTGTTGAAAAAGAACTTCATGTTGATGTTCAAGGCGTGGCCGATACTCCAGAAGCAACGATTCCAGAATCTGTTGAAGGAGTCGAAGACCACCCCATCGCACTTAATATAACCGCCGCTTTAACAGACCTTGATGGAAGTGAATCACTGAGTATTGAAATTTCTGGTGTCCCGGAAGGCGCTTCATTAAATAAAGGTGATTATGATGTGGCCTCAGATAAATGGATCTTAGATAAAAATGATCTTAACGGTCTAAAAATTACTCCTGCAGAAAATAGCGATGAAGACTTCACACTTTCCGTATCAGTCATAGCAACAGAAAGTGATACGGGTGATACCAAAAATATTAACGGTCTTATTAATGTTAGCGTAGATCCTGAAGCCGATGCCCCTACTTTAGAAGTTGCGAGTGCTTCAGGTACAGAAGACTCCCCTATAGATCTTATTATCTCTCCTGAGCTTACAGACTCTGGTGAAGTCCTCAGTATCAATATTTCAGATATCCCTGAAGGTGCTGTATTATCAACAGGAATAGTAAATGATGATGGTTCTGTCACTCTTACCAAGGCCCAGCTTGATGGACTAACGATAACACCTCCTGAAAATAGTGATGAAAATTTTACTCTTCAAGTTACGGCCATTTCTGCTGATGGTGAGGACTCTACGGCCCAAGTAACACAATCACTTCTTGTTGAGGTTGATGCTGTCGTTGATACTATAGAATCACCAACTGACGAACAAATTAATATCGAGGCCAGTGACGAGTCATCTATAGCATTATCATTACAAACCGCAATAATAGATCAAGATGGAAGTGAAGTACTTCATGCTTTTTTGGATGGAGTTCCTGAAGGTTTTGTCTTGTCAGATGGAGTTAACTCATTCACTGCCACTTCTGGAGAAGGCAATATCGATGTCTCCTATTGGGATATTAATGCCCTTACATTAACTCCTCCTGAAGACTATGATGGGGATATTTCTTTAATTTTTACCGCTTATACTCAAGAGATCTCAACAGGAGAGACTTCCGATCCCCTTGTTCGAACATTCAATATCTCTATTGATAATGATAATGAATTTGAGGCCCCTGAAATTAGTGTTGATCCCGTTGTTGGAAATGAAGATGAGGCCTTACCTATCAATGTCAACCTTGTCTCAGTTGAAGACACAACCGTTATAGTCGAAGATATACCTGAAGGTGCTATTTTATCTGATGGCCAAAACACATTTATGGCATCAGAGAGTATAAATAATATCAATATATCTAGTTGGAACTTTGATAATCTTACAATTACACCTCCAGAAAATAGTAATCAAGACTTTCATCTCACCATGACTGCT
Source organism: Bdellovibrionota bacterium (assembly GCA_030828105.1). Lineage (GTDB taxonomy): Bacteria > Bdellovibrionota > Bacteriovoracia > Bacteriovoracales > Bacteriovoracaceae > JAURDE01. Next base: position 871 of record JAURDE010000037.1, on the reverse strand, counting down.
TTTGTTACTGAAGATGCTTCAGTAAGTGATTCAAGCTCTTTTCTTGTTGATGTTATAGGTGTCGCCGATGGTGCAGAAGTTACCGTCTTAGATGTCTCAGGTGCTGAAGATAGTGCGATAAATCTTTCCATCTCTCAGTCTCTTATTGATGTTGATGGAAGTGAATCACTAACTGGTCATTTGGGTGGAATCCCTGATGGAGCAATTATTACAGATGGTTTAAATGTATTTGAAGCAAGTGCTGGAGATAATAGTGTAGAAGTGACCAATTGGGATATGGCATCGTTAAAAATAATTCCTCCAGAAAATGAATCCGGTGAATTTACCCTAAGCTTCACTTCAACAACCACTGAAAATGAGGCCGTAGACCCAAGCTCTGCAAGTGTTACAAAATGCTTTTTAGTTACAGTTTCTCCAGTGGCCGATGAACCTATTTTAAATATTCAAAATGTACGTGGGGATGAAGATAGTGCCATCGCTCTCAATATAGGAGTCGATGTCTCTGATAGTGGTGAAGATATTTCTTCACTGATGATTCAAGGTATTCCAGAAGGTGCGGTTCTTACTGATGGAATTAATGTTTTTGCCGCAACGGAGCTGATCAATAACCTTGATGTAACAGATTGGAATCTAGATTCATTAACTCTTACACCACCGGAAAATGATGACTCTGACTTCACTCTGCAAGTATCAGCAACGAGCCAAGATGGTGATTCCTTTAATACAGTTAATAAGGCCCTGCATGTAAGTGTGGATGGAGTGGCCGATGAACCTCTATTAAGCTTTTCACTTACCCCTATTGAAGTTGACGATAAAGACAAAGGACATGGGAATGAATCTGACGGAGTGGATGTAGATAATCCTGGTAATT
>JAURDE010000200.1 GCA_030828105.1 Bdellovibrionota bacterium | reverse complement strand
TTTGAGAGTTAACTCTTTTAAATCTGCTTCTTTTTCATTCAAGCTATCTCTAGCTTCAGTTATATCTGTATTTGCGGCCGAAAAGACAACTTCTAGTTCTTCTATTTCAAGGTTTAAGTCTTGAAGAGAGTTTGAGTATTCCTCAAGCTTCGAATTCGTTTTAAAAATTTCTTGATCGAGATTAAAAATTTCATCTCTTTTTGATTTAAGAGTTCTTTCAACTTCTTCAACAGTACTTTTTTTCTCTTCAAGGTTTTGCTCTAAGTCTTTTATTTTATTACTTAAAGCTTCAAGCTCATCTTTTTTATTTTCGGTATTTAGAATTTCTTTTTCTATACCTTTTAGTTCATCAAGTCTTTTTTTCCTTGATTCACACTCTTGTTTATTCAGTAACAGTTCTTTCTGAACCCTTTCTTGCCTATTTTCTTTTTCTGTTAGGCTTTGCATAAGATAATGTAATCTTTCTTCAGCTGCTGCAAGCTTCTTAGATTGCTCATTATATAATTCTTGAAATTCATCAAGTTTTTTTAATTTTTCATCTTTTTCAATTCTTTCTTTTTGGAGACTTAAATCTAGTTGATCCTTTCTTAAATTTAAATCTTCAAGAGAATTATTAAGCTCACCTCTTTTATTTGTCTTTTCCTTATAATCTTTTAAGAGCTCAAATACTTTATGAGAGCTCGTTGTAAGCTCTCCTTTTTTAATCTTCTCTTTTAGATTTTTTGCCCTTTGAGCATTCTCTGCTTGATCCTTAAGAATATTTATATTTTTTTCAATTTCCATTTGAAGGTCATGGAGTCTTTCCAAATTTGACTTCGTTTGCTCTATTTTTCTTTTGGACTCTTTCTTTCTTAAATTAAACTTTGTTACGCCAGCAACTTCCTCTACAATTATCCTTCTCTCAACAGGCTTGGCCTGAACAAGTCTTGCAATTTCTCCTTGAGCAATAATCGAATAAGACTTAGCTCCTGCTCCTGTATCCATGAAAACTTCTTGAATATCTTTAAGCCTGCATGGATCATTGTTTATTCGATACTCAGTCTCACTATTGCGGTAAAGCTTTCTTGTTAATTGTATCTCACTAGGATTGGCCACCCTATTACCGATATGTATATGCTTGCCTTCTGTATTTTCTAAAACAAGTGTTACCTCGGCCCAACTAGAGGGAGTGTATTTTTCTGATCCAGCAAAAATAACATCTTTCATGTTATTTCCCCTAAGATGTTTAGCGGACATTTCTCCCATAACCCAAAAAAGGGCATCTACTATGTTTGACTTACCGCAACCATTTGGGCCAACTATCCCAGTTATGCCTTGATCAAAGTGGATAGTAGTTCTATCTCTAAACGACTTAAATCCATGGACAATTAGTTTTTTAAGCTTCATGGCCTTCCTCTTTAATATACTTTTGAATTTTCCTTTAAATAATGTCCCACAGGCAAAGTAATCAGTATAGAGTAAATATCCTTTAAAATTGAATGCTTGGCCTCAATCGATCTATCTAAAGTTCCATTTTCCAAGACTAACATTATTGTATTTTCAATCACTTATATTAATCACCTTATACATTTTATACGCTGCGTTTTTTATCAAACTATTTAAATTCTTTTGGGATATAGTCCAAAAAATTTTTTATGGAGAGAAGGTATGTACAAAAAGATGCTAATTGTTAGCAGTGCCGTACTGATGTCATTTAATACACTCAGTGCTGATCTAGCTTGGAACTCACAAAACGACCCTGAAAGGTTTGGCAAAAACCTAGAAACAAACTTAAGAAAACTTCCTCAAACAGGAAAGCTAGAAAAACTACCTTGGAGTGGTGATTACTGGCCTACTTACAAAGGTGGTATCACTTACCGTTGGAATACCCCACTTGCTGAAGGAGAAAAAGAAAGTAGTCGTTATGCCTATAGAATGCTTGATTTAAACTTTTTAGAAAAAGATAAAATCGCTGAATATTCACCGGCAGAAAAATATGACATTTTTATTGGTGCACCAAATTTTCCATTAACAACACACGAAAGAAATAGAACTAATATTTTAAAAACCGTTGAAGGGACAATTCAATATGACTCTGAGTTTAAAATTCCTACTTGGGAAGGACTCTGTCATGCTTGGGCCCCAGCAACAATCCTTTATAGCAACCCAGAGCCTGTTACTCTTAAAAATAAGTTTGGAGTTGAAGTTCAATTTGGTTCTTCTGATATTAAGGCCCTTCTTACCTACTTTCTTCATACTGCAAGAGGAGAGACAAGCTTTTTAGGTTCACGATGCGAACTCAGCTTTAAGGATCTCGAAAAAGAACTTAAAGAAGGTAAAATAACAGAAGAAGAGCTCTTAGAAAAAATTGAAAGTAGTGAATGTGCTGATACTCATCCAGCAGCTTTCCATATCGCTCTAATAAATCAAATTGGTATTAAACGTGAAAGCTTTATTGTCGATATGACAAGAGATGCTGAAGTTTGGAACCAAGCTGTTTATAGCTACACAACTCAATACTACCCTAAAAGAGACGGTATATCTGAAGGTGCTCCAGAAGGTACTGTTAGAGAGATCTATGCTAGAACGAATGTAAATGTCATTGTTGAAGTTCCTCAAACCTGGGAAAAAGAGTTTAATAAAAAAGCTTTTAAAACTTTAAGATATGCCTACTCTTTGGCCCTTGATAAAGATGATAATATCATTGGTGGCAAGTGGTTTAGTAAAGAAAGACCTGATTTTATATGGAAGCAGACTCTTCCTAAGTTTTCTGGTTTCTTCGCTCCTCTTAAAGAAATATATTCTAAGTCTGTTAGCTATCTCTATAAAGAAAGAATAAAAGAACTTAAGAAAATAATGCTTAAAGAAGGTAAGAAGAACCTAATCAGGAATAAATTTTTAAGCGAGCTTAACAAAAAACTTAATATTAAAAAACTTAAGGATGCTACTAAAGCTCTTACAAACGCTGAAAGGTTTATCAATGAAGTTGCAAAAGCTGCGATGGAGAAAAAAATTAGAAAAGATTTTCTTAAGAAGAAGCTAAGAAGCAAGATCAAATCTGACTCTATTAGAAATGCCTTTTTAGAAGAACTTAATAAGCTTAAAAATATTAAAAAGGTGAAAAATAGCAGTAAAAAAATTGCTAATGCTTCTTTATTCATTAATGGTCTTAAGACTGATGTCAAGATATCCAAGGCCAAGGAAGAAGTTAAAAATAAATTA
>JAURDE010000062.1 GCA_030828105.1 Bdellovibrionota bacterium | reverse complement strand
ATTATGATCTTTCATTTTTGCCGGTTCAATTCGATCTTTATAAATATTGAAAGGCCTATCATGATGACTTGTTTTTATTTTTTCATATAACTTATTATTTACACCTCTTATTTCTGCCTCTCCATAACAAAGACAAAAATATGTTCTATCATTTTCAATTTGAACATAACCAGCAGAACCTCTGACTCCAATTGAAGCTGTTCGTGTTTTGATCTCTTTTTTTATCTCGGGTTTAAAAGTAGAGAGGATACCACCTCTGATAACCCCTAAAATATGAAGTGTTTCTTCCTTTTGCTTTTTTTTAAAGTGTAAAATTGAGTTTGGCCTTAATTTGTAAACACTTTGATCAATAATAAAAATAATATAACTATTTTTTTGAGTTACGATTTTATCTCCATTTCTAACAAGCTCACCTTCTTTGGCCTTTTTGCCGTTAACAAAGACTGTTCCCCTTACTCTATAAATTCCATCTTTTTTAGGAATCTTTGCACCCATAGCGAAAAGTCGATCTTTTGGAAAAATAGAAAAGAGAAACAGAGCTTTTATTAAGTTTCTTCTATAAATATTCATAATTATAAGTTTATATGGTTTATATAAATGGTAAAGTAATAAAATTAATTTAAAAATTTCTAAAAAGGATTTAATATAAGAATATGAGCAATAGATTTGAAACAGAAGTAAAAAGAATAAATGGTTATTTAAAAGAAGTTGTTACATTCTTTGATTCTTCTGGAAGGCCAATCTCCCAAGTTATTAACCCAATAATGGTGGAGTTAAAACCTAGAGATATTTTACAAATCTTTGCGGGTTCATTTTTGGTCGCCTCACCGCTGTCATTTACCGAAGAAATATGGCAGCTAAGTATTTCTTTAAATAAATACAATGTATATGCCTTAGGTTTGCTCTCATTAGTAATTTCGGCCCTATTCATCTATTTAAACTTTTATCGTTATAGAATTAAGGGGCATTTCCTTAATTTTATTAAGAGAATTCTTGCTACTTACTTTATTTCTGCCTCTAGCGTAATCCTACTCCTATTACTTATCGATAAATTCCCGGTTATGGAAACACCTTTTGTTGCCCTTAAAAGAGTTATTATCATTGGGTTTCCTACAATCTTTGGCGCCATTATTAGTGATTATTTAAAGTAATTCCTTTTCGGTGAGTTTGGTCGAATGCGTCATGAGTGGTGGAAGTAATTTTTACATAAAAATTCCCTTCGGTTAATCATCGGTGTAGTTATCCAACCATAGAAAAGAGGGAATTATGAAAACTGTTGTATCTTTGATTTTAATTTTTGCTACCTTAAGAGGGTTTGGAGCAGATACTGAAAATTTTTATCTTGAAATCAGTAAAACTAAAAATGAAGTTCTTCTCCATGTTGAAAATTTAGATAGAAATACCTGTCAACTGAACCTTGATCAAATAAAGATTAAACGCTCTAGTAGAACTCAAAAAGGGGTTGTTGAGCTTTATTATTCGAGGAATTTAGAAAAAAAGTGTACTGACCCAGAATCAACAGAATTAAAACCAGTTAGAATTCCTAGGAGTAATCAATTACCTGGCATAGGCCCTAATAAGGGAAGCTATGATTTTTTTATAAATGGACGTTTTTATAGAAATTTGAAGTTTTTTAATCTTAATGGTTGGGAAACTAGAAACGGTTAATCTATTTTAGTGTTTAAAGGGAATAATCCAGTAGTGAGAGTATAGACCTCAGATTGATTACCATTTTCGAGTTTCTTACATACTTTTCTCATATATTTAGTAACGAGCTCTTGGGCCAATTCAATATTTTTAGGGTCAATTGCAAGAGTCGTTTCAAAAAAGAATCTTTCATTAATGTCCTTATTAATAATGGCCTCTTTTGCTTTTTCAAGTATTTGGGTATGTCTTTTTCTTATTGCTATAGAAGGAATATTATTGGTTGTTGTTGAAGATTCCTTGATTAACACAAACTTATTATTTTTACGCTCAATTAAATTAAGTTTAATTAACCTAGAAATTGCTTCCTTGGCCTCTATTGTTGTAATTCCAAGTTTTTTTGCCACCCATGAAGGTGCCGTTTTATGAGATTCTATTTCACACAAAGCAAGAACTCCATAATGGTACCAATCTGCTATGAGTTTAAAAACTTCTTCCTCTAAAATTGGTTTAGGGTTTTCGATCTTTTTAAGAAAAGCGACCCTCTTTTGCTCAGGTGAAAAATTTAGTTTTTCAGCAACTTTTACTTTATTTTTGGGGGATAGTCCTCTCTTTCCCTTTAAGAGATCAGAAAGAGAAGCTATTCCTACACCAAGAAATTTAGCAAATGCTCTTAGCGAATAAGATGGGTTTCGTAGTTTTCTATTCTCATACTCATGGCGTATCATCTTTGCCAAATAATCATCCATATAACGCCTTTCCTCGGAACATAGTGATCCGAAATTAGCTTAGGTTGATCGAAATTTCAACTTAATCTCTCGGATGAAAGAGTAAAAGAAAAGTGCCAGGAAATTTATTCACATACATATTCGCAAACCGTTCCACAATCCTCCTTACATACTTCTACGCCATTAATCATTTCGCACCATTTGTTATTGCATACATAGTTGCAAACGTTTTCACAGACTCCTTTATTCATTGAGGCCACAATTTCGGAATGGGTGACCACTTCGTTATCTGTGTAGCTTGGTTCGATTTCTGCTAAGCTATTTAGCGAGATTAGTAATAAGGCACTGGTTAATAATGTTTTCATATTGTTCTCCTTTTCTTTGTTAATCTTTATTAAATAGGAGAGATTTAAAAAACAACAAAAATCGGAACAGGATGATCCGAAAATGATCGAGATAAAAAATCGGATCAAGATAGAGAACTCAAATTTGAGGTGAAGCTCTTGCGCGTTGCATTTTTCAGCGTTGGATTGGACATTACTAAACAATTTTGAATATTATATATCCGATTTTAGAATTGACGTATGTTAGTTCTTTTCTAACTAAACACGAGGTGAAAGATGAAACTCTTTTTAATTTTATCAATGATAATTACTTCCTACTCTCTTAACGCTCAATCGTTATCTCAAACATCCAGAGGAAATAAATTTAACCCTTCGATTGGGCTAAATGCTTTAACTTTATATAAAAACGGATCTAGAGAAGTTGAAAATGATGGAATCTCTATTCAAGAGATCGAACTTCAGTTCAGCTCAGATGTAGATGCCTATTTTAGAGCAGAGGCCACAATTGCTCTTCACCAAGAAGAAAGTGAAGAAGGGGAGCACTCTCATGAGTTTAAAGTGGAACCAGAAGAGATTTTTGTTGAGACACTTTCCATTCCTAATATGACCCTTAAACTTGGTAAATTTTATGCTAACTTTGGGAAATACAATGCAATCCATTCTCACGCTCTTCCTTTTATTTATAGAGGGAAAGTTCAAGAAGAAATATTTGGTGATGAAGGATTGGCCGAAGCAGGTATAGGGCTTTCTTTTCTCGCTCCAGCTCCTTGGTTTAGTGAAGTCTCCATTCAGGCCCTTCAACCAACAAATGAGACATTATTTGTCGACTCACATCATTCAATGGCCTATGTATTAAAATGGAAAAACTTATGGGACCTAAGTGATGCTATGACTTTGGAATGGGGGCTTTCTGGGTTAAGTTTTTCTGATCATAATCACCGAAGTGAGCTTGAAGCAAAAACTCGCCTATATGGTACTGATCTAACTTTTAAGTGGAGACCGACAAAAGATGGCAAGTCATCTTCCTTCATGTGGTCCACAGAATATATTCAAAAGCATATAAGTGGTACTGAGAATCTAGATGAAAACATTAATAAAAAAATTGGGGGAATAACTTCTTTTGTACGCTATCAACTCGCTCAAAGATGGTATGCTCAGGCACAGTATGAATTTCTTGGTCTTGGTAAAAATGATGATACTAAAGACATCAATGCCTACACAGCTTTACTTGCTTTAATACCGACTGAGTTTTCTTCTATAAGAGCACAATTTGATAGTATTCATGATGGAAATGATAAACCAGAAAAAAGACTTTCTCTTCAACTTAACATAAGCATTGGTGCTCATCCGGCCCATGTCTACTAAGGCCAGTAAATGAAAGTTTTCTCGATTTTACTTTTTTTAGGGGTTTCCTTTGCTGCCCATTCAAAAATTAAAGTTATTACTACAACAACTAACTTGGCGGATCTTGTCCGTCAGGTTGGTGGTGACTTTGTTGAAGTGGAAAGTCTTTGTAAAGGTAGTCAAGACCCTCATTTCTTGGAGGCCAAACCTAGTTACACTTTTAAACTTTCTAAGGCCGATCTTTTAGTTAGTATTGGGGCGGGATTAGAAGAGGGGTGGCTTCCATTGGTGATTCGAGGAAGTCGGAACCCTGATATAAGAGAAGGACAATCGGGCCATCTCGTAGCTTCTGATGTTGTTTCTCTTTTAGAACAGGTAAAAGGAGAGGTTTCTCGGTCTCAGGGAGATGTTCATCCTGAGGGTAACCCTCATTTCATGTTAGGCCCTTCAAAGGTGATAGAAGTAGCAAAGGCCATTACTTCAAAATTAACTTCCTTGGATGAAGAAAATAAAGAGAATTACAATAAGGGATTTAAGGCCTTTGAAGAAAGGATGACTCTCTCATTAGATAGATGGAAAAAAAAGTTTAGTAATAGTATTAAGGTCATTTCTTATCATAAGACCTTGACTTATTTTTATGATGAATTTGGTGTAGATAATATTGATGTTTTAGAGCCTAAACCGGGTATTCCTCCAACAGCTTCTCATATTATTGGGATTATCTCTAAAGTGAAAAGTGAAGAAGTAAAGAAAATTATAGTAGAAAACTATTTTGACGAGACCGTTGCAAAACGAGTTAGCAAAGAAGTTCCAAGAGTTCAGGTTGAGGTTGTACCGGTAGCTGTCTATGGAAAGAAAGAAGTTGATGATCTTTTTACTCTTTATGAATATCTTGTAAATAAAATAGGGGAATAAATGGATGCGCTAATATTTTTACTTCCTTCTTTCGTAATGTGCTTGGTGCTTGCAGGAATTCATTGTTATTTAGGCCTACATGTTCTTAGAAGAGGAGTTATTTTTATTGACTTGTCTCTTGCCCAGGTAGCAAGTCTTGGAAGCTCTGTGGCCTTATTACTCCACTATGAACACAATACAACTGGCTCATATTTTATTTCTCTAAGTTTTACCTTTTTAGCTGCCCTTTATTTTGCGTGGGGAAAGAAATTTGAAAAATATGTTTCCCAAGAAGTTCTTATTGCTCTCGTCTATGCCTTTGCATCATCTTTAGTCATTCTTGTGGTTAATATGATGGCCCACGGAGCGGAACACATAAAGGAAATTCTTATTGGAAAAATTTTGTGGGTGAGCTGGGAAGAAGTGATTAAAACGGCCATTATTTATAGTGCTGTTGCCATAATCCATTATATTTTTAGAAAACAAATTTTAAAATCAACTATTGAGAAAAAGACAAATGATCAAAGTCTTCTTTGGGACTTTCTTTTTTATGCATTATTTGGTGTTGTTATAACCTCTTCAGTTGGTGTTGCCGGTATATTATTAGTTTTTTCTTTTCTTGTTGTTCCGGCATTAATAAGCATGCAGCTAGCTAGTAGCATAAGTAGGCAAATGTTAATTGGCTGGATGATTGGAATAATTCTATGTGCGGTGGGGATGTTTACTAGTTATAAGCTAGATCTTCCGGCCGGTGCAGTTCTTGTGGTCGTATTTACTCTGGTACCAATTCTTACTTTACCGTTTTTTGGACTATGTAGAAAAAAGTTTCTTAGCGAGTAAATACGGGAGTAAGTTCGCTAGAGAGTTTTTTGTTGTATTTGTAACCATCAATATCAAACTCTAAAATATCTTTAGGGTTATTGATACGGTTTTCAACAATATAGCGTGACATCATTCCCCTGGCCTTTTTGGCGAAAAGGCCTACCATTTTATATTCATTTCCTTTTTTTTCCTTAAATGCTGGAGTGATAATTTTAGCATCTAGTTTCTTAGAGTTAATGACTTTGAAGTATTCATTACTAGCACAGTTGATAAGGACCTTTTCCTTTTTGAGAAGATCTCCTAGTTGTACAGTTATACTCTGAGTCCAGAATTCATATAAATTATTGGCATTGCCACAAGAAAATTTAGTTCCCATTTCTAAACGATAGGGTTGTATAAGATCAAGAGGGGAGACAAGTCCGTATAATCCAGAGAGAATACGCAAATGGCCTTGAGCATACTTTATATCACCCTCTTTCATTGTCTCAGCATCAAGTCCTACGTAGGTGTCACCTTTAAATGCAAATATCGCCTGTTTGGCATTTTTTAAATTAAAAGGGGTTTTAAACTCCTTATAGCGTTTCATGTTGAGTTCGGTAAGAGCATTACTAAGCTTCATTAAAGATGAGATTTTTTTTGAGTCGCATTTTCTAAGTGCTTTAATTAGTTCTTCGGATTTTTTTATATCTTTTAAACTTGTAAATTGAGTAATTGGAGAAGATGTTTCAAAGTCAAGCTTTTTGGCCGGCGAAATAACCACTATCATAACGATACTCCTTAATAAAAGAAGCTTATATTATTAATGGGCGTTGTCCAAGATAATAAATAGGCTAACTTCTTAAGTTTTAAAATTTTGAAAAGTCACCAGTAATAGCGATTGTGGCCCCTTCTTTTTGAAGGTTCGCAAAAAGTGTTTTCTCATCAGGAGAAAAGCATACGCCGGCTATTTCCTTACCTTTATTCTTATTTCTTAATATAGGTATTATTGTTCCATTTTGAGTGAGGGCCTTAATATGGCAGTAATCTCCACAGTCTTCAGCAAAAAATAAGGTTCCTGAACTTGATACACAAATATTATCAGGCATATTCATTTCTGATTTTTTTGTAGACTCAGCGAGAAGAGTAAGAGTATTGGTTTTTATATCTATGACAAAAACCTGTCCATCACGATTATCACCACCGTCAGTGCAAGTGAAAAAGATCTTTCCATTCCAATAAGCGATACCTTCACCTCTTGAAAATATAGCAGCACCTTTTTTCTGGGCCCTTTTTCTTAAAATATCCCTACTATCAGAACTTTGAACAGATACCCAGTCAAGGTCGAACTGATCAGAAACACGAAGCCCTTTTGATGTATTAAACTTTGCCTTCTTTTTAATGACTAATGCCTGTAGATCTCCTTTAAAAGGATCGTTTTTATTATGAGGAACAAAACGGTAGAGACATGAATCTCCTCTATCTTCGGTTAAGTAGGCGGTCAAGGTTTGCGGGTCAATAGCAACGGCCTCGTGGTTGAAGCGTCCATAGGAAGGAATTTTTTTGGCAGAGCTTTGGTCTTTTCCGTCGTAAGGACACAGGTAGACATAACCATGTCCTTTTTGGGTTGTCTCTTCACAACTTAACCAGCCCCATGGAGACACTCCACCAGAACAATTTTGCATACTTCCTTCAAGGGCCAAATGAGAACTTAAAACATTTAGGTTTTTATCAAGTATAACTTTTGTAACCCCACCATACGAATTTCTATTAATGGCGTATTTAGTAGGGCCTTGATGAGATTTATATGGTCCAAGATCTTCGTCATGATCATCAAGTTCGTGGTTTCTCATTAAGATAATATGGCCATCGTCATTTTGGAAAACTCCCATTCCATCTGGTTTCCCTGGTACCTTGTAACCATCACTCATTGTCATTCCAATTTGATCAATAAGTTTAACGGTGAGCCCGTGAAAGGTTTCTATGTTGAGGTTGTTGGGAAGATTTTTGGCCGGAGTGAGTTGTTGAGCAAGAAGAAGTTTTGACTTTCCTGCTGCTAATAAGGCCAAAGAGGTACTAAGTGAGTTAAATATAAATTTTCTTCTATCCATCATGGGCATATTATATAACACGGAATATTAGGTTTGTATTAAAATTCAATTTTTTGTCCATGTAGATGCAGAGCATAAAGCTGTAGACTTTATGATCATATCCTTATTTCTTATATGAGTTTTTACACGAGATCGCTTAGAGTTATATAATTTAGATCGTCATGAAAGAGTTGAGGATTCATAACAAGGAAAAGTTAATTTATGCACTTTTATGTGTTGTAACTCTGGGCGTATTTTTACTCGACTCTAGGGTGCCTGCTCTATTAGACAAGGCAAGCACCGATCCTTTTACTAGTACTTCTGGTTTAGGATTTCAAACTAATGAGATTTTATCAGTATTAGAAAAAGACGGCCCTCTTTTAAGAAGCTTTAAACTTCTTGTAAATTGGTTTTCATCTAATTTTATAGGTATGAGCTTTGGGCTTTGTTTTAGTGTTGCTGTATCTTTGTTCTTTCAAAATAACTTTAGGTTCAAATATAAAATTCCGTCTGGTTTAGGGTTAATTTTTGGCTCACAAGTAGGAGTATGTGTTAATTGCGCTTCCCCTTTAATTTATTCTTTTAAAAAGAATAAGCTTAATACTCGGCTAGGACTAGGTTTAATTAGTAGTTCTCCAACTCTTAATATCATCGTTCTTTATCTAGGGTTTTCCTTACTTCCACTACATTTATTTCTTTTAAAATTAGCTTTTGTCTTTATTTACTTATTCTTAGTTATACCAATGTTTGTCCCAAAAAGTTTTGAGGTAAGTGATAATTACAGCTGTGAATATATCAGGGAAATAACATGGACTAAGGCAACCTATTCATCTTTTTTAAGTTTCTGGAAAGAGCTAAAGACCTTATTAAAAGTATTTTTACCTATTATGTTAATATCTGCCATCGTAGGTGTTTTTTTATTTGATCACTTTAACGATTTTATTTTAGTAGATAAAGAAGGTGGAATAGGCGCTATTTTACTTTTCTCAGCTATAGGTTTATTGATACCTGCACCTTTAACTTTTGACATACTTTTCGTTTCAATCTTATACAATGCAGGTCTTGGACCAGGTGTGAGCGCTGCTCTACTATTCACTTTAGGTATTTATAGTCCGATATCTGCAATCGTGATTGGTCAAAATTATGGTTATAAATTGGCCTTTAAGTTGGCGTTATGTGTTTTCGTGTTAGGGGTTTTGTCGGGACTTTGTTTTGAATATTTTTTAGAGTTAAAATCTTTTGAAGTAAATGAATCAACAATCACATCTAACTCTAAGAGTTTGAAGTACCCTGAGCTTTCTAAAACACAATTCTTGATAAATAAAGATAAAATTCTTCAGACAAACTTAAAGTACGAGAAAGTTTTAAGCGGCCATGGTTTTAAAATATATGAAACGAGTTTATTAAATGGAATAAATCAAAGCGAAAAATTTAAAAAGGAACGTGTTTTTAATGGAAAAAAAGACTTAAGGATTTCAAATCACTTAAATATAAAAGGAACGTTAGCTGCGATAAATCTTGATGATGATGATAGTCCTGAAATAATGGCCGTTCATGATTGGAGTATAGGGCTTTACAAATTTAAAAATAGTCATATAGCAAAAATAGGATCAATAAGAGTTCCACGCAGTCAATATACTACTTTTTTTATTCCTCTAGATATAAACCTCGATGGATATACAGACTTTCTCACTGGTGCAGAGAAAGGAAGTAAATTCGTATTTTATATTAATCAAAAAAACTATAGCTTCAAAAAAATGACGTCTAATATACCAAGAGGTGATGATAATATTATAACCTATGGTCTTTTTAATGATGATCTTAAAGTCGATTTACTCCTTTCAAAACAAAATGGGGAGATCTACCTTTATTATGGATCAAATGATCTAAGCTTTACCGAGTATAAACTTCCAATGAATCAAATAGGGGAAGGGTTAACTCATTCTGTACTTATAACAGACCTAGACTCTGATCAGAATAACGAAATGCTGATTGGAAATGATCTTCAAAATCCAGATAGGTTTTATGAACAGAATCAAAATTCTTTTATTGAAAATCGAAATTTATTAAATCAAAACCCAGTAAACACCATGAGTATTTTAACCGCAGATTTTAATAATGATGGTTTAGAAGACCTTTTTTTTACAGATATGATTTACAGAAATAAGAAAAGGTTCTTTTTTCAGGATCAAAGGTGTGGAGGCCTAAAAGGGGAGCCTAAATATTATTGTTACTCATTTTACGATCTAAAAAAGGCCATTAAGGATTATGATATATCTGCTTGTGAAAAAATGAATAACCAGGAACTTAAGAAATCTTGTTTTGAAAATATAGTCATTAATATGGCACTACATAAAAAAAATGCATACTGGAAAGATGTTCCAATAAATGATCAATTAAAAATAACCTTAGAGACATTATTGAAAAAATCAAAAAGGCCATTTCCAAATCAGGTATGGCAAAATGCCTTTTTTATCCAAAACAAAAAAAATAATTTTACTGAAGTATCTGAAGAATATGGTGTTGATAAAACAGATTGGAGTTGGAGTGCTGTTGCCGCAGATTTTAATAATGATAGCTTTACAGACCTTTTTGTTAGTAATGGTTCTAACCATCATTTTTATGAAACTTCGAACTTATTATTTTTAAATAAAAGGGGAAGAAAATTTGAGCTTGCTAAAAATCTTCTAGTAAACACCAAAGAAAATACATTTCATTCTATTTCCCTCGATCTTGATAACGACGGAGATTTAGATTTAGCAGAGCTTGGTTCTATGCAGCATCTTACTTTTCATCACAATTCTTTCGGAAGTAATTCGGCCATTTTTAGTTTTTCCTATAAGGGTAAAAAAAATATCCCTAATATCAAGTGCCTTTTTGAGTTAAATGGTACAAAAGTCCTTAAAGAAATTAATATGACAGGAAACTATATGTCATTTAATTCAAAGGATTGTCATATAGGACTTGGTAAATCAAAATTTGGAAAACTTATTGAAGTGAGAGTAGGCAATAAAATTAAAAGAAGGTTAGACTTCGCCTTTAAGGCCGGAAAAAAATACAAAATTCAATTGGAATAGACATTTTATAAAATAAAATTATTATGGCAAAAGGTTATATTTATTTAACTAAAGGATCATTTATGTCTCAACAAGCAGTTCCAATACCACAACAATTTTTAATGATGGCCACGGCCAAGATGGTATCTAAGCCAATGTATGTTGCTGCAAAACTATGCATTGCAGATCATATTCAAGAGGGTATCAGCTCTGTTACAGAACTTGCCAAAAAAACCTCCACTCACGAACGCTCTCTTTATAGACTTCTTAGAGCTCTTTCTAGTGTGGGTGTTTTTAAAGAGTTAGAAAATCAGTGCTTTGCTTTAACTCCCCTTGCTGAGTGTATGCTCAATCAACCAGGAACTCCAAGAGGAATGTTAATGTGGTTCAACGATCCAATACATGATTATGCTTGGGAGAATTTACTTCATAGTGTCCAAACAGGTGAAGCGGCCTTTAACAAAAAATTTAATATGCCTATATTCGATTACTTTATGCAAAACAAAGAAATTGCGGAAGTTTTTAATACAGCTATGAGCTCCAATGCACTAGTCGTTCATAGTTTAATCGCCAAAGAATTAAATACCCAAAATCATAATGTGATCTATGATATTGGAGGCGGTCATGGTCATTTAATGGTGAACCTTCTGAAACAAAACCCCAATTTGAAAGGGGGCGTTTTTGATCTTGCCCATGTAGTTGAAGGGGCCATCAAAGATTCAACGGCCGCTTTTGAAACTTTTGGGGGTGACTTTTTTGAAGAGGTTCCAAAAGGGGCCGATGCCCATGTACTAGCATTCATTATTCATGACTGGGATGATCAAAGTAGTAAACGTATATTAACGAATTGTTATAACTCCTTGGAAAAGGGTGGAAAAATTTATCTTTGTGAGAATGTTATTGAAGGAAAAAATGAACCCTCTCTGGGAAAGCTTCTTGATATTGAAATGCTAGTGATGTGTACTGGACAGGAAAGAACTGAAAATGAGTTTAAAGAGTTATTAGAGGGCGTAGGATTTACTTTTAATGGTGTAAGACATACTGAAGGTCCTGTATCGATAGTTGAAGCAACTAAGTAGTATATAAAAACCTGTGGTTGTATACAACCACAGGTCTGTTTTAGTTTTACTCTAGTAAACTACAAGAAACAGCATGAGCAACGATAAATAAAGGCTCACCGTTAAATCCACCTATGACATAACTATCACTTGAAGAAAAGTTAAGATCGTTTTGGTTTCCGTAGAGTCCAGGAGCAATAGTTGTAGTATGGTCTGTTCCTACAAAGAGGTGTGTTTCATCCATCACAAACCCTGAGAACATATTAAAATTTACAGATATGCTACTGCCGTCATAACTATAAACTAGGTTACCAACGTGGGTTCCCTTGGAAAGATCATTTTGTCCAGCGCCAGCGTAAATAGGAGCAGTATAACTTCCTGGTAGAACATTAGTTATTTCCCATCCCCATCTAGCATTAGATAAACCTAGGTCAATAAAAGTGGTATCGCCTACAGCGAATGCTGTTTCACAACCACCAACTCCAGGCCCTGTTCCCCCACATTCAAGGGTATAAACTGATGACATCGCCCAGTTTCCTTTTTCGACTATTCTAGTCCCTTGAGTCCAGGCCGTTTCTGCTAAAAGTTTACCATCACCTAGGTCTTTAAATACCGCAGCGTGAGCTGCAAAAGTGATATCTGAATCACAAGCTGGGTTACCTATACTTGATAGGGGAACAACAAGGGTTGCAGTGTTAGTGTTAATGTTTTCTTGTTTGTAGGGAAAATTTCCGACCTTAGGATTTCCCTTTTTAGTCGCAGGCATCTCAGAGAGCTCACCTACATAAAGGTGGACTTCATCTATAAGGAAGTCATTTATCGTGTTGAATTTAAACTCTAGGTTTTCCCCAGATTTAGCTACACATACACTTCCTGCAAGTATATTTTGACCAGCAATAAAATCGTAACATGTTTCAGAATAGGCCTTACCAGTGATTAAGAAATTAAATAATAGTAATACTAAAATTTTCTTGTTGAACATAATTAGCTCCTTTATGTAGTAGACTAATAGAGTCGGCTATGCAGTTAAAAAATATGTTAAAATAAGTATTAATTTTTTAATATTTTGAGGTTAAATAAACATGCTTGAACATCCAGATATCTTAGTTATTGAAGATGAGCCTGTAGTACAGGAACTATTAAAAAAATACCTTGAGTCCTCTTATAACCTGTCTATCGCTAGCACCTTAAAGAAGGCCAATGATTATTTAAGTCTAAAGAAATTTGATTTAATCATTCTTGATCTTAATATCTCCGGAGAGTCGGGGTTTAACTTGCTTAAGGATCAAAAGTTTAGAAAGTATGACATACATGCTTTAAATGTTATCGTTCTTACTTCTCATGATGATATTGATTCTCAAATCGAGGGTCATACTCTTGGGGTTAAAGACTATTTAGTTAAGCCGGTTAAAAAAGATCTATTGTTGTCTGTAGTTGAAAAAAACTTATATGCTAAGTCGAATATAGCTGGATCAATAAAACTAAATGAGGTGAGTTTGGATTTTAAAGCATCTTCACTTTTTATTGAGACTAAAGACAAGATAGAAGGGATCAAGCTTAGCTCTAAGCAATTTATGATTATGCAATGCCTTATGAAACATGCTGGTATGATTATGTCGAGGTCACAAATCATAGAGTATATAAATTCAGGTTCAATTAGCAGTTGCAATGAGCGAACAATCGATGTTCATATTAATCACATCAGAAAGTCTCATAAAATCCTTTATGATTATATTAGTACGATTCATGGCATCGGTTATCTATTTCAAAATAGGAACAAAATTTAGCCATCAATCCTTTAGGCCTTTTTTACAACACTGCACTTAAGATAGAGCTGACCATGCTTTGGTATTTTACAAGATATGTCATGGCCATTTACAGGCTCTTCTAATAGCCTAATATTTTTAGCTTTTGTCCCAGACTTGATGGTCTCTTTTCCTATTTTGAGGTCTTTGACGACAATAACATCATCACCATTTTCAAGTGGGGTACCGTTGATATCAACAAATGAATGATTATTTTCAATTTCTTGCTGAAGCGAATCTATAGACCATTCGTAAAAACACTCAGGACAAATCCATAACATACCGTCCTGATAACAGTAGAGAGACTGACATTTTGGGCATTTTTCACTTTCTATTTCCATGTAGAGATTATAGAAGAAACGGTATTATATTAACCAGAGAAATAATATGAAACGCCTTACAATTATTAAAATCCATTTATTCTTTTCTGCCCCAGTATTAATATTCTTATGTCTTACAGCTGTTTCGGGTGCTTTGCATTTATTAAAAGGAAGTGAAGCTGAGGAAGTTATTGAGGTTAAAAGTATTGGTCTAGACAGAAAGTTGGATAAAAAAGAACTTGAAAATCTTTTTTCTGAGCAATTAAAGGTTATTAATCCAAATTACAAATATGAATATATGAAAGGCTCTGAATCTTCTCAGGTTAGCCGACCTCAAACTAGAACCTATTATTCAATTAGTGCAAATGAAAGCTCTGCTATTGTAAAAAAGCATGTACCCTCTCTTTTGAAGTCATTGATGGAAATGCATCAAGGGCATGGCCCGAGGATTTCAAAAACAATATTAGGAATATTAGGTTTTTTTGTTGTAGGTGCCCTAATTACTGGAATATGGCTAGCTCTAACATCTCCACCTTTAAAGAAGTTTGCCTTGTTAGCATTAGTTAGTGGGGGAGTTATTTATTCAGCTCTTTTTATGATTTAATTAATAGTAATATAGAATGCCTAAGGAGCCCTCTCCTTCACTTTCAAATCTTGTGTAATTAATATTCAGAGCAATATTCTTAACAAACTCT
>JAURDE010000247.1 GCA_030828105.1 Bdellovibrionota bacterium | reverse complement strand
TTTTGTAGGACATAAAGAATTTCGTTTTTTATTTCCTCTTGTGCACTTTGTCCCAGTCATTATGGTCATCTTTTTTGAGAAGCTCAATCTTCTTAGGTTTAAAAAGTCATTAAATTTTATCTTTGCGTGTAACCTAATCCTCCTGGTTATATACTCATTAAAAGAAGTTCACCCTTCTTACTCTTACTATAAAAATGTTCAATTAAACGCCGATGATACCCTTTTTATTCAAGGGGATACTGAGGATCCATATCACCTGGCCGGAATAACCACTCGTTATTACACTCAAGTGATTCCCAAAATACAGTATACTCGTGATGATTTTGACTTCGATAAAGTGCCCCATAATTTCTATGTCTTTTCAAACAGGGCAAGATATTATTTAAAATTTGTAAAAAGAGATGGCTGTCGTCTCGTCTATTCAAGTTACCCCGAATGGATCTTTGATATTAATATCGCAAACTGGCAAAAAAGAAGTAAAGCATGGACTCTCTTTCACTGCAAAAATTAAAGACGAAACACATCATTATTATTGGTGCCCTATTTCATCTGCTTGCAGTCTTTTTTTCTGAAGGCTTTCATAGGCCTGATGAACACTTAGGTCTTATGCGCTTTGTAGGCTATAAGCTTGGTATCCTCGAAGCATCTGATGCCTTAGTCTCCTGGGAATATCCGGCAAGGATTCGACCATGGCTTCAACCGGCCTTTTATATCGCTTTGTTAAAACCCTTTACTCTTTTAGGACTTAAAGATCCTTTTATCCTCACCACAATCCTTAGATTCATCTCGTCCCTTTTAGGGTTTGCTTCTATTGTTCTACTGTTAAAAAAGATACCCGAGCTCATTAAAGATCCCTTTAATCAAAAGATGACTCTTCTTCTTTTTATGACGTTATGGTTTCTACCCTTTTTCCATGCCAGAACCACAGCAGAAAATTTAGGAATATCCTTTTTTATCTTTGCCATGTTTTCTAGAAACTCTTTTCTTCTAGGGCTTCTCTCTGGAGTCTCTTTTATCCTTCGTTTTCAAATGGCCTTTATGATTGCCCCTTATTTTCTCTGGCTCGTTGTTTTTAAAAAAATTAATCTAAAAGGCTTTATTCAACTTTGTTTAGGTTTTGGTGCCTCCCTCATATTCATGGTTCTTATCGACTTCTGGGGCTATGGAGAATGGACCTTTACCCCTTGGAATTACTTTTATCAAAATATTATTAAAGGTGTGGCATCAGGCTTTGGCGTTGATCCCTGGTATTATTATATTGTACGAACTTTTAATCGAGGAATCCCACCGCTTAGCATACTCTTTCTTCTGGCCCCACTTTATCTCTGGATCAAGCATCCAAAACATTACCTCACCTGGATGACACTTCCCTATTTTGTTGTTCACTCCATGATTGGCCATAAAGAAGTGCGTTTTATTTTTGCTCTCGCTCTCTTTCTACCTCTTATCATTGGAATGTTTTTGGAGCGCTTTAAACTTCCAAAGTGGCTTATCACTATTGTCCTCATCCAAAATATGATCCTTCTTCTCATCGCTTCGCTTAAAGATGCTCATACACCCATCGAGTTCTACAAATATCTCTATTATAAAAAAGAATCGACTCCCAAAATCTATACAATGAACCGAGTTATTGATCAGCTAAAATTCTATCAAAAAGAACCCATTGAAATGATTCACCTCGACTCTATGGATAAAGCAGAAAAGCTTATCAAAAGTAATCAAAAGCTCTACTTTCTCACCGATAGAATCAAAGAGGCCCAAAAGTTTGACGCATATGAAAGTTGTGAAGTGGAGTTTTCCACCTACCCTAAATGGCTCACTAGAACATTTCCTAAAATCGCTAAAAGAAGTAAGGCCTGGTCTCTCACAAGTTGTAATTATCAACATTGAGCACTTTTGACATTGTATAGATTCCTCTTCTAGACTCCCCTATGAAAGTCATCGTTAAGGGAGAAATATGAAGCTCTATAGCATAATTACCGTTTTCACCTACCTTTTCTCAGTCAATGTATTGGCCATCCCGTTAGAGAGATCAACGGAGCTTAAGGCCTGTGATCCTAAGATTAATAAAGCTCTATCTTATAAACCTA
>JAURDE010000152.1 GCA_030828105.1 Bdellovibrionota bacterium | reverse complement strand
TGAAAGAGTCGAAATGGCCTTGCTCTCTTTACTTTGTGAGGGGCATTTACTCATTGAAGATATCCCTGGAGTAGGAAAAACGACCTTGGCCAAAGCATTGTGTAAGCTTCTTGATCTCAACTTTAAAAGAGTTCAGTTCACTAATGATATTCTTCCTTCAGATATAATTGGAGGCCTCATTTTTAAAAGAGAAACAGAAGAGTTTATTTTTAATAAAGGCCCTGTATTTACAAATTTACTTTTGGCCGATGAAATAAATAGAGCGCCTGGACGTACCCAAAGTGCTCTTTTAGAGGTTATGCAGGAATATAAAGTAAGTGTTGAAGGCAGAGAATATGATGTTCCTAGGCCTTTTATCGTGATGGCAACACAGAACCCAGAAAATCATATAGGAACATTTCCTTTGCCTGAGTCTCAAAAAGATAGGTTTTTCCTAGGTCTGCATCTCGGAGTTCCTGAAAGAGAAAGCGAGCTTAAAGTTCTTCAAATGCCTAGTTCACATGAGAGAATCCAAGAACTTCGTTCTATCCTCACCAAAGAGGATTTTAATAAACATAAAGATAATATTCACTCTATCTCTGTATCCGATAAAGTATTGAATTATATTTTGGATATTATGGCCATATTAAGATCGGACTATAAAGAGTACTCTCTATCTCCTCGTGCTGCCCAGGCCTTGGTTTTAGCATCTAAGGCAAGGGCCTATTTGAATAAAAGGGACTATGTGATCCCAGAGGATACTAAAATAATGGCGCCTTATATATTAGGGCATAGGTTAGGAGAAAACCTTAATTTAAAAAAAGGTCAAGAAATAGTACATGAATCAATATCTAAAGTACCTATCCGGTAAATTTAATAAAGGTAAAGAAAAAATTTATATTTTTTTTACTGGGCAAGGGTTAATTATTTTATCCTGTCTTTCATTAATTTTTTTAATATGTATGATATATGGAAATTCAATGGCCTATTTAGGGCTTTTTCTTTTTTTTACGACTCTCTCTCTTTCCGCCATTCAAACAAATGAAAACTTAAGAGGTGTTAGCTTAGATTTATCCCAGGATAAAATGGGAGGGTATTCACCGTTGTCCCTTCCTTTTTTATTGGTAAGTAAGTCAAGCAATAATGCCTTTATGCTTAATATTGAAGGGAAAAATATCAAAGGTACTACACATAGGCTTATTCCTTCTTCAACAGTTAAGATGGAGTCCAGCTTTAGTGCACCCGTTGGGGTTTATCCTGTCGGAGATATTCATCTTACAACAACATTTCCGTTTGGGCTTTTTGAAAGTTGGAAAAAATTTAATTTTAATAAAAAAATATATATATTCCCAGAACCTAAAAATCATAAGGGTGAATATAAACCAGGTATGTATTCACAAAATCGAGCCGAGTATCCCCATGGTGAATTTCTTACTTATGGTAAGCTCAATCAAGACTATTCTTCCAAAAACATCGATTGGAAGAAATACGCTCAATGGGATATCTTGGTTTCTAAAAAATATGATGAGCCTCACATATTAGAAGTAGAGATTAAAGATGAAGACCTTAAAGGGCTTAATCATATTGAGAAAATGGAGCAAATACAATACTGGGCCCAATGCTTTAATATTATAAAATTAAATATTAAAGAATTATCAGCTTGCAAAATAGAACTACACTCTGAGCTTGAGAGATTTTTAATTAATTATATGGATAGATATTTTGAAACGTAAGCACGTTAATTTTCTTTTTTTCAATCTTCTTGTCGCCCAGCTGCCTTTTTTTGGACATTATTTGAATTTCATCATCGTTCTCAATGTTTTGTTATGGTCAGCATTCTTGTTTGATTTTAAGCTTAATAAAAGTGTTCAGCTCCTTATTTTACTGGGTACTTTTATAGGTGTCCTTATTTCCTATAATACATATAAAGGATTAATGCCTGGCCTTAATCTTTTGAGTGTTTTTGTCTCTTTAAAGATTTGTGAAATTCATAATAAAAGAGATGCCGTTGTATTTGTGGGGTTTTCTTTTATCCTAACGATCGTAAACTTAATGGTTGAAGATAAACTCTTTTTTATCTTTTTACTTCTTTTTCAGTGGGCATACAGCTTTTACCTTTTAAAGCGAATCAATTTTGATCTTACTTCTGGGCCTTTGTCGTATCGACCGTTTGGTCTTCTTTTTCTCACCATTCCCATAACGGTATTACTCTTTGTTGCGTTTCCACGTATTGGACTTGGTTCTTTTAATTTTCAAAATGCGAGTACCATGAAATTGGGTTTTACTGAGCGCTTAAGGCCAGGTGAGGTTTCTACTGCAGTACAATCAAAAGAGCTTATTTTTAGGGCCAGTTTTTCGTCTAAAAAAAATAGGCCACTTTATTCTGAGCTTTATTGGATAGGAAGCTATATGACACAAAATGATGGATTAAGCTGGCGACCAAGTGCTGGAGGTAAACAAAAACAGAAGGCCACAGGAAAAGGATCTACATACAAAATAAATTACGAACATTCTCGGACAATGAACCTCTTCTATCTTGAGGGTTCGAAACAGTTTAGAAGTAGTGGTACAGCGAAAATTGATCACTTTCAAGATGGTGGATATAAAGTTGTTCCTCTAAAAGGCCAAAGAGCTGTTATTGAGATGAATAAAGGTGCGAGACAAAGCTATGCCTACTCACCTAAAGAATTAATAAAATACCTACAGTTTAATAGGGCCAGAGTTTCACCAAAAGTATATCAATTGGCCGAATCTCTTAAGGGTGCTACGGCCAAGGAAACAGGTAATAAGATCCTTGATTATTTCTCTGAAAACTTCAGTTATACCTTATCACCTGGTCAGTACTCTAAGGAAAATGGAATAGAAGAGTTTCTTATTGAGAGAAAACAAGGATTTTGTGGACACTTCGCCTCTGGGCTTGCTCTACTGTTAAGAATTAATGGCGTTCCTAGTAGAGTCGTGACTGGCTTTATGGGAGGAACATATAATGAATATGGTGATTACTATATAATCACCACTGAGGACTCTCATGCATGGGTAGAATATTACCAAAGTGGGCAAGGTTGGATCAGACTTGATCCAACGATCGTTGTGGCCAGAGAGAGGTTAGAGTTTGGAGGACCTGATTTTTTATATGCACTAATAAATCAATTAGGACCGGAATATTTTAAAAATAAATCAGGCCCAAATCCTTTTCAAAAATTTCAAATGGCCTATGATGTCGTGTATTACAAACTAAGTGATGGTTTTTTTAATTTCGATTTAGAAAGGCAATTTGATATATTTAAGGCCTACTTTAGAAAGTCCAATCCTTTTATTTTGATGGTCTCACTCAGTGTAGTTTTCTTCGTCTTGGGGCCTGTAATATACTTTATTTACCTCAAAGTTATGGGACGAGAGAAAAAGAACTGGGAAGATCGTGTTTTTCATAAAATTTGTAAAAAGTTCGATTTGTCTATTGATGACAATGAAGGTCTTAGTGAATTCGCTGAAAGAGTAAAGGCCAAAGATGAATTTTTATCTCTAATATTTATCTTACAAGAATTAAAGTATAACCCTGATGCGAGTGAAGACTTGAAAATAACTTTTAACAAAATGGCAAAGAATCTCTTAGCTCGAAGCTGATTCATATTTTTGAATAGCGTAATTCCACCAGATAAGTAAAAACGCCCATAAAATAAAAGAAAATAAGATTAAAAATAAAAGGTATTGATAATTTTTAAAATCTAGTAAAAATTGGACCGGAGCTGTTCCTACTAAAGAAATAGGAATAACTAATGTTAAAACCCTTCTTGTATATTTACTAAAAATAAAATCAGGCCATCGGGATAATTGCTGTATTTGCATTCGTAAAAAATTAATTCCAGCACCTTCTACAATCCAGAACATGGCGGTTGAAAGGATTATTTCTATAACGAGTAGGAGATTCATACCAATAAGAACCATAAAAGGTAGAAGAAGCCATGATAGGAAAGGAAGATTAACTTGGTTACCATAATAGATTAAAAAACCCCAAGCAACGATTCCATTAAATACGGTAGCGGCCCTAAATCTAGAGAAGAAAACGCTAAAAATAGCGTGGACAGGTCTTAGAAGTAAAAAATCAAGACTTCCCGTTCGTATATGGTCTGAAAAACGCCAAAAACTTTCGCTTATTGTGGTCATATGAAGGTGGTCTATGGCAAGCATAAAACTTATAAAAAATAGCAGCTGATTTTTATCCCATGGGCCTATGTTTTGTACGTGATCAAATATAAAGTTTACTGAAAACAAAGTTGTGAGATAAAAAATAATATCCATTATAGCTACAAGGAAAAAGCTTAAACGGAAACTTGTTGCTTCACTTATAGAAGTTGATACAAATTTTTTATATATTTCCCAATAGTGTTTCATCGTTACATTCCGGCCGCGGTGTATAGTTTTAGGCCTCTTTTCCACAATAAATAATTTAGTATTATTCCTAAGGCCATCCAAAAGGATATTGTTAGTATTGGGGCCCATAAGGATAACTCTTCGCCCATGAATATTTTTATAGGATAATAGGTTAAGTAGGGAAAAGGTGTGTATTGTAGAATGTTTTGAATAAACTGAGGGTAGATTTCAAGAGGAAAAAAGGCCCCAGATAAAAAGGCCGTCATGATTTCCAAAATAACTCTTAAAATCCATGTCTCTTCTAACCAAAAGGCCATTAAACCGGTGGCAAACTGAAGAATGAACCAAAATATACTTATAAATTGTGCATATAAGATGCCTAGCGCTAGGGCCTCTATATTGAGCGGCCCTAAAAGTCCTGTGTAATAGAAAAAGGCAAGTGATATTAAGGCCACAATAAACTGATAGGCCTGAAAGGCCACAAAGCTAGCAGCATGAAACTCCCAAAAGTTAAAAGGATAAATTAAGTAACTACTAATCCTTCCAAGTCGAATTTCTTGTCCCAAATCAACTGCATGATGACCTTTGGCCAGCATAGTAAGGATAAAGCCCCAAATATGATATTGAATCATAGACGATAGGGTGTAGCCTCCTATTTCTAATTCTAAATCTCCATCATATATAGAGTTCCAAAGATTATATTTGATAAAGAAAAAAACTAGAGCTGGACCGACAACTTGAAGAAATAAATTGTAACGGTAGGTCATGTAGTTTGACCATGCCGTTTTCATTGTTTGCCACCATTTGTCTATCCACTTCAAACTAATCATTTATGCAATATCTTAGGGTTTTCCATGAGGACTTTCATCACTCTTTCGATAGGAAGTTTTTCTGTATGAAAATCAATAACTGGACTTTGGATCAATATTTGAGAGGTTATTTCTCTGAGTTTTTTTTCTGGTAGCCTCAAGTCTACCTGTTGGTGATTATTGTCCCATTTTGCGTCTAGGCCTTGCCAAATTGCATCTGTAGGATCTTGTTTCGTGTCATAAACGAATGTTACAACCTTTTCACTTCCTAGGATGTTTTCGAAGCTTTTTAGAGTTCCGTCGTAGCCCTTTTTACCATCAATGATAAGTACGATCCGCTCGCATAAGGCCTGTACATCGGCCATATAATGAGATGTAATGATTATCGTTGTGTCATTGTTCTTATGATATTCCCTTATAAATGATCGGATGCTTTCTTGGGCAATTAAATCAAGCCCAATAGTTGGTTCATCTAAAAATATGACATCGGGGCTATGAATTAATGATGCCATTAACTCCATTTTCATTCTCTCACCTAAGCTAAGTTTACGAACATGGATGTGGAGAAGCTCCTCGACATTTAAAAGGGCGGCCATTTTTTTTATTTTTTGATCAAAGTCATCTTTAGGTATTTCATAATATTTTTGTAGTAAAAGAAGGGAATCCATGGCGGGGATGTCCCACCATAGTTGTGATTTTTGTCCCATAACAAGGGCTATTTTCTTTCGGAACTCTTTATTTCTTTTGTATGGCTCATGGCCCATGACTTGAACTTGACCGGAGCTAGGCACAATTATTCCGGTAAACATTTTCATTAACGTCGTTTTTCCAGCACCATTGGGCCCTAGTAAGGCCACTATTTCACCTTTTTTAATATTGAGGTCAAATCCTTCGACCGCAGGTTTGGTGATATATTCTCGTTTAAAGATGTTTTTTATTGATCCTCGAAGACCAGGTTCTTTTTTGTAGCTTTTAAAGTTTTTAGTGAGGGAGTTTGTTGTAATCATGTTTACATAATTTATAACAAAGAAGAGTTAGTGTGAAATAAAGAAATATTATTTTATAATAGTTAGAAACTATAACGCATCGGAGTATACATGAAATATCTTCATACAATGATAAGAGTGAAGGATCTAGATAGGGCCTTAGATTTTTTTGTTAATAAACTAGGGTTAATCGAAGTGAGAAGAAAAGACGTTCCTCAAGGTGAATTTACCCTTGTTTTTCTCGCCACAGAAGTGGGGGGGCCAGAGATAGAGCTGACTTATAACTGGG
>JAURDE010000130.1 GCA_030828105.1 Bdellovibrionota bacterium | reverse complement strand
GGCCAAAAAATTCTATGAAAAAGAAAAAGACTTTCTTTTAAAAAACTACCCAGGTTTAACACTTCATCGTCTAAAAAGAGAACTTGAAGAATATTCGCATGGCTTTCTCGATCAAAATGAGTTTTTAAAGTCTCCTTTTCTTGAGGGAGAGACCTCTGCTTCAAAGTCCTTTCTTGAAAAAGTGAAAAAGGCCATTCCTTTAGAATATATCCAAGGGCATTGCTATTTTTATAACTCTCGTTATTTTGTTACACCCGATGTACTTATTCCTAGAAATGAAACGGAGACCTTAGTAGAAATGGCAATTTTATGGCTACAGAAAAGGGCCCATAAAGCGAAACTAAATGTTTTAGACTGTTGTACAGGTTCAGGTGTCGTGGCCATTTCAATCCTTTCGGAATGTGATTTTCCTCTCAATGTTGTGGGTACTGATATTGATAATAAAGCTTTAGATGTGGCCAAAAGAAACCTCTACCTTCATCAGTTTTCAATACATCCTGAAAGTAGTTGCCAATTCAAACAGATGGATCGCTTAGAGGGAGCACTAGAACAACAAGATTTAATTGTGGCGAACCCACCCTATATTAAGGCCAAAGGCGATATAGATGGAGTTCATTCTCAAACTCTAAAATATGAACCTAAAATGGCCTTATTTATTGAAGATAATGAATATGAAAGTTGGTATCAAACCTTTTTTGATCAGGCCCTTAAAAAGCTAAATCATCAAGGCTCTTTTTTAATGGAGGGGCACGAAAACCACCTTAAAGACCTCAAAAGTCTCGCACTAAAATGTGGTTTTAAAGAGGCCCATATACTTAATGACTTAACAGGGGCGCAGCGCTTTTTAAGCTTAACGAAGGAATAATAGTGGATAAACTCTATATAGATGGGCCAGCAAAGCTTAATGGGAGCGTTAGAGTTTCTAGGGCCAAAAACGCTTACTTGCCTATTATTGCAGGTGTCTTACTCAATCCAAGAAAAACCACCCTTATTAACCTTCCAGAACTAAGAGATATTATTACAATTAATAAACTCCTATCTAACCTAGGTGTTGAGATAAAAACCGAAGGGCATAAAACTATCTATGACACTTCAAAGTTTGAAGGCCATGAGGCAACTTATGACCTAGTAAAAACGATGAGGGCCTCCATTTTAGTTTTAGGACCTCTTCTTGCCCGTTTTAAAAAGGCCAAGGTTTCATTACCAGGAGGGTGTGCTATAGGTGCCCGTCCTATTGATATCCATCTTGAAAACTTAAAAAAAATGGGTGCAAAGATCGAGTTAGAAAGTGGATATGTGTACGCGACAACTGAAGGACTCAAAGGTGCTAAATGTGTTTTACCTTTTCCTAGTGTGGGAGCGACAGAGAACCTCATGATGGCCGCTGTCGGAGCTGAAGGTACAACGATAATAGAAAATGCGGCCCTTGAGCCAGAAATTGAAGATCTCGGTAATTTTTTGATTAAAATGGGAGCTCAAATCGAAGGGCTAAACTCTTCGACTATTACCATTAAAGGACGCCCTCTTAGTGAGCTTAATGAAATTGAACATGAGGCGATTGGAGATAGAATAGAGGCCCTAACATATATGATGGCGGCCTTAATCACTGATAGTGAAATTGAAATAACTGGGTTTGTTCCCTCTCACCTTGATGCTGTTATTGAAACTTTAAAAAAAATGAATGCTCAGCTAGAGGTTACTAGTGATGGTATTAAAGTTCTTCATTCCAAGCTTGAGGGTATAACGGTGGAGACGGCCCCATATCCTGGTTTTCCAACAGATGGACAGGCCCAGTTAATGGCCCTTTGTACCAAAGTTTTGGGAACCTCAGTCATAACAGAAAAAATCTTTGAAAACAGATTTATGCATGTACCAGAGCTCATAAGGCTTGGAGCAAAAATAGAATTAAAAGGTAACACTGCCATTATTACAGGTGTGGAAAAGCTAGAGCAGGCGCCTATTATGTGTACTGACCTACGAGCTTCGGCAGCATTAATATTGGCCGCACTTGCCAGTGAAGGAAAAACTGAGATTCAACGTGTTTATCACCTTGATCGAGGATATGAAAAAATAGATAATAAACTCAGATCATTGGGTGTTTCTATTTCGAGAATAAATGAATGAGGGAAAAATGACTGATTGTTTATTTTGTAAAGTTTATAAAAAAGAAATTGATGCAGAAATAGTATATGAAGATGGGAATGTCATAGGTTTTAAAGATATAAACCCTCAGGCCAAAACTCATTTACTATTTATCCATAAGACTCATTCTGAAAATATAAATCAAATGGTTAGAATAAGTTCTTCTCAGCTGAATCAGGTTTTTAGTGGTATTGAAAAATATACCAATGAAAATGGTATCGAAGATAATGGTTTTAGACTTGTTACAAATGTAGGTGCTAGTGCAGGCCAGTCTGTTTTCCACACTCATATTCACTTACTATCTGGTGAGCGTTTAGGTAGGTTTGGTTCTTAATTCAGTTCAATATTAAGTCCATTGAATAAAGACTTTAAAAGTCCTTTTTGAATCGCCGTAAACTTAGAGACTTCAGCGAGAATAATGACTGGGCTATGTAGTACATTAAGACCTGCCATCAATTTGCCTTTTTCTAAATCGATATCAATAACTTGAAACTCCTCCGTCAGGGATTCCTTGAGATTATTAAGGATAAAAATATCTTCTTCATCGGCATCTTCTGGATTAGGACGTTTATCACCCTCAATTTTAAGAGGAATAAGCTGATTCTTTTTTCCATCGTTTTCTTGGATATTATTAAAAATTATTTTTAAATTTTCAGCAGCAAGATTATTTTTAAGAATAAACCATATTTCTTCAAAAAGAGTAATTCGATTATCCTTACCTAAAATGCGTAGATTTGTGATGACAGCAAAGAGCTCCTCAAGAAGGAATAAATTATTCTCAAGTGACCATTTAAACTTAGTTTGATCTAGAATTTCTTTTCCTTGCTTATAGGTGAGCTTTTCAAAGTTATCTCTATGAAGCTCATATTCGCTTGCTTCTCTGATAGGTATGAATTTATTGAAACTATTAAGCTCCTCCATAACCTGACCGTTATAAAGATCTTGGGGAATGAAAAGAGCACTCAACTTTTCTTGTTCTAAGTCGTCTGTGCTTATGATTTTCGCCATGGGCATATCTTGACCAAATGATTTTATGATTGTTTGATGTTGAGATCTTAAAAATCCTATTGAGAATTGCATTCATTACCCTTTTGAGTATTTTGATATGTTATATCAAAAAAGCTCTCGAATGGACAATCCGAAAATGGAATAAAATTCAGTAGCTTAGAAACTTTTTTGATTTCGGCTAAAATGAAATTATGAATCTAAAAAAACCTTTCATTTTAGTTATTTTATTGCTTCATTCTATGGTGCTACTTGCCCAAGATGAAAGGTATTTTAGAGACCTTTTTTCAGGTGAGCTTACAAGAGATAAATTTCAAGAAAAAAAGAAATACAAATGGGAAGTCGAGACTCCGTTTTATGACATTGATCTAGATGGTGATAGCTGGCCTGAGAGTTTTGTGTTTGCCAAAAAAGATGGCGAGGATTGGATAAATATCTATGATAAACATAAGACGCTCTTTTTTTCAAAAAGGCTTGCGTCTAATGGAGCAGATTCTGGTGTCTATAAAATTAGCTTTCACAAACTAGGCCCAAAATATAGTGTTTTACTTATCTACTTTAATGAAGGTTATACCTATTATTTAAACTACCTTTCTACCGCTCGACTCTATTTTCTCTCTATTGATAATCAGAACCTTAAAACAATGCGTCTTGAGAGAGGTCCTCAGGTGTGGCGAGAACAAGAGAAGAGGTATAAAAAATACGGTCTAAGGAAATATGAAGTAGGTGTCAAAGATTTGGATGGAGATGGAGAAAGAGATATTTTGGTTAAGTTCAATAACATTTCAAGAGCTTATTTATACCGCGGAAAAGGGAAGTGGATACACCCCTAAATTATGGGCATTTTATAAATAAAATTTATTGGAAAAGTTAAGATATTTTGAATCATTCGTTAATCCTCTTAAAATAGATAATTATAGATCCGAAAAGTAGTAAGGTATGTATTTTATAAAATTACTGAAAAAGCTAATAAATTATCTTATTCAATTCATTGTGTGTATCCAACTAATGATATATCAGCCCTTATTCATAAGTAATGCTTATGCTTCTACGAGTGAGTTTTCAGAACAGAAAAAAACCTGTGAAAAAGATTCTTCTAAACAGTGGGATTCGAGTTTAAATAGATGTTTTAATAAGCAAGAGTATGAGGACCTCAAAAAAGGCTTCGCTGATTGTGCAGAAATAGAGGATTATAGCAAAAGAAAAGCGTGCTTAGATAAAAATGCATCTCACTTTACAGGTGATTTAGATACAGGGATGGAAGATGATATAGTCGCTCTTCAAAAATCTGCTGAGGCCTTAGGCTATACTCAAATGGTTATTGAACTTCTTGCTAAAGAAGGAGAGAAAACAGATTGCTGGTCAGGTAAAATCAATGCGGCCGGAGGTTTGGTTGGTCTTGGGGTTGATGTTTATTTAACGTTTTTTGTAGAAGATGAACTTCATGAATTACAGGATCGCTATAGCTTAGATACAACTGCGAAAAAAATGGATAAGATAGGTAGTTATAAGGCACAACTTGAGGCCTTTAATTATCTTCAAAGAGAACAAGAGATATTGGCCGATATCGATCATAAAAAAACTATTGCTTATGGTGTGATGACAGGGGTTTATGGATTAGCTTTTCTTTTGGCGATTTATGAAATGACTCCTTGGGGTGCGGCAGGGGCCTGTAAGATATATACGAGCAGTGGAAGTAGTTTTGATGATCTTGCTAAAGCGAGAGAAAATGTAAGAAAGCAAAGAGCAGACGGAGTAAAAGCTAGTACTGCCGATGGCAGTAAAAGAGTTGCGGGTGATGGTAAGGGATCCAAATGGGATAAGGTTCGAGATGCTAAAGATCAAAAGTCTGTTACTGATTCTTTTGGCGGAGGAAAAAATAATTTAGATGCTGCTCCGAAGTCTGCTGGGGCAGGAAGTTCTGTTGGAAAGAGTGGGTGGAGTAAGGTTAAGGACATTCAAACAAAGAAATCTGTAGTAGATGATTTCAAGGGAGGGTCTAACCCTTTAGATGCACCCACACCATCAGGTGGAAAAAAGACATCCGGTGCGACAGGGGATACACCTGGTTCAACAGGTGATAAAACTTCAAGCACAGATACTCCTGGTTCAACAGGTGATAAAACTTCAAGCACAGATGCACCTGATTCAACACCAGGTGATAAAACTTCAAGCACAGATACACCTGATTCAACAACTGGAAAGAGCTCAGATAGCTCATCAGGTTCCACAACTAAAGTGAAATCAAAAGATGAAATGAAAGATATGACCAGTAAGGATATCGTATCAGACTATGATTCTGTGAAAAATAACCCTGATATACCCGAAGCAGATAAACAAAAATTTCAAGATGATGCCCTCGATGAGTTTACGAATAGGTCAAGTTATGAACCAAGTTTAGGCAAAAGAAAAGAACCAAAGGATATGTCTCTTGAAGATCTAGAGTTTGAAAGGTCTTCTCTTCATGTCGATGCAGATAAGAAACGTTTTACAAATGCAGATGATTTAGAAACATATAATAGTAGGAAGAGATGGGTTGATTTTTATTATAACCAAAAGCAGGGAATACAGAAGTTTAAAAACTTTGGGAATAAAGTTATAAATCAAGGTGGAAAGATTATTAAAGGTGTTCGGGTTCCTGGAAAAGTCTTGAATACAATTAATAATGAAGAGAAAAAGACAAAAGATGCTGAAGAAGTAGAAGACTCGAAAGCAGATGAAAATGATGATCAAAGTTATATAAAGAAGGATGTAGAGTTCTATAAAAGTATTTCTCGTATAATAACGGATCCTCATCTGCTTGAAGGGAAAAAAGAAAGTAAGCTTGAAGATGTACTTCTTCTAGATCAAGAATGGAGAGATTTACTGAGTGGTAAACTTCAGTCACCTTCCGTTGATAAGTATGATGATATGGTAAACTCTGGCCTATTTGATATTAAAAATATTGGGCCTATTGTTAATGTTCTAGACCATGTTTTTAAAACATATCGCAGTAATGCTGACTTTGTTGTCAATCTGGTATTTCCATCGGCCATGGCCGACTCCCTTGATACTTCAGGAGTAAAACTTGATTATGACATAGATAAGGGTGAGGGAACTGATAAGGGTAAAAATGTTTGGGATAAGACTGAAGGAGCAGATGATTCGGCCTATGAAGATTTGAAGGATGAGCGTAACAAGGAGAAAGGAAAACAGGCCGGAATAATGATCGGTGCAGGAGCGGCCGCGGCCGCAGGTGGCATAGGTCTTAGTTATGCGCTCAATTATATTAAAAGTCCTGCTTTTCAACATTTCCGTCAATTTTTTACAACATCCCCGGGAATTTCAGTTTTGGCCGGTATGGGAACTTTAGTAGCAGGTCTTAACTTAGGCTTTGTAGTAGAAGATAAAAAGCTTATAGAAAGCAATATTGAAAAAATTAAAAAAATTAAAAAGAACTTTGAAACAGTGATGGAAGGTAAATGTGTAGATAAGGGTGATCGAGAAAATATGTCGAAGCCAAACTGCTTTTGCTATACTGTCTCAGGTAAAAGAAATCCAAAAAGAACAAAATCAGTAACATGTAAAAGGTATTGGGCCGCTTTTGACTCTTCTATTTTTAAAGAAGGGACTGATTACTCTGAAGGAAAAGGTAAACAAAGAAAGGGGTGTGTTGCTTTTGATGGTCAAATAGATCCTATGTGTAAATGTAGAGAGTATAAGAATCCGACTGGACAAGGTAATGCTTGTTATAAAATGAAGATAGATATGTCTAAAATCGGCCCAATTGGAAAGGCACTTCCTTTAGGAACTTTAGGTTCTGCTGTTAACTCCATAACTTCGGATCCCGGCTCTCTTGGTGATCTGAACTATTCAGAGATTTATCGTTCTGCAACAGCTATAAGAGGGGCGGGTAAACAGTGGTTGAAAAAATTTAATGACAGACAAAAAAAGCTCAATAGAGGCCCTCTTGATATTTCTCCTGAAACTTTAGGCAAACTTGCTAGTGAAATGAAAAATAAGATGGGAGGATTGAAGCTTGTTCGCGATAGAGCTGATATACCATCTAAAGTTTTCTATAGTCGTCCTAATAAAGTTTCTGATGATGTCAAAAAGTCTAAAAAGCTTAAAAAAGACAGTGAGATATTGGCCTATAAAAATCTCAAAAAAGAAGCTAAGGAAGATGTAAAGAAAAAAGAGAAGGAAGAAGAAGAAGGTTGGAGCTTTGAAAAGTTAGCTAGTAATGATAAGAGTGAAGGTTTGATGGAAGAGTTTAAAGATGATCAATACGAATACTCGAAATCAAATAGTGCTCAGGTGGTTAAAAAAGAAAGTACAAGCATTTTTACTGTTATATCACAACGCTATATCAAATCAGGGTTAAGGCTTCTCTTTGATGGAAAATATCCTTAACCAGCTTTTCTAAAATCTTCTTCTTTTTGTTTTGATTTTCGGTATTCATCAAGAGAAATAGGTGCC
>JAURDE010000246.1 GCA_030828105.1 Bdellovibrionota bacterium | reverse complement strand
CTGTCTTTTCTACTCTGTCTAAAAGCTTCTTAATTCTTCTTTGAACATTTTTAGAATACTTATCTAAACCATCTTCTTTAGAATCATCACTTGAAACTTCTTTTTTATCTTCGGAAGAATCTTCTACTTTTTCTTCGACTTTATTTTCTTCAGTAGATTTTTCTTCTTCTTGAAGCTCAACCTCTTGACCCTCTCCTGTAGTGTCAAGGTCTACCATTTTTTCTTCAGTCATTTTTATCTCCTTAATAGATAGTTAGTACGTCTTTTGGATCTTTCAACTTTGCTAATATTTCATCGTCATTAAGAATACGTATTTCTCCACCTTCAATTTTGACTCTGGAGCCAGCATATTTGGCAAATACTACCCAATCACCTTTTTTACACCAAGGCCCATTGGGAAATTTATTCTTATCAGCATAAGCATCAGAACCCATACTTAAAATTAAACCCACATTAGTAGTGAGTTGTTGTTCCTCGATGGCTTTATCAGTAAGTAATAAACCACCCTTTGTTTTTTCTACCCCTTTATAAGGTAAAATTACCATTCTCCAACCTGTTGCTTGAGGAACTCTTTCCATAGCAGGTTCTTTTTCTTTCTTTTTTTCTTCCTTTTTACTGTCGTTATTTTTTAAATAACTTGGTACTATTAGTTTACTCATTCTTCTATCACCTTTTTTTTTAGTTCTTGATAGTCTATTAATAAATGCTCTAAAGCATGTAATTTTCCAAGTTCATATTGATACTGCTCATAAGAACTCAGACTTCTACTCAACAAATTTTCTTTTTGATCTTCAATTTTTTGTTGAATAAGTTTTTTTACCTTGTAATCAAACTGTTCCACTATTTCGTAATTTTCTTAGATTTTTCGAAGCTGCGAAGTCCCGCCATTCCGAGTAAAGCTGTGACGAGCGGAAATAAAGTCGACATGTCAAGCTCAGGTAAAGGTGCATGATCTACACTAAATGCAGCTAAACCAAACATAATAAACTGTTTTAAGACGTACTCCCACAATATCGCTAACGCACAGGACATCCCAATGAGGGGGCGCCACGACCGTTGCATCATACCACCAAAACCTATAGCAGTAGACTTAGCATCAGCTAAGTTAATATCCATTTGTTTGGAGTTAATCTCGTTTTCTAATTGTTGAAGTTTTATTTTAATTTGACCTTTTTCTTCTTCTGAAGTGTGGACACTGTCAATAACTTTACCGACAGTGTCTACTAAAGATCCACCTAATAGTTTAGATAACATTGATTAGATATATTGAGCGATTACCCAACCGATTATTACACCGATTATGAGCCATTTTTTCTTTGGGTGTTGTTCCCAAAGGTCCTTAATCCATTTTTGCATTAGAATACTCCTTCGAATTTAAGTCCTTTTGATGCTATTCCATAGCCACGTTTACTTTTCTTATCCTCAGGGACAGCGCCAACTGGTACTGTTTTTCCATAAGGAATATCAATACCTTGTGACTTAGGTCCTTTTTTAGGAGGAGTTGTTTTTGTCAATCGTTTAGTCATTAATGTAATGTTAGACTATTTTCAGGATTTTTCAAATAACTAATTTGCTGTGAAATATAACTATCTGCAACAACTTCTCCATAAACATCAACCATAGCCTCTCGACTCATTGAAAGCATAACTTGCGCTAACTCTATTAGATCAATACCTTGTTCAGCTTGTTCTTGAACAAAATCCCTTGTGCTGTCAATAATTTTTTGAACTCTTAGTTTTGTTGTTTCATCCATAATATCCATAACATACTTTGCTTTTAATTTACTTTCCACTTTTCTTTTCTACTTTCTTTATTGTACCTTTGTTTTTAGAAGCGTAAAATACTTGCTCTCCTTTTTTCTTTCCATACTCTTTCTTCATAGATTTTATAATTTTTTTACCTTTGTTTGTTAGTGGCATCTCTTCTTTCCTGATTTAATGTTTGCGTTGTCATCTTGTCGTACTGAACTTCAGCACGTTTATCTGCAATATCATAATCTTTTTGTATTCTTGCTTGATCAAT
This sequence comes from Bdellovibrionota bacterium, assembly GCA_030828105.1. Taxonomy (GTDB): domain Bacteria; phylum Bdellovibrionota; class Bacteriovoracia; order Bacteriovoracales; family Bacteriovoracaceae; genus JAURDE01. Next base: position 89 of record JAURDE010000246.1, on the reverse strand, counting down.
CGCTGTCTTCTGTTTAAGTTTTTCTGCATCTAATTGTAGCTTTGCTTGATCCACTTGCGCATCTATTTGATCTTTTTGTGCGTCTTGTT
>JAURDE010000067.1 GCA_030828105.1 Bdellovibrionota bacterium | reverse complement strand
TTTTTGAATTCTAATAATTTTCCAATGATACTTTTTATTGGCCCTGTGTAAGGAAGCCCTCCCATAAGTATTTTATAAATTCCAAGTAAATGCTGTTTTGAGAAAAAACGACTAACGTCATCATTTAAATCTTTGTTTCCAAATTTTGAAATAAGTTCTTCAATACTTTGGTAGGTCTTTTCGGCTTGTGACTTATCAAATAGTAAAGGTAATAACTCTTCTGCTACTTCAACCACTTCAGAGAAAGTTTCTATTGAGTATAACATGATGGATGCCAAATCATTGCCTTCTTTGAATTGAGCATCAACTAACCGTATTAAATCCTTTTTATCCTCATATTCTAAGCTTTGCCATAATTTTGATAATGTTTGCAATGCTTTAATGTTATTCTCATCTTTAATAATGTTAATTAGGAAAGAGGAGCTTATTGTATATTCCTCTAAACTCATCTCCTTTGATAAATTAAAACCAAGTTCGAATAATTCAGGTACATGCATATCTATAAAACGATTTGTTTCATTTGTGGCCAACATAAAATCATGGGCACCAATTTTGATAGCATAAAGAGGATCATCGATTTCTGGTGCATTCATGCCAACATAGGTTAACATTTTAAAGAGATTGAATTTATCTTCATCTTCGAGATATTGATTAAATGATTCATTAAAATCAAGTAGGTTTACCTTGTGCTCTCTGACCTCAGGTAAGCCATTGTTAAAAAAAACTGCCTCACCGCTTATATTAAATATTTCGGGGCAAAACTCGTAACTATTTTTGAGTTGGATTGTTAAGTCAAAAGATTTTTGTAAGAATTCAAAATAGCTTAAATTTATAGAGTTCTTTAAAAAGGTTCCTACACTTCTACCCAGATCAATATGAATTCGTTCTCCTTGATCATTATACACATCACATGAAATTCCTCGTTCATATGATTGGGCCAAGACTCTTAAGTCTTGAAAGTAAAAAGGATTTTCTTCTAGAGGGTATTGGATAACTCGTAAAAATTCCTCAAGAGTGAAGTTTTCATTTTTTACAAATTCAAAAGGCCATGGACGTTGAGTGAGTCTGTCCTTGGATGTTAATAAGTATTTTATAAACCACAAATCTTTTTGGTCCAGCCCTCTAATGATTGAATTTGTTAAATGATTAATAAGATTGATTCTTAAATCATCAAAGCCAACCGAATTTATTAATTCTTTGGTTAGAGGCTCTATTGCTTCTCTATGTCTAAGAAATGTTTCATATTGCTTGTTCATAATAAAAAGAAGCTTTTTCAGATGATTCCTATCTGTATTGAGAGATTTTAATAACTCTATGATTTCATCTTTTGATATTTGGTATTTCTTTTCACGGCATTCAGGTACTTCACTGTCTTTAGCACAGAAAAAAACCTCGTTCATTCGCTGGTAAAGTTGAGATTCATTTAAAATAGAGTAAAAATCTTCTAGAAATTCAAAACTATTGTTATCATCTAATTTTTTATAGCTATTTAAAAAGCGATTTTTTGTATCTGTATTATTTATAAAAAAAGCATTTATAATTTCAAATAAATGATTCCACTTAGTAGGATCTGCCTCAAGAATACCTTGATAGAGTTTTGGGAACTTTTGTTTCCACTGAAGGCATGTAAACACAGAAATAACATTTGAGTGCTCAAGAATATCGTTCACTAAATTGACGTTAGAGCATGCTTGGACTGCTTCATAGTCACTTAATTTTTTATTATAATCATATTGAATACTTGGTGACTCTTGGCTAACACAGCCTAAAGCAAGACTTAATAATATAATTAATGATGATATCCTTTTCAACATAAATTAATCCTTTGGCTTCCCTTCGGATTAATTCAATTATAGTAAAAATAAATTTAATTTGATTGAGTTATTTACTCAGCGGTGAGGGTTATGTTGCGTTTTACGCCCTCATTTATTACTAAACTCTTCCCATTATAAAGGGCCTTAAAATCCATGAAAATATTTCCATCATAACCAAAGTAGTCGGTTAAGAGTTTTATTTGTCTTTTATTGAGCTTATTTTTAAGAGGGAATTCAATAGCGCCTCTTCTTTTATGAGGCAATGGTTCATCTTTTAAACGATAGATTGCCCTTAAGTGAAGTTTGAGATCAACAATTGTTTGGCCATTACGTACTCTTAGGGTTGCCGGTGAACAATGATCTTTAAAATCTAAAAGCGTTAGTGAGGTATCAACAGTTTTTGAATAATAATTTACGCCTTTTATTATCGGGGACATTTTGGGACTGGCCGAAAATAGTGGAGCTTTTAATTTTTGTCCTTTATAGATAAACTTCCATTTAGGATCGTTAATACCTTTATACCAAATAACGCGCTTGTTGTTTTTAAATCCCTCGACATATAAATCTGCTTGATGACTTCCTCTGCCTCTGGCCATTATTGTAATAGCGCTTGTAAACTTACCTGGAATTGGCGGTTGTTTCTCCCATTGAGGAGAAGGTAACAATATTCTTCTTAAGAATTGAACTGTACGTGTTCTATATCTATTTTCTCTTTTTGGTATTTCATACTTGTATCGAGCATAGATGTTATTATAACCAGCTATATCTAAATTCCATAAGCGAGTTAGCAGACGCCCCTGACTGTCTAGCATAAAAACAAAGGCCCCACTTGATTTAAAGTTTATGGCCTGAGAATTGCCGTGATTTGGTAGACAAATCTCATATCCATAATCATCTGCAAGAAGCCAAGGATCATGGACTGTAACCCTTGATTTACCTTTATGAATTTGGAAAATGTGCGCGATTGAAAGTGTTCGGTATTTTTCATTATTAATTGGGTTAATAATATATTTGTCTTTAAACATATCCCAATCTTGGATACTCCAATAATCCGTTGATGGTGCTAGCTTAAGTATACTTCCTTTTCCGAATGGTGCACCCCAAACTCCATCCCACTTCATTTTTTTATGATGTTTCCTACCATGCTTAGTTTTTATAACTAAACCATCGCTAGCAATAAGCATAATATAACGATTATCTGCATCGACGGATTTAAATTTTAAACTTTTAAACTCTTTAGGAAGTTTGAGCTTTTCCCAACCACCTTTTTTAAAGTCACGGATATAGGGATAGGAGTCTCTTAGCTCTATTTCGTATCTTTCGTTAAAAGTATAGGTTGGAGTTTTTACCTCCTTCCAGTCAAAAGCAAAGAGGTTTGTAGTAAATAAAAATAATAGAGTGATAATTTTTTTCATGATTTATTTTATCATGATCCAAATAACAATCAACCAACGATATGGCGTTTTAGGGCCCTACCCAGAATTCTCACCTTATCTCTTAAAGGAAACCGTCCTAGATTCGTTTTAACGACACCCTCAGTAAATTTTGTTTTTTTCGAATAGTCAATTTTTACATTAACTACAGTGGGAGTGGTTCTTTTTGGGGAAAAAATTTCCTTAAATTTTGCCTCTATCTCATTATCATTATGGATTTCAAAATATTGAGCTCCCGTCGTTTTAGCGACACCTTCAAAGTTAAGAGATGGTAAAACAGTGCATGTTTTACGATTTAATGGAATTTTTTGAAACATAGAAATTTGGCCAAGTTCACCATCGTTAAAGATAAAAAATATTGGTGTTAAACCTAAATTACTTGCAGTGATAATTTCCATACACGTCATCATAAAGGCACCATCCCCCACAATACCGACAACTTCCTTATTAGGATTATTTAATTTTGCTGCAATTGTTGCTGGTACACAGTAACCCATACAGTTGAAGTCAGATGGTGAAATAAAACCCACTGGTGAATTAATGGGCATAAGTTCTTCGGTTAGAAATGTATGATTACCATCATCTGCTACAACAATATCATCATCGCTTAATTGATCTCTCAAGGCCTTAAAGAAAAAACCAGGGCCAACCTTATTTTCGTTCAGTTCTTTAATCCATTGATAGTTGTATTTAAGCTTATCATTTTTGATTTGATCTCTTAGAGTTTGATCGTGAGAGCGTTGATATTTTTTTTGCTTTAAGGTTTCTATAATTGCCTTTATGGCCTCAAGAGCATCGGCATGAATGGCAACAGTTGTTTGATAGTTTTTATCGAAAACATTTTTGTTTATATCAATGTGGATTAAATTTTGTGGATCATCAATGCCATAACTTCCAGTTGCTAGTTCAGAAAAACGTACGCCGATAGCAAGTAAACCTTCTATGTTTTTGAATGTGTTTTCAGCAGCAGGAACGGCCGATCGTCCAAATCCCATTCCTGTATGGAGGGGATGTGAGGCCCTAAAAGAAGATAGCCCTTGAAGAGTTGTACATACTGGCGCTTCAAGAAGCTCGGCAAGCTCTTCAAGTTCCTTAAAGGCCTTAACAGCACCCCAACCAACATATATTCCATAGTTATGGGACATAAGAAGATCACAGGCCTTTTCAATTAGAGTTCTATCTAAAATAGGTTTGTCTCTTTTTGGACTAGGACTATAGTTTGGCAAAGAGGATACTTTACCTTGAAGTAATTGTAGTTCTCCAGGAATTTCAATGATAACAGGGCCAGGCTCACCACTTACGGCCAACTCGTAAGCATCATAGATTGTTTGGGTAATCTCATCATGGGTATTGGGTCTGAAGTAGCCCTTACTAAAACCATGGGTCATTTTCTCTTGATCAATTTGATGGAGTTGGTATTCTCTGCCTGTATCTCTTCTCGTTCCACCTGTTATAACTAGCATAGCAATACCATCAAGGTAAGCTTCCGCTATACCACTAGCAGCATGAGTAAGACCTGCTCCTGGTACGACAAGACATACACCTATGCTATTGCCTGTACGGGTAATAGAGTCCGCCATAAAGCTTGCACAGCCCTCATGAGTTACCAGGATAGGGGTTATCGTTTCTGATTTGTTTATTTCATCATAAATTTCAGTATTATGAACGCCTGGTATACCAAAAGTATATTTCACACCTATCTGTTCAAGTGCATAGCGCACACAATATGATCCTGATATATTCATAAAATTTCCTTTCTTAACGTGTGATTGTTTCAGCTGTGATGATTCCGGTTGCAATGCAGCCTCCTAGAAAAGTTCCTTCAAGGGAACGATGTCCATGCATGCCACCGCCTCCAAAGCCGGCCGCTTCACCTACTGCATAAAGACCTTCAATAATTTCATTATTCCTATTAAGAACCCTTCCACTTAAATCAGTTTTGATGCCACCTAGACTTTTTCTTGAAAGAATATGCTCTCTTATAGCGATATACGGTCTTGCTTCTGAATCCAAGATTTTCTGATTTTTACATGTTCTAACTTTATCACCTTTGTAAAGTCTACTATGGTGAATCCTTCTTAGTTGATCATCTGTAAGGTATGGTTGACCTCTACTAATTTGATCATCATAGTCTTTGATATCTTTTAAAAGACCTTGTTGGTCCAGGTCGACTCCATAGTTTTTCTCTTGCATCTTTTCGATGAGCTCTTCTATAGTATTGCCTACGACAAAGTCTTCGGAGTTTTTAACCATGTCTTCAACTAAAGTCTTATTACCAAAAAGTATCGTTTTTATAAATTGGAAAAGCTTTTTGTCTCTAACGGCAGGGTTAAACTCGGCCCCTGATATCGCTAACTCTTTAAGCGCTATTTTATAATTAAGAATTTGCCATGAAAATTTATGATCCTGTTTACAGATTTCTTGGACTAAGAATCTTGTATCAAAACCGGTAATAAGTGGTGTTGGCCCTATTCTCCGACCATAACAATTTAACCATAAGGCAGATTTTGGTGGAACAAGACTTAGTCCATGTCCTTTGAAAAGAGGCCGAGGGTGAGAAATACCCGCAGCATAATGCCACATTCTATCTAAGTTCGTTATATCTGCTCCAAGCTCAGCAGACTTTGAATGTAAAAGTCCATCACCCTCAGGGTGTGCTCCATTTAAAACGTGAATAGGAGGGGTTCCAAAATCTTTTGGCCAATGCTTTTTTACAAGATCAATATTTCCCGTAATTCCGCCAGAGGCAATAACCACATGGGGCGCTTTGTGATAAAACTCACCATCAAGATTCGTACCTCTAACGCCATCAACCTTTTGATTAGTAAATTCAAAGTTTTCTACTTTATGATTAAATAATAGGGTGAGGTTATTAACTTTGGAATGAGTTAATAAGGCCTCTTCTAATGAATCAATAAGGCCTTTTCCTGTACCCCAGATCATATGAAAACGTGGAACAGAGTTTCCAGGTCTATAAAGCCCTCTTTCAACCCAGTGGACGACAGGAAATAGTTTTACTTTCTTATTTTCAAGCCAGTTGGGAATGACTTGCTTGGAGTATTGGATATATTGTTTGGCCCATGCCTTAGGGATGGTATCCTCTTCTTTAAATTCCGCGAAATTATACCAATCACTTAATGCTAACTCTTCACTGTCTTTTACACCGGCCTTTTTTTGTTGTTTAGAATTGATTAAAAAAATTCCACCAAAAGACCAAGCTGCAAGGCCACCGAATTTTTCTCTTCCTGCACGATCTAGAAGTAGGACCTTTTGTCCTTTATCTAATAATTCTATAGCAGTCACAATTCCGGCCAGACCAGCACCTATGATAATCGTATCAAATGTTTTATCCACCGTTGCTCCATGAAAAATTACTTAAGATGATTTTTTACCAAAATGAGTGGGGAGAGTCATCTTAGCAGAGAGATTAAAAATGTATTAATAGAAAATTTTGTCCCTTGAACACAATTTTACGCCGCATCAAAGGGGTGTAGGCGTAGAGTCAAAGAATATAGCTTGTAGCTACATTAGAAAGAACTAAATGATTATCTTTCAAAGTCACCAAAGGATTTTGAAATACTTATGATTGTGGTTGATCCATTAGTATAATCCTCTATTGCTAAACGAATAAAGGGGGCCGTTATGTTTACGGATAAATCCCATGGTATATAAACGAGGTTGATACCTCCAGATATTTGAAACATAGAAAAATCAATACCATTTTCGCCAGTTTCAGGACAAGTACCTTTACCTGCCTCATTATTGGAGTCTTTTCTAACACTCGTTACTTCATAGCTTTTACATTCACTAGAAATGGGTATCTGAATGAAGCCAAAAGGGTTAATGATAAATTTATCTTTTATTTTCCAGCCCATTTGTCCACCGATCATTAGGCCAGGGATCGTGGGATTTGATTCCATATCGAAATCGAGCTCTATATTTTTATTAAAGTCTTCCCTACGATAACTCTGGGAAAACTTAATCAACTTTAAATATGGGCCACCAATGAAGTTAATTGATGGCAGGGCACCTTTTTGTTTAAGGAGTTGGAAGTGAATACCTCCACTTAATGTATAAAAATCAGATTTAATATTTGATAAATAATACTTTTTTAAGAATACATTTGTTGTGTGATCAGAGCTAAAGTGGGTGTAGTTAAAATTAGCAAATAGCCCCCATTTGTTAGTGTGGGCATAAGAATAATTTAAAGCAAATGCGTGCCCTTGAAAGTCATTCTCAAAAAGAATAAATTCATTTTTTCCCTTATAATAAGTCGGTTGGACTCCTACTTTGTAGGTGTTTTCTTGATAGTTTAACATTGGTAAAGGAGGATTAGCGGATAAAATAACATCCATATCTTTTGCAGGACCAAGACCTGCACCTAAAAAAGATGGGCTCGATTTTACAGTATAGCTTAATAAAAATAGGATTACCGAAAACAACAGCTTGATCAAAATGGTCTCCTTAAATTAAGTAAAACTTCTATATCATAAATATAAAACACTACTTAAGGAATAAAAATAAATAACCGAAAAAATACTTAGAGGTAAAAGCTTTTGGCAAACTTTAAAAGAATTCTTAATTTAAGAAGTAAAATGATTTTGATCATTTTACTAAGTAGTTTAATCCCCACGATCGTAATGGGATTATATTCTTATAACAACTCCTCTAAGACACTAAAAAAAGAAATTATAAAAAAGCTGACTGCTGTAAAAGAGATAAAAGAAGAGTCCGTAAAAAGATATTTCGCTTCAATTAAATCTCAAGTCAAAACTATGTCCCAAAATAAAATGGTTGTAAATGCCATGGAAGAGTTTTCAGAAGCCTTCGAAGAGATTAAGAAAGAAAAAATAAGTAAACCTAATCCAATTAGAAAAGCTAGACAGGATCTTCAGCAATATTACTTTCAGAATTTTCAAAAAGAATATGAGCGACAAAATGGGACTACAAAAGATTTAAAAAATATATTTTCTAATCTTAAAGATGAAACAGTTTACTTACAAAATAAATATATAAGTAATAACCCCAACCCGTTAGGTCAAAAGGATCTTTTAAATAGAGTCTCTGGTAATTTTAAATATTTTAAAGTCCATGAAACATATCACCCCTTTTTGAGAAATTTTTTAAAAGAATTTGGATTTTATGACATTTTTCTCGTGGATATAGATTCTGGGAATATTGTTTACTCAGTTTTTAAAGAAATTGATTTTGCGACTTCCTTGCTCTCAGGACCTTACTCAAAAACCAACTTTGGCGAAGTTTTTAGAAATGCCAGAGATTTAAAAAATAAAGGTGAATTTGTAGTTGTTGATTACAATAGCTATTTCCCATCGTACGAGGCACCCGCCAGCTTTATTGCGGCACCAATATTTAAAGGTAATAAAAAAATTGGTGTACTTATATTTCAAATGCCAATCGAAAGACTTAATAGAATTATGGAAGAAAGGTCTGGTATGGGAGAAACAGGAGAGACCTATTTAGTTGGAAGTGATTATTTAATGAGGTCCGACTCATTCCTGAAAAAAGAAACACATAGCACAGAAAATTCATTTAGAAATCCTGAACGTGGAAAACTAATAAGTAAAAGTATTAAAAAGGCCCTCAAAAAAGAAATAGGTTTTTTAGAGGAAAAGGATTATTTAGGTAATGACGTTCTTGTTTCCTATGCCTCAGTAGATGTGGCCAAAAACATTACATGGGCCTTAATCGCAAAAATTAATGAAAAGGAAGCATATTCTTCAATTTATAAATTAAAAACTACAATTATCTGGGCAATCATTACTTTAGCTGCTCTCATATTTATTCTTGGGTATTATTTCAGTAATTCAATTACCATGCCCGTTCAAGAAATTTCTAGGTCCATAGAAAAAGAGGCTCAGGACATAAGTAATATTTCAAAAGAAATTGGTAATTCAAGTGATGAGTTGTCACAATCCTCAGAAATACAGTCAACTGCGATACATCAAACTATTGTTAATATGGTGCATTTTTCTGACATGCTCTCAAGTTCAAACAAAACTCTTAGCTCCGGGCTCGAGCTTGCTCAATCTGGAGAAGCCTCTGCAACAAATGGAATTAAAGTTATTGAAAAAATGCTCACTGCGATGAATGAGATTCAACGTTCAAACCAAAAGCTTCAGGCCATAGTACGAGCAATAAATAGAATTAGAAAAGAAACACTAGTTATTGACGAAATTGTATCTGAGACACGCTTATTATCATTTAATGCCTCTATTGAAGCTGCTAGAGCAGGAGAACATGGTAAAGGTTTTTCGCTTATCGCAGAAGAAGTAGGGAATCTTGCCAAAATCTCTGGTAATGCCTCTCTGGAGATAAAGAAGATACTAAATGAGAGTACAAGACAAGTCGGTGAGGTTGTTGAAGTAAATAAATCAAAGGTAGACGATGGACGAATTATTTCGAGGCAATGCGAAGAGGTTTTTCAAGAAACTACAGATTATCTGAAAAGAATTCTTTCATCTGTTGAAACCATCAATAAAGCTACGAGGCAACAAGAAGCGGGAATTACAGAAACTAATAATTATATGAGTGAAATGGAAAATATTATAGAACTGAATAGAAATAATTCTAAAAAATTAAAAATGCAATCTGATAACTTGGCCGTTAACCAAAATTCATTACACAATGTCATAAAAAGACTTAAAGATATTCTAGGCGATAACAATATATAGAATTTTTCACCTCAAAAAAATAGCATGTAAACCCTATTGGAAAAACATCTTATGTTTTGTATTATATTGAGATGGATGCGTTACAAATGGGTTCACTTTTTATAGGAGTACTTCCTCTTCTTGCCTTTGTCATTGTTGATGCTTTTTTAGGGTTAAAAAATGCGTTGATTGTGACTGCAGTATTTGCATTATTAGAAACTATTTTCACACTTTATTATTTTCGAGATATCGACTTTATTAGTGGATTATCTTTACTTCTTGTGTTTCTTTTTTGTTACCTAAGTTTTCGAAAAAAGAATGACTTTTTTATAAAAATGCAACCCGTAGTGCTATCCATATTGATAGGAGTAATATTAATATTTAGTTACTATCTCGATAGACCATTTTTACTAGAAATCTCAATGAAATATAAAACGCTTCTTCCAAAGCAATTTGCTCAAATGCTCGAGAATACGCTATTTAGAAATCTATTGGTCGTATCCACTTTTACGCTAGGCCTGTCACATATCCTGCATGGTGGGGCCGTATATTGGAGCGCTATTAGGCTTAATAATTGGTGGTGGATAGCTACGAGAGGCATTGGGTATTATTTATTTATAGGACTAGGTCTCTTAAGTGCTCGACTTTATATCTAAACTCAAATAATTATCTAAATGTCCGATCAAAACAGTGATGAAAAAGGCACTATTTTTTTCTATTATTGGTTTTGGGGTTATTTTAAGTACGGCCTATCTAACTTATCAAAATATGCAGTTATATATGCAGCAAAGAAGGCTACCTTCAAGCGTTAGCGAAACTTATAATGAAGATCAAATCGAATACCTTAGAGATTTAAAAAACCTTAACTCTGAATATAGAAAAGAACTTGAAGTTTGTGAAAGTGAATTTGACAGTGAATTTGATTGGTATTTGAATATGGAGGTGAAAATCAGGAGAAAGTTCCTAAAACAAGATGCCAATCTTTTTGGAATTCTAAAAAAGTTAGATAATCACGACTTTATGATCCCTTCTCTTGAGATTGTACTAAAAAAGTTAACAAACCCTATTTCAAAAACCTTTAAGAAAGGTGAAGTTATAGACGCTATTGGTTATTACTCATCTTGTAAATTAAAAGAAAAGGGCCTTCTCATTGGTGATCTTTTGGATGTCAGTCATCAAAAAAAATATGTTGCATTATCTCTTTTAAAGGTTTTTAAAAAGCATTTACTTACACTCCAATACCCTAGCTATAGTATGGATATTTTAGGCTTTTTAGGTGCTATGGAAAATCTAGTAGGAAGGAATCAAATTGACTTTTACCGCATACAAGACTTAATGAAGGATTATCATAATTATCATAAAAATCTTATCAAGAAGTATGAAAAATCAGGTTTCGACTTTGATAGGGGCGGGCCAAAGTTTAATCATGAGGCTCAAGTAGAAAGTTACGAGTTTGCCAAAAAATTACAACCGCAAATTATAAGCTTAATATCGCAGATTCAAAAAAATATCTAATCGGTCACTCCTAGGACAACAGCATTTATTTTTATGCATTAGATAAAGATAAATAATATATTTTAATAAAAATCCAAAACAATGCCTCATGTAATAAATAGTTTAGTGGTGTCTAACTTATTTTTATTTACTTCTCGGGTATGGGCCAAGTAATATTAACTATATATAGAAATTAAAAGGAACATATAATGCGCATGCATTTGAGATTTATTGTCTCAACCATAATATTATGGTCGGGAGTGTCTAGTGGTGAACCAATTAACGATTATTTAGTTGCTCCCTATACCTTAAGGACGGATGAGGGAAATGTACTTTTAAAATTCCATCTTAACGAAGAAACAGCGCTTAAAATAAACTATGCTCTACCTGGCGAATCAATTGATAAAGAGGAATCAGAATTTGAAAATTATAAGCATGAAGAAGTTAATGAAATAAATTTTGGAAATCAAGGTTGTGGTGAGAAAATTAGGTTCAGAATTGTATCTAAAAGTCACACTGACAAACCAATCAAAGGTGTTGTACCAAGTTTTCCGTGTCCAAATTCATTTCTCGAAGAAGATGTCGTCTTTGGTTTTATTACAGATACTCAAATGAACCTTATGGGAAGATTATCTAAAGTTTCTAAAATGGTGAAAGATAAAAATGTGAAGGACTATTCGTTCATCGTTAATGCAGGTGATGTCATCCAAAAAGGTGGTGATCATAAAGATTGGATCGAATTTTTTGAGGCAAGTAGACCATTTTTAGAGCAAACTACACTTATATCAGCTGTTGGAAATCACGCTTACTATCAGGATAGTTCTAATACCGAAGTCCCTGAATATTTTAGACAATACTTAAGGTGGAGCGGTGCTAATGAATTTGGTGGTGTGAGCATAGATTTTCAAAAATTCCAGCTTATCGTCTATAATTCTATAACGCACAAAATGAGTGTTTTGGCATCTCATCAACAGATGAGATGGTTGGAAAACGAGCTTATTAAAACTAGTAATAAAAATATTCCGGCCATTTTCGTGGCCCATTACCCACCTTTTAGTTCCTCAGGTTTTCACAAAAGCTCCAAGGCCAAAGAGATGAGAGAGAAGGTTGTTCCTTTGCTTGAAAAATATGGTGTTAGACTTGTCCTCACAGGTCACACTCATATTTATGAAAGGTCGTACAAGAATGGAATCCATTATGTTACAGGTGGTCCTGCAGGGGGGCTTCACCCTCTCTATAAAGTAAACAATAACCCATATTCTGTCTTTTCTCGACGTAGAGAGTCTACCTTCTCCCGTATTAAGGTCGGGTTTAAGAGAATCGAAATGGTCACTTGGAATATCAACGGGAAGGAAATAGACAAAATTGAGATACCTCTTTAATTTATACTTTACTTCTAGTATGAGAAGAAAATGAGATTTACTCAATTTTTTATAGACAGACCCTTATTAGTCAAACTTGTTTCGATCGTTATTATAGCTATGGGAGTGGCCGTATCCCTAAATGTTAAAAGGGCCACTTATCCGGATGTAGACTTTGATCTTCTCAAAATTACGACAACATTTCCCGGGGCATCATCAGAAGATGTTGAGATAAATGTAACAAAAAAAATTGAAGATGAGCTTAATAGTGTACAGGGTATAGATAGAATTCGCTCGGTGAGTCTAGAAAATGTTTCACTTCTTTATGTCTTTGTCGATTTAAATGCACTAGATAAAGACCAAGTTAAAGATGATATTAGAAGGGCCGTCGATAGAGTTACAACGCTTCCAGCTGCAGTTGAAGAGAGACCTAAGATTCAGGAGATTAAGTCAACTAATGTTGCTGTTATAGAAGTCGCTGTCATGGGTGATGTCCCAGAAAAATTACTAAGAACAGTTTCCCAAGACGTTGAGGATCAATTTAATGAGGTTCAAGGTATTTCTTCAGTTGAAAAAATCGGTTACCGCAAAAGAGAAGTTAAAGTCTTTGCTGACCTAGATAAACTTAAACAAAAGTTTCTCTCTCTGCTGGATATACACAATAGTATAAAGAACAGAAACATTAATACCAGCGGTGGTAGTCTTACGACTTTCTCAGACACGAAAAAAGTTGTTACCTTCAGTGAATTCGAATCAACCAAGGATGTAGGAGAGGTTATATTAAGATCTAGCTATTCAGGTAAACAACTGAAGCTTAAAGATGTGGCCAAGGTCGAGGACTCCTTTGAAAAGGCCAAAGTTATACAAAGAACAAATAGCAAAAATAGTATAAATCTCCTCATTCGTGCACAGTCCAATAGTGATATAATAGATATTTCAAATCGAATTAAAGACCTTATGGATAAGCTTAAAGGAACACTACCAAAAGGAGTTCAATTAAAGGTCGTCTCTGATTTCTCTTACTATACGGTCTCACTTCTTAGTATTATTAAAAACAATGCCATGATTGGTATTGTGTTAGTTGTGATGGGGCTAATGGTTTTTCTTAATAGAGTGACAGCTATTTGGACAGCATTTGGTATACCTTTTTCTTTTCTTGGCGCCATCATATTTTTTCCTTTATTTGGCCTATCTATCAATTTTATATCAATGATTACGCTTATTCTTGTACTTGGTCTATTAGTAGATGATGCGATTGTCGTGGCCGAAAACATAACGAGACATATGGAAAAAGGGGTGCCAAGAAAAAAAGCAGCGTTAATTGGTGCCAAAGAAATG
>JAURDE010000138.1 GCA_030828105.1 Bdellovibrionota bacterium | reverse complement strand
TCTTTCCTTAAGTTCTTTACTGCCTTCCGTTGTTAGCATAAAAATTGTTAGGTCAGCTAGTAAGTTTTTTTCCTTAAGAAGCTCCAAGGTTTCAAAGCCATTAAGGCCAGGCATATTTATATCACAAAAGACAAGATCAAAGGTATTTTCCTGTGATGAGATGACCTGGATAGCATCTCTTCCGTCACATGCCTCAGTAACCTTATGCCCCAGCTCGGCCAGATCATTTTTTAATTTTGTTCTAAATGAACTTGAATCATCTATGACTAATATATTTGCCATAATTATCCTTTTATTTATTCTAACTTATTTCTTATTTTAATATAAAGTAATTTATCATTAATTAATGAACCCTTTTTATATTTGTTAAAAATCAATTGCAATTATCAGTTACATATCAAACTATATTATAGCTGGCAGTAACTAGACTTTAGCGATACAATATTTATAGCTATTTATGGGGAAGATAAGTGGGCCCAAATATTGGAATTAAAATTTTAATTGTTGATGACAAGTTAACAATGAGAAAGGTCATCAAAAATATGCTAGATGAATTGGGCTTTAAAAATATTACATTGGCCAATAATGGTTCTGAGGCATGGACACTATTAGAACAGGCCAGTAGTGGTGGCGATCCATTTGAATTTATTATTTCCGATTGGAGTATGCCAGAAATGAGCGGACTCGATTTATTAAATAAAGTTAGAGATGACGATAATTACAAAACCACACCTTTTTTAATGATTACTGCAGAGGCCGAGCAATCAAATGTTCTTGTTGCTGTGAAAGCAGGGGTCAGTAATTTTATTGTTAAACCATTTACGACAGATGTCTTGAAAGAAAAAATCAATAAAATAAATTTTTAGGAAAATCGTTATGGGTATTGATTCGAAACAATTTGTAATATTTTCAAAACCTTTTATTGATGCAGCAAAAAATGTTTTCGAGACAATGGCCTTTACTTCTCTTCAAACGGGTAAACCAATTATTAAAAAGGAACTCGACCCTAAAGGAGAGGTGTTATCACGTTTAAAACTTTCAGGAGTTCATACTCCAACAAAAAAAGAATATGAAGCTATTCTCACCCTATCCTGTTCGAGAGAAACATATCTCAACATTGCTTCTGCTATTCTAATGGAAGAAATTAGAGATTATGATGATGATTACATGCAGATAGGTGAAGAGCTTATTAAAATGATATTAGGAAGCGCCAAAAGGGATCTAACAGGCCTAGGCTTTTCTTCTTATGCAGACGAAAATCAAAATCAAAACTATCCTTATAGTTCAACTGTAGTTGAAGTACCCATTGAATGTTCTCATGGTAAAATGTATTTCGATATTTATTATAATGATGTTCTTGGACAATAGTTTTCATAAGGAAGAGACCTGACCCCCTTCCATCGCCTCAAATAGTGTTTAATATCTCCATCCACTAGCTCTATATAACCGTATGTTAGTTTCGTTCCACTACTTTCATTCCCAAGGCCCACAAAACTCATTTTTGTCCATGTTCCCGTATTCATTACGAATCTATTAGGTCCATGATACCTCAGGTAGGCTTCATGTGTATGCCCAACAACAAGAACCTCTAATCCAGGATGTGAGTCAAAAAATTGATCCGTCTCACTTTCTAAACATTGGAAAAGTTTCAGCTCTTGCTTTAGTTTATTAATAGCGTTTTTTACATTTATACCTTTTTTAACGACCTCTAAGAATCTCACCATAAAGAAATAGAAGCAGGTACTAAATAAAAACCTCAATGTGAAAAATGTATCGTAAAAAAGTCCTTTAAGAATAAATACTTTTATTGGTTTAACCTGGTTAATAAAGTCTCTTTCTTTTTTGTATTTATTTATAACTCTCGTTACATAATAAGATCCCCATGGAGGAATAAAATAATTCTTTCCTTGTTCATCTAACTTTACAGACCCAATTTCACAAAAATTATGGGCGTATTCAAATTCATGCCCATGTTTGATTGCCAGCTGCTTAACAGGAAAGTAAGGAGTGTTTTGCTCTATTCTAAAAACAAATTTATCTCTATTTTTTTCTGGTATCCTTTCAAGAAAATATTTTTGCAAATGAGGAATTATAAATTCTGCATCATGGTTACCTAAGATATATACAATCTTTTTATCACCATGATTTAAAAAATCAAAGAGGGCCTCTATTACTCCACTATGGGCCTTCATAATAATCTTGAGTTTCTCTAAACAGGCCTGCTCACTCCAATATTCATCATCATAATAATTAACATATGGTACGGCCAAGAAATCTAAAAAATCACCATTAATAATTAACTCTACATTTTCCCCATTAGCATAATAGTTCAGAAAATCTATAAGTTCGTTATCATGATGAAAATCTTCTAAAGGGTTTCGTCGTCCTTTGTAGTATACACCTGCTCCTAGGTGAAGATCTGAAATAATAAGAATAATCTTATTCTTCTTCGATGTTTGGGGGTACTTCATAGGGCCTAGATCCTACTATTAAGGGAACCGCTTGAAAGGCGGGAGAGAGGGTAATAAAAGATAATTTATCATTTTCACGCATAGACAATGGTCTTGATAAAGTGCTGTTGGCCGTAACTGTAAAACTATCTCTAATACTCTCCTTATCATCATGAATCTGACAAATTAATTTAGACATTGTTTTGTTTTCTATTATTAAACTTAAATGTTGATTTACCTGTCTAGGTGAAAGAACTACAACCTTTTTGGAATAAAAGCGAATGATAAGTGAGTCTACCTTCTCTTCTGCATTCAACGTGCAAGAAAGTAAGAGTAATAAAAATACCAATATTTTCACTCTATTAGTTTATCGGCCATAGTTTGGGCATCTTATTTGAGGAATATTTTGCCTAGCTCTGTCTGGATATTTATATTTGTTACTTTCAAGCCGAATAGGAAACATGTTAGGCTTCAAAATTAGAAATAATTCACAAAACTTTATCAAAAACTTTTTTTCTAAACAGATCCATAATTGGATTAGAAAAGACCCTGACTATCATCGGGCCTTTATGTTACTTTTTGATTGTTTACCCACACAAATACAGGATGAGCTTGCTCGAAAAAAAGACCTCATATTTATTAAGATGGATGGACAATTTGCTTCAACAATTGAGGCCGATAAGAAAAAAAGTATTATCCTTATCTATGAAGATTTACTTAAGCTTTTCAAAGGCCCTCGTTTCCCTCAGGGTGTTGCTGTTTTGGCCCATGAACTTGGCCATATCTTGCGTAATCACGCAAAGCGACACATATCCATTTTAGATAGTCAGTTTGAAGCAGATCAATTTGCCATAGAAGTTGGGTTTGAAGAGGAGCTTATCGATTTTTTGAGTGATAATATTGATAAAGGTGATTGTAAGATTAGGCTAGAAAATATTTTAGTCAATAAGTAATCGTGTTTCTTTTAAAACCTTAATCTCGTCTCTTATTTTAGCTGCATCTTCAAATCTAAGTTCTCTACTTGCCTCTTTCATTTGAAGAGATAGTTCTTTTATTTGTTCCTCAATATTTTCAACAGTTAGATTTTCTTTTGAAAATTTAACTTGGATTTTATCTTTTCTTTTTCCTTTATGCTTTCCTCTTAATGTCTCTATAATACCACCTGAAATTTCCTTAATGATTGTTTGTGGATGGATATTATGGGCCTTATTATATTTATCTTGTATATCTCTTCTTCTTTTTGTTTCAAATATGGCCTTTTTCATACTTGCCGTTTCTTTATACGCATAGAGCAGAACCCGACCTTCCGAATTTCGAGCGGCCCTACCCATCGTCTGTATGAGTGATTTTTCACTTCTTAGAAAGCCTTCTTTATCAGCATCTAAAATCCCTACTAAGCTCACTTCAGGTATATCAAGTCCTTCTCGAAGTAGATTAATCCCGACGAGGACGTCGATCACCCCTTCTCTTAGCTCTTTAATTATCTCCATCCTTTCTATTGTTCCGATATCAGAATGAAGGTACTGTATTTTTAATCCAAGTCCTTTGTAATAATGAGATATTTCTTCGGCCAACTTTTTCGTCAAAGAAGTAACTAGAACTCTGCCTCCCTTTTTGATTTCCTTTTTAATTTCAATTAAAAGATCATCGATTTGAGTTCCCGCGTTTCGAATTTCAACAACAGGATCAAGAAGGCCAGTCGGTCTTATTAATTGTTCTACATATTCTCCTTCGCATCTTTTGAGTTCATAGTCCCCTGGTGTAGCGGAGACATAGAGAACATGATCCATTTTTTCTTCAAATTCTTTAAACTCAAGAGGTCTATTATCAAGAGCGCTAGGAAGTCTAAAACCATAGTCTACTAGATTTTCTTTTCGTGCTCTGTCACCACGATACATTCCTCCAACCTGACCAATAGTCATATGTGATTCATCAATGATGAGTAAAAAATCATTACCAAAGTAATCTATCAGGGTTGGCGGAGGATCTCCTGGCCGCGCTCCCGTTAAGTGACGAGAATAGTTCTCAATTCCTGAGCAAAATCCCATTTCTTCTATCATTTCTAAATCAAGGAGTGTCCTTTGCTCTACTCGTTGCCTTTCTACAAGTTTATTTTGGGATTCTAATTCATTTATTCTTTCCCTCAATTCTACTCTTATAGATTTCATGGCCCTTTTAAGTTTCTCCTCACTTACTACGTAATGACTTTTAGGATAAATTGTAACTTTTTCAAGAGACTCAAGAGCAGTTCCTCTCAATGGGTCTACAATTGTAATGGCTTCTAGGGTCGTATCAAAAAACTCAAGCCTAATAACTTTAGAGTCTTCGTTTGGGGGGAAAACCTCTACGATATCTCCTCGGGCACGAAATGATCCTCTTGTGAAATCGATATCATTTCTTTCGTATTGGATACTGACAAGTTCCCTTAGTAGATCGGTTAAATTATATTCTTCACCTTTAAATAAACTACATCTCTGTGACTGGTATTCGTCGGGGCTACCTATACCATATATGCAACTTACACTACTTATAACGATAACATCATCTCTTGAGAGAAGACTTTGCGTCGCTGAGTGCCTAAGCTTATCAATTTCATCGTTAATGGAGGAATCTTTTTCGATATAAGTATCACTATTAACCACATAAGCTTCGGGCTGATAATAATCATAATAGCTCACGAAATATTCAACAGCATTATTTGGAAAAAACGCCTTAAACTCACCATAAAGTTGTGCGGCCAGAGTCTTATTATGTGCCAAAATAAGCGTTTTTTTACCTAAGTTTTGAATAATATTGGCCATGGTAAATGTTTTACCGGAGCCTGTAACACCCAAGAGAGTTTGTTGTTTTTGATTCTTATTAAAGCGCTCAGTAATAGTCTTTATGGCCTGTGGTTGATCACCTGTCGGTTTAAATTTAGACTTTAAACTAAATATTTTACTCATAAGACCAGGAGACTGTTCCATCTGGATTATCTTTTAATACGACCTTAGCGGCCTTAAGCTTATCTCTGATCTCATCAGCTTTACTCCAATCCTTTTGTTCCCTTGCCTCTTTCCTTTGGATTATAAGATCCTCAATTTCTTCATCTGATAATTTATTATCTTCGCCATGTAAGGCCTTTTTGGCCTTTTTCAGCATACTATTAACCTCATCAATTGTTTTTTCTTTCAATGTGATAAGACCTGTTGCAAGTTCAGCAAATTCTACTAAATCATATATAGGCGCTAAGCTCTTTTGATTGAATGCTTCTTTTTCGTGTAGTTTAGCTGAATTATAATGACGGATAAATTTAAAAAGGGCACTCATTGCACTGGGTACATTGAAGTCATCTGCAATAGCATCTTTCATATGATTGTGGGCAATTTTCGCTTCTTCCATTAACTCTTTAGGAGCTTCAACGCCATTTTCTGCAACCTTAATTAAATTTATATCTTTAGCAAAAGTATAGAGTCTTTCCATATCCCCTAAGGCCTTTTCAATGACTTCTTGATTCCAGTCCATTTTTGATCGGTAATGAACGGATAAAAGGATCTGTCTGAGAATCAGGCCTCCAAAAGTTTCAACAAAAGACCGGATTGTTATGACGTTACCCAGACTTTTAGACATTTTCTCTGATCCAAAATTTAAAAACTCGTTATGGCACCAGTTTTCTGAAAATTGACATCCATTAGCAGCTTCAGATTGAGCGATTTCATTTTCATGGTGAGGAAACATTAGATCAACTCCTCCATGGTGGATATGAATGGTTGGCCCTAGATGTTTTTTGGCCATAGCGGAGCACTCAATATGCCATCCTGGTCGCCCTTTACCCCAAGGTGAACTCCAAGAAGGCTCATCGACTTTGGCCGGCTTCCAAAGAACAAAATCGGCAGGGTGATGCTTTCTTTGATCTACCTCAACTCTTTTTCCATGCTGAAGGCTATCAAGGTTTTGCTTACTAAGCTTGCCATAGTCTTTAAATTTTTGAACATCGTAAAAAACTTCCCCATCAGCTTCATAGGCGAAACCTTTATCAATGAGATCTTTAATCATTTGTATAATCTCTTCCATAGTTTCGCTAACTTTAGGAGTTTTTGTTGCGGGTAACATACCCAGCGAGTTCATATCTTTCAGACATTCTTCTACATATTTCTGTGCGTGCTCCAAAGGAGCAACACCAATCTCATTGGCCCTTTCTATAATCTTGTCATCAACATCAGTAAAGTTTCGTACAAACTCAACCTGATATCCTAGCGCCTTAAGAGATCTATGAATTAAATCGCCGACAACCAAAGCTCTTGCATTGCCGACATGAAGAAAGTCATAAGTGGTTGGCCCACAGGAATAGAATTTAACAGTTGGAGTATTTGGTTCAAATAACTCTTTTTTTCTTTGCAAGTTATTAAAGATTTTTACTTTTCTCTTTTCCATTTCCACCATCTCCAATTAAAAGGCCACCTCTAAGGTGGCCTAATTAAAACAAAATTTAAAGAAGAATGATTAATTTATTGAAGGGCCTTCTGACTCAAAACTAGAGTTAATTCTAGTGTTAATTTCTGCTCTTTCTTGTCCCTCGGCCAACGCAATTTCTTGAGAAATGAGGTCTCGACACTGGTCGAGCATTTTCTTTTCACCAAAACTTAGGGCCTTTTTTTCCTTGAGAAGAAATAGCGCCCTTAAAACTTCGGCAATCTCTTTCAAAGAGCCTGTTTTAATTTTAAGCATATATTCGCGATACCTTCTATTCCAAGTTGAGTTGTCTACCTCTACATCATGATCCTCAAGAAGATCATAGACCTCATTAATTTCTTGCT
>JAURDE010000232.1 GCA_030828105.1 Bdellovibrionota bacterium | reverse complement strand
TTGATGGCGCTCCAAAAACTTTAAAAGAGGGAGTTAAGAAAGAAGAGGCTGAAGAGATGAAGACTAAGCTCGAAGCCGCTGGTGCAAAAGTAGAACTTAAATAATTACTTATTAATTACAGGTTCTACAAATTATGCCACTTAGTTTCACTGAAAAAAAACGTATACGATATTCTTTTGGTAAAATCGGTAAAACGATTGATGTACCAAATTTAGTTGATATACAGAAAATCTCTTTTGATAAGTTCCTCCAGTTAGGAAAATCAGCAGAGGATCGTTCAAATACTGGACTGCAAGAAGTCTTTAATTCTGTCTTTCCCATTAAAGACTATGCAGGCAAGTCTGAACTTCATTATATCGACTACTATCTAGATAATCCTAAATACGATGTAGACGAATGTAGAAGAAAAGGTCTTACATTTTCAGCATCTTTAATGGTTACTTTTCGATTAATCATTTGGGATATTAACGAAGAAACTGAGGAAAAATCCCTAAGAGATATTAAAGAACAAGTAGTCTATTTGGGCGACCTTCCTCTTATGACAAATAACGGTACGTTTGTTGTGAATGGAACTGAGAGAGTTGTTGTAAGCCAATTACACCGATCTCCAGGTGTTTTCTTTGACCATGATGAAGGCAAAACTCACGCAAGTGGAAAAGTTCTTTATAATGCCAGAATAATTCCATATAGAGGTTCATGGTTGGATTTTGAATTTGACCATAAAGATAACTTATTTTTTAGAATAGATAGAAAAAAGAAAATGATCTCTACCACTATTCTCCAGGCATTACCGTCAAAAGCATCTGAAAAATATTTAGAGGAGTGTGAACTGAATAAAGTTGACCCAGATATTTATAAAGTATCTGGCATGACTTCTGAAGAAATTTTAACTTACTTTTATGAAACATTTACTTTTAAGAAGCAAAAAGACGGTTGGGTGGTGAATTTAGATTTAGATAAATTTAAATATAAAAATCTCCCTTTCAACCTAGTTGACCCATCATCTAAAGAAGTATTAGCCTATAAAGATGTAAAGCTATCACTAAAACTTTTAAAAGAAATTAAAGATAAAAAAGTATCAAAATTCTTCTTCACTGAAGAGGACTTATATGGATTTTATTTATCTAATGACCTAGTAAATTATGATAATGGTTTAGTTTATGCTGAAGCTGGAACTTTACTAAGCAAAGAATTCTTTGAAAGATTACAAGAACTTTCGATAGATAAGTTCTCAGTGATTAATGCAAATCAAGCAACTGGTAATTTAGGCATAATTAATTCTCTTGTTGCGGATAAAAACAATTCTAGAGAAGAAGCTCTTTTTGATATCTTTAAAATACTAAGACCTGGCGAACCACCTACTCTTGAAGCAAGCAATTACTTATTTCAAAATATGTTTTTCAGCGAAGACAGATACGACTTATCCGAGGTAGGTAGAGTAAAATTAAATTCTTATCTATCTTTAGATAAAACTAATAAATCAAGAATTTTAAGTAAGTCTGACATTCTAGCAGTAGCCAAAAAACTTTTCGATATGAAAACCGAAAGTGCCGGTAAAGATGATATTGACCACTTAGGTAATAGACGAGTCAGATCTGTTGGTGAGTTAATTGAAAACCAGTACAGAATTGGTCTTGTAAGAATGGAAAGAGCGATAAGAGAAAAAATGGGAACGGTTGATATTGAATCAATTATGCCTCAGGATCTTGTTAATTCTAAGCCTATTCAAACAGTTCTAAAAGAATTTACTGGAACTAGTCAACTTAGCCAATTTATGGATCAAACTAACCCTTTAAGTGAAATTACACATAAAAGGAGAATTTCTGCTTTGGGACCAGGTGGTTTGACCAGAGAGAGAGCTGGTTTTGAAGTTCGAGATGTTCATACAACCCACTATGGCCGCATCTGTCCAATTGAAACACCTGAAGGTTCAAATATTGGATTGATCAATAGTTTATCTTCCTTTGCAAGAATTAACCAATATGGTTTTATTGAAACACCTTACAGAAAAATTGATAAAGGCACAGTTACTAATGAGGTCATCTATTTAAATGCTGATGAAGAGGAAAATTACACCATTGCTCAGGCGAACAGTCCTATTAATGAGGGTGGAAAATTTATAGAGGAATTTGTTAGTTGTAGAAGACGAGGTGATTTTATTTTCTGTAACCCCTCTGAGATCGATTTTATGGATGTTAACCCTCAACAGTTAGTTTCAGTAGCTGCATCTTTGATTCCATTTTTAGAAAATGACGACGCTAACAGAGCGCTAATGGGTTCTAATATGATGAGACAAGCAGTACCTTTAGTTAAAAGTGAAGCTCCTCTTGTAGGAACTGGTTTTGAATCTAAAGTTGCACGAGACAGTGGTGCTGTCGTT
>JAURDE010000216.1 GCA_030828105.1 Bdellovibrionota bacterium | reverse complement strand
TGGAATTGATAAAAAAAGCACATTAAACCAAATCAGCCGTAAAAAGATTAATAAGCTCATTGATGAATTAAACTATTTTCGATTTATACCAACAGGAAATGGTGGTTATGATCGAGCAGAAGTTACCAAAGGTGGAGTCAACACTAAGGAAATATGCCCAAAATCTATGCAAAGTAAGTTTGTAAAAAACCTTTATTTCATAGGAGAGGTCCTAGATGTAACGGGACAGCTTGGTGGTTTTAATTTTCAATGGGCATGGGCCAGTGCTTATGCTGCAGCAAACCATGTTGCGAGCGATTATCATTGACAAACTTCTACTGGAATTTAATCATTGCCGAAAATTAAAGAGGTACTCATGATTAATTACGAAGTTTATAAGATCATTCACATATCTGCTATTTTTCTTACCCTTTACTGTGGTGGGATCGCCTTAATCGGAAAGGTAAATGCAAAATGGATCAAAATCCTGGGAGGAGTTAGCTCCTTATTTATTTTCGTTTCTGGTATGGGATTAATGGCAAGACTTGGAGTCTCCCATGGAGAAGGTTGGCCATTATGGATTAAGGCCAAAGTTGGTTTATGGGTAGCGCTTGCTGCTTTAGGACCTATATTTGACAAGAGGCTTCAAAATAACCGACCAATTGCTTCACTCTTCTTATTGGCCCTGGCCATACTAGCAGCTAGTTTTGCTATTTTTAAGTTCGGAATATAAGCTGATTTTGGTTAAATCTATCTATATGTTATCATTGGATATATGGAATTATTTCTGTTTTCAGAGCTCAATTCAAGCCAACTTAAAACCTTAGAGAAGCTACTTAATAAAACCTATTGGGGTAAAGAGATCACTTACTCTGACCTTTATACCACTGTAAGTCAGAGCTCACTTGTCTTTGCATATAAAAATAGAGAAGGCCATCTTGTGGCCTTCGCAAGAGTCCTTACGGATTTTATTGCTAAGGCCTTTATCCTTGATTTTGTTGTGGCCGATGAATTTCAAGGACTAGGTGTTGGCTCTAAACTTTTAGATGAAATTATCAATTGTCCTGATCTTAAAAAAGTTCATCACCTTGAACTTTATTGTAGAAAAGATGTTATTCCCTTCTACTCTAGAGTGGGCTTTAAAAAAGCTGATAAAGAGCTAAAGCTTTTGTGCCGAGAACATACCCCACGAAAGACACTAGGCCCTATACAAGAGATTTAAAACCTGATATTGCCTTGTACCATGCAAGACTCCAAATCAATTAGTTTTTTAGATGAATCAAGAAATTTCTCAGTACATGTTCTAGATGGTCAAAAGCTTATTAATGAACTGGCCATCATTCACAATGTTTCTGGAGAAGGCTTTAATTTTTTTCGAGAAATTGTTCTCTCAGCTGTCCATTTATCGAGTTTTCTTAAAAACAAAGAAGGGTTGGGTTTTTTTATAGACTCAGAAGTCCCCTACTTTCGATTTAAAATTGAACTTAATGCTCACGGGACTCTTCGAACCTTGCTACTTCCCGCTAACTTTGATGAGTTTCCTCAGGCCATAACGGGTCGGCTTAGGATAAGTAAAGTTCTACCACAGTCAAAAACACCATATACCTCTTTAATAGAGCTTAATCAGACGCCACTTGGTGAAGTGGTCAACTCTGGGATAAAAGATTCATATCAAACAGAAGTATTGATAACTGTTTCGGAGCAGAGTGATCATGGGCTCATGTTTATAAAGTTTCCATCTGATGAAGAAAAGAGCTTAGAAGATTATAAGAATGAGTATAATCAAAAGCTTCTTAATTTATGTAATCAATATAGAGATGATCAACAGGGACTTATTAAGGGTTGTGAAAACCTTGGCCTACATCTTTTGGCCCAAAGAGACATAAAGTTTAAATGCAATTGTTCTAGAGAGAGGATGCTTTTGGGTTTAAAGGATCTTCTTAAAAGTAACTCTATTGAAGATATATTTGCTGGTGATGAGCATGTGGAGCTTAAATGTGACTACTGCCACACATCATATCAAATTCTTAGATCTGAATTATAGAGGGGACATGGCCCCTCTCTATGCTATTACTAGCTTCCGCAGCCAACGCATTCAAAATACGAATCAGAGGGTTTTATATTATTAAGGTTCATTTTTAGCTTATGTATTTCGTCTTTAACTTCTAAGTCCTTGAAAAGATTACCTGTAAGCTTGGATTCTAGTTCTTCAATTCGTTGTAAAACCTCTTGATTCGACATTCACGTTTTCCTTTTGTTTCTTTGTTTTTTGAAATTTTATATGGCCCTTCAAGAACTGAAAAGGAGAGGTGAATATTGACAAAAGATTAATGATGCGTCGAGCTATACGACAAACTGTCACCAAAAACAAAGTTTAAAATGGCCCAGATGTAAGAAAACTAATTTTTAGAAGTAAGAAAAAGGCCTTTTTTGGGCCTTTTCTTTTTTTTCAAAAAGTTTAGTTTAAAAAAAATTTGATCTTCTTTAAAAAGAAAATAGGAACAAGGAGATGGAAATGAAAAAACTTTTAACAATTATTTTAGCTGGATTTACGATGGCCAGCTGTACAGTAAACTCTGGTAACGACTCTGGTGGCGGTACTGGGTCCGGTGGATCAACATGGAACTGGGGTGCCTATAACACTTGTTATGGAGATGGACTAACTGATGGATATAGTGATGGATATGATGACGGGTATTT
>JAURDE010000149.1 GCA_030828105.1 Bdellovibrionota bacterium | reverse complement strand
TCTCAAAGAAGAAAAAATTAAAAAAACTTTAGATGGACTTAAAGAAGATTTTTCAAGTAAAGAAGCAGAGTTCAAAAAAGAGCTTTCCCAGTGGACGACATTAAAGTCAAGATTAGAGTCCTTAAATGAACTAATTGAATCTCTTGAAGGGATAAAAGATGGAACTGCTGACTTTTTAAAGTCAAATGAGGGAAAGGATTATAGTCTTTTAGGGTCTGTTTTAAAATGTGAAGGCAAGTATGAAAAGGCGATGAATACTTTGGTTTATGATCTCTTAGAGATGGCCTTCACTACTAAAAGTACTGCCCCCTTTGAATGGATAAAGAGTAACAAAGATAATGGGCTTGATATTCTAGTTCAAACCTCTTCTAGAAGAAAAGCTCTAGACCAGATTGGCTTAATACCACTTATTAAAATAGTAAAGATAGATGAGAAGTATAAAGAGGGGCTACTACCTTTACTCACAGGAAGATATATTTTTGATGTACCTAGTGATCAAGTGGATGAAAGTACTCTTAATAAAATTAAAGATCTTGATTTTGATTCTATCGTAAGTATCGATGGTTCACTTCTCATAGAAAATAAAAATGGTGCCTTGGCGATAAGATCAAATCTTAAAAATGAAGCCGTAGGTAACATTATAGAAAGAAATAATCGCTCAGAGGAGCTCTCTAAAGAAGTTTCTAGGCTAAAAACTAATGTGGATGAAAGTGAAAAAGTACTTGAAGACCTTTCTCTAAAAATTGAGCAGGAAAATAACCTTTATGAGTCCACTAGAAAAAAACTAAATGAATTTAAAGTTCATTATGCAGCAAGAAAAGCGGCCCTTGATGAAAAAGTTAACTCTAAGAAAGAGGGTGGTTCAAGGTTAAATATTCTCAAATCTAGAAGAGATGAAATATCTAAGCTAAAGGTTTCTCTTCTAGAAGAAAATGAAGAAAAAATGAAGCTAAAAGATGAATCTAATAGCTTGCTAGAAGAACTTAATAAAAAATACCAAGTAGAAAAAGAAGAGCTGAAGGTAGTAGAGTCTTCTTATCATGAAAATAAAAATTTATTTTTTGAACTTAACTTTGAGGTGAATTCTTACCTTGATAAGCTTAAGGCCAATCAAGATCAGATCAATGATGTTGAAGGGCAAGTTACAAGACTTAATGACAAAACAGATTCTCATGAAAAAGAATTAGAAGAGCTCATTGATATGGCTCAAAATCTAACAACGGATTGTGAAGAGCTTGAGAAGAAAAACCTAGAAGAAGCGAAAGATCTCGAGAATAAATCTGATGCTTTATCATTGATCAAAGAAGAGCTCAATGCCCTTGGGCAGGCAATGGAAGGAAGAGAAAAAGAGCTTAAAGAAATCAATAAAAACATACTTAAAAGTGAAAAAGAAAAAGATCAAATAGATGTACGAAATGAAAAAATAGTAACTGATGAAGCAGAAGCTACTAGAAATATTTTTGAGAAATACCAAGTAGACCTTAGAGATGTTATTTGTAAGGAGTTAGAACTGCCTCATGAGCTACAATCTAGTCTTATAAATTTAGACTCCATGTATTATATAGAAACAAATGAAGGTACTTCGGAGATATTTAAACAGTCTTATGAATTCGCCAGGAAATACGGACAAGATCTTAAGGATGTTGAATCAAAAATAAAAAAATATAAATCAGAACTTCTTAAATTTGGTGAAATCAATTGGAAGGCCGTAGAGGATTATGAGAGACAAAAATTGAGATTTGAGTTTTTGAGAGAACAAGAGGTTGAATTGCAAAAATCCCTAGAGGATTTAGAAAAGGCAATAGAACATATTGATAATAATTCGAAGGTAAGATTTAAGCAGGCTTTTGATGAAGTAAATGAGCGTTTTACAAAAGTCTTTCCGATTATATTTGGCGGTGGAAATGCTTCCTTACAAGTTATAGGAGATCTAGATGACCCTGAATGTGGTGTAGATATAATTGCTCAGCCTCCAGGTAAGAAAATGCAAAATATTAACTTAATGTCAGGTGGTGAAAAGGCCTTAACGGCACTTAGCTTAATATTCTCCGTCTTCTTAGTGAAGCCATCTCCTTTTTGTTTGCTGGATGAGGTCGATGCACCCCTAGATGATGCAAATGTGGGCCGTTTTAATGATCTTCTTAGAGAAA
Source organism: Bdellovibrionota bacterium (assembly GCA_030828105.1). Classification (GTDB taxonomy): domain Bacteria; phylum Bdellovibrionota; class Bacteriovoracia; order Bacteriovoracales; family Bacteriovoracaceae; genus JAURDE01. The sequence continues at coordinate 4,397 of JAURDE010000149.1, read as the reverse complement.
TGAGTCATGATTCTCAATTCATTCTTATTACTCATAATAAAAAGACCATGGAGCTTAATGATGTTTTATATGGGGTAACGATGCAAGAGCCTGGAATTTCATCGGCCGTCTCTGTTCAATTACAATGAAGAAATTGATGAAACCGCTTTTAATTTTAACAACCTTTATTCTCTCAACGAATCTTTGGGCCAACTTTAGGATTCCAAATAATTTTCACATGGACTTTATTCAAGTTATTAAAAGTGAAATTTCAGGAAAAGTGAGAAAAAGCAAAGGTCATATAGATTATAAGTACCCTGGTCAAATACGTTTTAAAGTTGAGGATAAGGTATCAAGTATCTTTATTAGTAATACACATACTCAATGGTATTATACTCCACCATTTATTGAGGGAGAACAAGGCGAAGTTAGAATAAGTAAAAATCATAAAAATATTCTCACAGATCTTTTTGATATCATTAAAAAATATGGCGAGAAAAAAAATAAGCACTATGAAATAGTAAAAATATCCACAAAACAAAAATTGATAAAATTCTTACCTGAAAGTGAAAATAAACTGGACGCTAAGAGCTTAGAGCTATTTTTTAATAAGGAGAGTGGTCAATTTGATCATGTAAATAAGTTTATCATTGAATATACTGATAAAAGAAAAGTGACATTTGAGGTTCTTTCTTTAGACTTAAATAAGACATTTGGAAAAGATCATTTTAGTTTTACCGTTCCACCCAATACTAAGATCGTCCGTTAGAGATAATCTCCTCAGGGAAATAGAACTTATTATCACTAAGAACCCTTTTATAAATAATATAGTTTCTTAGCACAAGCTTTACGTAATTTCTTGTTTCTTGATATGGGATTTTTTCAATAAACTCAATAGGATCATTTTCAAAGCGCTCTTTATACCATCTTTTAACAACACGTTGGCTGGCATTATAAGATGCAATGGCAAGAATGTAGTTGTTATTAAATTTCTTTTTAAGTCTCTTAAATAGCTTTGTTCCTAAGTTTATATTTATTTCGGGTTGGTAAAGTTCATAAGGTAAGTGTAATTTTTTTCGAGAATCAGAGACCAGTATTTTGGCGGTCTCGGGAGTGAGTTGCATAAGTCCAAAAGCATCGGCCCAGCTTCTGGCAAGAGGATTAAAAGCAGATTCTTGTCTAGTAATAGAGTAAATTATTGCCGGCGATAATCCATGCTTAGCAGAGATCTCATTGACCATATTCCTATAGGGGCTTGGATAGAGGAGCTCGAGCTCTTTTTCTATAAGACCCTGTCTTAGTTCAGGTTTAATTTTATAAAATTCTCTAATTCCCTCAGAGTAGGCCCCTACTTGAGAGAAGTACCTAAGATAAGATTTCCTGTTTCTTTTATTATCATTTGTTTTTAAATAATGAATTAGGTAGTTCTTAGCGAAACTTTTCTCCTCTAATATATATAACCATGAAAAAAGAGGGATTTCCTCTATAATAAAGTCTTTTTTAGTCAGCTCAATGGGTGAAAATGGCAGTCTTAGCTCTTTTGAGGCCATTATACCATAATAGCTAAATGGTGATTCTTTAAGTATTTCATGAAGAATTCTATTAGCTCTAAGGTGGTTTTTCGACTTACCAAGAGATTTTGCTAGCCAAAAAGAGAATCTCCTTTTTACTGGTAAGCTTTTTATTTTTCGAGCGCCTTTATCAAAATACAGAGCGGCCTTTTTAAAATTATTATCTTGGTATGAGTTCCAGGCCAGTGCCCACATAATTTTTGAATTCAAATCTTCATTATCATGATTAAAGTCAGACGCTCTTTTGAAAAAAATTATGGCCTCTGATAATTTTTTTTCTTCCATTTTCATAGAGCCTTTAAGCCAATTAATAAGAGCTTTAGTCTCTTCACTTATATTTTTTATAGATATTAAGGATTTAAGTATATTCCTTGCTTTGTCTCTTTGATGAAGAGTCCATATACCTCGAGCGAGAGCAATTTGGTTTTCTTCGTAGAGGTTTAGGGCATCATTATTTTTTTCTATCTTTGTTTTTAAAAAATAACCTAGATTTTTTAAACTAGTAACGTACTCTTTGCTTTTTCTTGACTTTTTATAGGTCATAGCAATCTTAACCCAAGCCTTATACTTTTCTTTAAGAGTGAATGAGTGGTTTGTTACAATTTTTCGATAAAACTTCCTGGCCTTGGGAAATTTTCTTTTCTCATCATAATTTTTGGCCACACTATAAAAATCTTTTTTTGTAATATTTCTTTTAAATCGTGGAGCAATTTCATTGAGACGTTTTTTAATTTTGTTTTTCAGACTACCCTTTTTTAGGAGTTTTCTGGCCTTTAATAGGTAAGACTCTGTGTCTCTATTAGTTAGAGTATAAAAGGAAAGCTCATAATAAAGTTCTGATAAAAAATGTGAGTCTCGATTACTTTTTGCTTTTTCTAAAGTAAGTCTTAGAAAAGACTCTTTGGCCCAAACTGGAATAATGTTTTTATTTTTTTTATAAAAGTGCTTCAGTTTTTTTGAATTAAATTGACAGGATTCAAGAATTTTTATTGGAATAAAGTCCTTGAAAGTAATGTCTTTTTCTTCTCTTAATTTCCTAAAATAGAGACAAGACTTTTGAGAAGGTGAGTTTTTTTGGGCCTCAATATAATTAAGGACAATGTTAACAGCATCAGTATTAGAACTAGGCCTTCTAATGGCCCCTTTGTGTTTAAGGAAAGTGTTTATTTGTTCTAGGCTCGGTGGGTAAACTGAGGCCTCAGAATAAGCAGTAATTAACCATATAAAAAATAATATCTTCATTTTTGAGACCATCCTTAGTTCTCAAGATCCTTCATATTTTAGAAAATAACTTCTACTTATACAACCTAGGTAAAGCTAACTTGCTGATTTTATTAGAGCTTTATTTAATTTCTTTTAGTAAAATGTACAGATTCTTTGTCTTCAGCATAAAACTGTATTATTTTGCCCTCCTATGGAAAAACTTGTTTATTTTACTTCACTGGGATGTTCTAAAAATTTAGTCGATAGCCAAGTTATGCTTGGGTATATGGGGCTCGCTGGGTATCAGATTACTGATCATCCTCAAAATGCAGATGCCATAATCGTTAATACCTGCTCTTTTATAGAAGCTTCTAAGAAAGAGTCTATCGATACAATACTTGAACTTGCCGACTACAAAGATAGCAAAAATGGAAAGTGTAGGGCATTGGCCGTTTCTGGCTGTTTACCCCAACGCTACACTAAAGAGCTTGAAGAGGGGCTACCAGAGGTCGATCTATTTATTGGAACTGGAGAATATCACAAGATTGCTAAACTCATTTCAGCGCACGAAGAAGGCCGTCTTGAAAAAAAATCTTTTGTAGAGGTGCCTAAATTCATACACACAGAATTTGACCCTAGAGTAAATACGACACCTTTTTATACGGCATGGCTAAAAGTTTCAGAGGGCTGTAATAGAAATTGTACTTTTTGTATCATTCCTACAATTAGAGGAACTCTTCGTTCTCGTAGTGTCGACTCCCTTGTACAAGAGGCCGAAAAGTTAGCTCAAACTGGTGTTAAAGAAATTAATTTAATATCACAAGATCTCTCAGACTATGGTTCAGATATAAAGGGAGATGATCTTTATAAACTTCTTAATGAACTAGAGAAAGTAGAAGGAATTGAGTGGATTAGGCTTTTTTATATGTATCCTGATGATTTAACGGATCAAGTTATAGAGAAAATGGCAGAATCCTCAAAGATATGCAGTTACTTAGATATGCCAATTCAACATTTTTCAGACTCAGTACTCAAAAGAATGAATAGGAAAATAACAGGTGAGGAAATTTTAAAGAAAATTTCTAAATTAAGGTCTTTAATTCCAGATCTCGTTTTAAGAACTTCTATTATTGTGGGGTTTCCTGGAGAAACTGAAGAAGACTTTAATAAACTTGTAGAGGGAATGAAAACTGTTGAATTTGATCACGTTGGAATATTTAGATACTCCGATGAAGATGGTACACCTGCTTTTAAGCTTAAACCAAAGGTAGATCAAAATATTATAGAGGAGCGTTTTGATAAACTCTATGACGTTCAGAAAGAGATAGCGGAAAAACGAAATCATAGCTATATTGGTAAAACTATTGATGTCCTCATTGAAGGCCACCATGAAGAGACAGACCTTTTAATAAAGGCCAGACACGCTGGTCAAGCACCGGATGTTGACGGAATGGTTATCATAAATGATTCAAGCGACATGCCTTTGAGTGTAGGACAAATTAGGAAGGCCTTGGTAACAGAAGTTGAAGGCTTTGATCTTATCGCAAAGATTATTCCTTAGGGATTGGGGTAGCTAATAACAGGGTCTTCGCAAGTATTACCTGATTTGATAAATATATCCCAGCCATCAACAGTACTTTTAGG
>JAURDE010000143.1 GCA_030828105.1 Bdellovibrionota bacterium | reverse complement strand
CGATTTCCTTCTTCATCTTCCTTAAAGCTATAGTCTGGTTTACCACGAACAAGAATTCCTTCGACCTCAAAAGTATTGGCATTGATGATCGGACTACCTGAGTTCCCTTGAAAGCTATCAAGGTTGGCAGCGAAATAGTTTGGATCATCAATATTTAAGACACGAGAATTTTCAGCTATTTTTCCTGGAAGTCCCCATGGAAAGCCCATTATAACGAGCTCTTGATTCAAAGAAACAGGATGATCTAGGTTTAACTTAAAAGGTGTTCTATTCAAAACAGGTCTATCTAGCTCTACGATCGCGTAGTCAAGCCCTCTGTTATCATATTTATGAGCAACGACTTTGGCACAGTTATATACATTCTCTGCGGCCATTTCGATTTCAAATGGATTGTCCTGATTAGTAACATAGTAATCAAAAACCCAATAAGATGATTCACAACGCTCTTCAATAGATTGCTCACTATTTCCATAACAGTGGCCTGCTGTCATTACGTGATTAGGGGAAATAAGAAAACCAGTACACATCGCCGTCGCTGGTTGATTTCTAAAATTTTCCTCCTCACAAAGATTATATGTATCTCCAAGAGTTTTAATATGGTCAGCAAGAGTATAGGACGAACCATCTCGAATGGTTTTTAACCTCTCTTTTTTGATCATGGCCATGGTTGAATTAGAAAGCGCTCTAAGGTTTCTATTGAGATTTTGAGGAAAATCAACACGATCATCATCACCATAAATAACTTTATCAACGGAAAATCCAATGGTTGGAAGAAGTAGTAAAGTTACTAAAATACTTATATTCCTGATCAATTCATTTCCCTTTGTTGATAAAGGCGCACTATACCAAAATGACGGCTCATCTCAAAGGCTTTTAGCTGACATTTTCTTACATCTACATGCATGGAAGGGGAATCCCCCATTGACCCCTATTTTGACATAGTGCTAAAATACATAAGAGGTTAATTTCAAAGGGGTTTTGATTGACCGGTAACAGAATTATCGACATTATCCTTGGTGCGTTTTCAATTATCACTGCGGTGCTAGTAATATATATTTTCTACATTAGTTCCGAAACCCTCTTCAATAGATCAATACCTGAAAATCAGAAAGAGTTAGAAAAGCTTAGAAGAGAAAGTTTGGCCCTTTCATTTCCAAGAACTTATGACCTCAGAAAAATTGTTGTTAATATTAAATCAAAGTCAAAACGCCTTCGTTTTCTTGAAATTGATATGCACATAACGCCTTATGATGATATGGACACTGAAAAGCTAGAAACAAATAAGTATATACTAAGAGACGAAATTATCACCTTGGCCGGCTCCATGTATCCTAATGAGCTTAATACCGTTTCCGGCAAGCTTGTCTTTGAGGAAAAAATTAAGCAAAGGTTTAACGACGCTTTGGCCAGCGCTACAAATAAGAAAAAAACTATCCGTAAGATCTACTTCACGAAATTTGTCGTGCAGTGAAAAGCTTACTCTCGGTTAGCAGAATCTTCTTTTTTTACCTGAACGGCCTTTAAAGAATCATCATTAAGAGAATTTAAGTATTCTTGCTCTTGTGCTTTGGTAATTTTACCACTTTCCAAAAACTTATCTCTTAGTCTGATATCCATAAGTTTTTCTTTCAAAGCTTGACTTAGTCTCATCTGGAATTTCCCTTAAATTAGTTGGGATTTAAATAACACGATCAATCTGCAAGTTCAACATCTTTTAAGACATGCATCAAAAGGGGGATTATTGCCAATATTTTGGGGGTTTATCCTCATCATCATCCTTCACCAAATGGAGGTGTGAGCGTTTATTCATCTTTTTTAGCTGTTCTTTGTTTGCCTGGTACTTCTTCCATCTAGGGTTGCTTATGACAACAAGATACCCTACTGCGCTGACCATTGCACCGAGATGAGAAAGGGACAAAACTCCTGCCGGCCCAGTAAAACCGCTAAAGAGCTGAATTATTATGATAAGAGCGCAGCATATCCAGGCCTTCACCGGGAATATCAGCATAAAAGAAAAGTGGCGATGAGGATAAATAATCGCATAGGCCAATAATAGAGAGTTGGTAAACCCGGTAAGGCCAGTTAGCGTATAAATTCTGCCAGAGGGGAAAAAGAAATTGAGGATGAGAAAAAGCAAAGCGGCCCCAACAATAGCAGCAATGAGAAACCTAACATATCTTTGGGTTCCCCAATTTAATTCAAGATCACATCCAATGAACCAAAGGAGTAGACCATCGAAAATGATTTCAAGTAACCCAGAGCCCATTAAGGGATATGTTAATACTTGAAAAATGAGACCTCCAAGAAGCCCGTTATAGGAAAGACCTAGGAAGTTAGCGATATTGAGTTTTAGTGCCAACGCCAAAACAGTTTGTAAGAGAAAGAAACTAGCAATAGAAATAATGATAATTTTATTGGTTTTGGTCAGTGGTGGTGTATGAAATTGGGTACCCTGCATAAAGCTCTCCTATACCTAATATACTAAACCATCTTTTAAAAGCTATCAAAGTAGTATTAAGCTTAATTTCCAGATGTATTAAGATCTATGATAGGAATAGCTTCACCCGTTTTGGTGTTAATAATGGGTGGTTCTTGGGCCTCTGAACAGTCTGGATTACTTGGATCAAAGGACGGAACATTAGGTACTGATGGTGGAATACATATACCTGATCTACACGTACCAAAGGTTGGTGTATTATAACATCTCAAAGCACACTCTTGTTTTCCTAAAGGGTCTTGACCTGTTTTTACAATAAAGCAAGTAGGTATATTTTCTAAACGACAAAACTCTTTGGTTACACAAGTTTGTCCAGGTGATTTCGAACAGAGAACGACTTCATCACTTGTTGTGTTATGAACGGCACATGTGCCCGTAGCTGAGTTACAGCATAAACTTGCACATTGAAAGTCAGAGTTACATTCCTGCCCAATACCTCTGTTACCTAAATCGGGGCTATCCTCAAGACATTGACTTACTAATTCTTTTCCCCAACACCTCTCATTAAAGCAGCATTCATTGGCACCACAAGCATTATTATTTTTACAGGTCTTAAGGGATGTATATAAGACTTCTTCACCTCTAAAGTTCGTTTGACTTGCTCTTATCACATGTAATTTAAGAGCAATATTAGGTTTCTCAAGAAGACTAACCTCTCGGCCATCTTGAATTGTTATAAGCTCAAGTGTCGCGGTTATATTACAGGATGAAATATTTTCACCTCGAACATAATCATAGGTGGCCGCTCTTAAATTACAACCATCCATAAACTCTGAGCGTCCACTAGTAATTAAGCTTTTTAGACTTCTTGGCCCCATGGGATTGGCAGAACCAAAATATTGGACCCCTGCTTTAAGGTCTAATTTGGAGGCCCTTGGAAAAAGAAAAGATCGATAACCAGAGTCTACTTCTCCAATACCTTGCTTAAATTGGAAAAGTCCCGTGCCTTCAACAGATGATCCTACTTCGGAAAAAAGAGCATCACCTCTTATCTCCCAGTCACTCTGTCCAATTGGACGAAATGGTCCTCGGTAAGTGTATTGATCACCACTTTCCATCGTTACGATATCACCGTAACCTACCAAGCTTTGATTTGCCCCTATGGATGATGCCCCTAGCAGAGACTTTAAGTTAGAAAGATCATTATTATCTGGAAGGCATTTTAAGAGATTATTGGCCTCTGTTTCTTGAGAGTACCCTAGTTTTGAAAAATCAATTTGTTGTAGCTCAGGGTTAATGGCCAAAAAGTTATCGTCCTGATCAACGAGGCCTGAGTCGACAACTTTAGCGTAAGCGTACAAACACTTTTCACCTATTGCATCACATTCGGTATTTGTGGCGCTTCCTTTAAATGTAGGATCATGCTCGAGTCTCAATCCTCTACAATAAAGACCTGTGTTGTTTGGATCTTGCGTAGGTAATGTCAGTTGATTATTTGAATCTAAAAAGTCCTCTACACCAGTTTCATCACGATAATCGTTATAGTCATAAAGATTGTAAAGAAGCCTTAGATTTTCAAATGGTTTTTTACTGAAATCTAGCTGTAGAACCTCGATATCGGTTTGTGGAGTTATACCAGGTGCCCTACCAATAACAGCGGGTACATCTACCTTTTCAAGTTCACGCCCAAATCTAAATCGCACACTGACTAAGCGATCTGAAAGAGAGGTTATATTTAATCCTGATATATAGAGAAAGCCTTCATAGTTTTTTGGTATGGCTACTTTTGTTTTATAAGTACCCTCATAAGGGTCGATGAAGTGTCGAAGCTCAACTTTTGAGAGGCTTAGATCATCATTTTCATTTCCAGTAAAAGTACCGTCAAAAGGGCCCGCCCCTCTTTCTCCATTGGCCTCAGTGCCTTCTGTTGTATCTTCGCTTTGAATATTTTTAGAAATAACACTTCTATTTTTTGATAATCCTGTATTTTGAACACAGGAGGAGCTAAAAAATAAAATAATAATTATAATGCCGTTTAATCTTCTCATTAGCCTATTCAACAATTGTAGTTTCAACATTCTTCTCGGTATTAAACTCAGTCTGTTTAATAGTAACACCTTAAGCGAAAAGGAATGGGCAAATGAGGAAAAGAGGCTTTATTTTCAATAACTTAGAGAACTATCTTGAATCCTTCATAGATATAATTAGGCCAAATTTGGAGGCATTAATTGGGTTTATAGGATTCAAAAGTAAGCTTTTCCAAGTTTTTACGCACTCCCGGCAACTGAAAAACTCTATTATGAAAGGATATATAAACTCCAGGGCCGAGAAGCTTTAAGGCTACCAAGGCCTCTGTTACATTTTGGGGAGCATCAGAGTCGTGAAAACCAATGGGCTTCATTGCTCCTGTAAGAACAACTGGCACGGCTATATCTTGAAGATGCTCATGTAGAAATAGCGCCGTTTTTTCCATTGTATCTGTGCCATGGATAATTAATATAGGCCTGCCCTCTTTACTTTTATTTTGTACAAACTTGCATAGAAGTTCTCGATCTTCTTCAGTCATAACTAAGGAGTCTTTAGAGAATAAAGAGAACATTTTAAGCTCGGTATACGGCAACCTTAAATGGGCCAGAAGAAGACCTTTAACCACTGATTCACGATTAACTAGGTGCCCTGTATGTTCATCATAGCTCTTTTCGATGGTTCCACCAGTGGTGATAACACAAACCTCTGTCTTATTATTATCGGTCATAAACTAAAGTCTCCTGATTTCAGAACATTAGAAGATTTTTCTTAACCTGTCCATTGCCCCATGTCTTAAAATAATCAAATATTTGGCCCTTATAAACCTTGACTGGCCTGATTTTAACCCCATCATGGTTGGGTATATATAATTTTCTTAAAAGGAGAGATGAAAATGAGCAATAGAAAAGGTGCTATAAAAGTAAATACTTCAGATATATTTCCTATCATTAAGAAGTGGCTCTATTCCGAGCATGATATTTTCCTTAGAGAATTGGTATCAAACTCAACTGATGCCATTACAAAAAGGGCCGCGATATCAAGAACATCAGGTGACAAAATGCCTGATGGCCATATTTCACTGACCGTGAACAAAACAAATCAAACGTTGACTATAACGGATAATGGACTTGGTATGACCGAGACCGAAATTGAAAAATATATTGCTCAGCTCGCTTTTTCTGGTGCGGAGGAATTTGTTCAAAAAATGAAATCATCTGGAGAAAAAGCAGATGAAATTATTGGAAAGTTTGGGCTTGGTTTTTATTCTGCATTTATGGTTGCTGACAAGGTTGTAGTGGACTCTCTTTCTCATGAAAAAGGCTCTGAGGCCGCTCGATGGACTTGTGAAGGTGAGACTGAATATGAGTTTTCAGCATCAGATAAAAAAGAAGTCGGTACAACAATCACTCTTCATATAAATAAAGAAAATGAGGAGTTTTTAGATGATTGGAAGGTTTCGCAAACGCTAAGAAAATTCTGTGATTTTCTTCCTTATCAAATCACCGTTCTTGATGAAGAAGCAAAGCCTGTAGAAAAAGAAGTTGATGGAAAAAAGGAAATGGTCCCTGTTGAACCAACTAAAATTAATGAAACTCTTCCCCTATGGAAGCGTGACCCAAAAGAGGTTACAGACGAAGAATACAGAGAGTTCTATAGAAAATTATATCCAATGGATACAGACCCTCTCTTTTGGGTTCATTTAAAAATTGATCATCCTTTCACTCTTGAGGGTATACTTTACTTCCCTAAATTCAACCCAAATAAACCATTTCATGACAATAATATAAGAATGTATTGTAAGCAGGTTTTTGTATCAGATAATGTAAAAAACATTATCCCTGATTTTCTCGTTTTACTTAAAGGGGCCATTGACTCTACTGATATCCCTCTCAACGTTTCACGCTCCTCTCTTCAGGGTGATCCAAATATCAAAAAAATCTCAAATTATATTATAAAAAAGGTGGCCGATGCACTAAAAGTCTTATTCAAAAAGGATAAGGAGAAGTACGAAAAAATTTGGATCGATACCGGTTTATTCATTAAATATGGATGTGTTTCTGATACAAAATTTGATGAACTCATGAGAGATAAAGTTATTTTCAAAAACTCAAGTTCTAACTACGTTAACTTAGATGAATATAGAGAATCTATACCTGAGGCCTATAAAGAAAAAATGAAGGGTAAAGTTCTTTATTTCGAGAAAAACAAATCTGATTTTTCTCTTCGATCTCAGCTACTCGATGAAGGAATTGAGGCCATTGAAACGGATGATCATATTGACCCTCACTTTCTTCAACATGTTGAAATGCACAAAAGAGGAGACCATGAGTATAAATTCTCTTCAGTTGACTCTGAGATTGGAAACCTCTTAAAAGAAGATAGTACATCTGCAGATGACATTAAGGTTCGAGATCTTTTCACTAAAATCCTTGTAGGCGACAAAAAAGAGGAAGATACGGATAAGATGGAAATAGAGATTGAAAAGCTT
>JAURDE010000119.1 GCA_030828105.1 Bdellovibrionota bacterium | reverse complement strand
TGATATCAATGAGGTTGTCGAAAGAATTAATAAAGCCGATGGTGTTAAACTCCTTAACTTTACTTGGGTCAATAATGAAACTGGAGTTTGCTGGCCTTTAGAGCTTGCACTAGATATCAAAAAGAAAACACAATGCCTTATTCATGTCGATGCAGTTCAGGCCATTGGGAAAATAGAAAACTGGAACAAACTTTTAACTGATTTAGATTTTTATAGTTATTCAGGACATAAATTTGGTGCTCTTAAAGGAATCGGTTTTACCTTACTTAAAAAAGGAACTGACTTTAAAGGATTTATTGAAGGGGGCTCTCAGCAAAATGGCCTTCGCTCAGGTACTGAAAACTCAATGGGTATTGAGTCTGTTGCTTTGGCCTTACAGTACTTCTCAGATAACTTTTCTCCTAATCGTTTAGAGCAAGCAACTCGTTTTTTTGAAGAGGAATTAAAAAAGATATTTCAAGATAAAATTAAAATTATAGGTGAAGATGCAAAGCATAGAAACTTAAATACTATTTTTGCTGTATTTACTGATGCCAAAAGTGATGCGCTTGTGGCGGCCATGGATATGGCCGGTTTTGATGTTGGAAAAGGCTCTGCGTATTCTTCTGGGTTATCAACTCCCAATAAAACACTTTTGGCCATAGGGTTAGATGAAGCTTTGGCCAGAAATGCTGTTCGCTTTTCTTTTTCGCCTTTCTATACTCTAGATCTGGCCAAAGGCCATATTTCTACTTTGAAAGAGATTTTTTTAAAGTTTATCTAGTTGAACATGTACCCTTAAGAAACTCGATTGCGGCATGACATTTTTTAAGGCTCTCATAGTGGCATTGAGAGAATCCATTTTCGTTTGTATGACAATATTTTCCACTTCCCGTTTGCATAGTAGAAGCAACATCTCTTTGTGGCACTGCACAGGAAATCAGTAGTAGAAGGGTAATATATGTAATTCTCACAGTGTTTCTCCTTTAAACTACAATGCTTATCGTCATCAGACCTTCCAATTTAAGACAAAAAGAAACTAAGTGGTTCTAAATAACTCCAATGGTTTCATTTTGATTTAACTTAACTGATTGAAATTATATAATTCAGAGTTGGCACGTCCTTTGCTTTAATAATAGACAACACTCCGATTGGTACAAAATTAGCCTTGGTCGGTGTTATTTGATCTAAACTCATTTCTGTACCAATCAACACAAGGAACCGAATGGGGCCTTGCCAACTTCAAATCTAAAATCCTTACTTTTCAATAAACACTAAGACCAAGGCCTTCTTTTGGTTTAAAATAATATTATGCTTTGGGTTATTAGCTTCATTTTATATTTTAGTTCTCAGTTACATGCAAAGGCCCTTATTGTTCATTGTGACTTTAATCCACCATTAAATTATGTCGTTAATGAAGGTAAGGATTTCTTAGGCTTTACAACCGAGTTGGCCAAAAAGGCATTTTCTGAGCTCGGTCTAGATTACGAACTTTCTATTAACAGCGATTCCAAAAATATAGAGCTTCTTAAAAAAGGTAAAATAGATGCCATTTTATCTCTAGAGAGAACAGATCAGTTTGAAGATAGTTTTCTTTGGGTGGGGCCTTTAATAGCGAATAAATGGGTTTTAGTCGGGAGGCGAAGTAAAGACTATAGACTTAAATATCTAAAAGATGCATCAGGATATAAAATAGGTGTTCGTCAGTTTCATCCTTTTAATGACCTTTTAAAATCAAATGGAATAAATGCAATTCAAAAAACAAGCTCAAGAGAGTTGGCCCTTGAACTTAAGGAAAACAAAATTAACCTGTGGGCAACAGGGTCTCTAAGTTTGGACTATAATATGTGGCTCTTGCGATTTAATGATTACAAAGTGGCCTTCACCTCTAAGGAAGGGGTTTATATCTATATGGCCTTTAGGAAAGACAGTGACCCAGCTCTTATTAATAAAATAAACATTGCTCTAAGAAAGTTAAGAGTTAATGGAACTTATAATGAGTTAATGAAAAAATATTTCCCTAAGGGTTAGTCTTCTTCATTCCATTGTATATCTTCACTTATTCTTACGCCTTTAAGGGCCTTTTCTCTTTCTTTTTGAATGAAGGGAAAGTTAAAAGAATGAAGACTTTCTAATTTATCACCATGAAAAATAGTAATTGTTTCTGGAGTTGTATCTAATAATGAAGTTAGGAAGAAATTATTGGGTAAACTAGATAAATCTTCATTGTTTTCATCATCGTCCAATACTTGTTCCATGGGACGGTCCTTAGTATCCTTCACGATAAGGGCACCTTTCATCCTATCTTCAGGTATATTCTTAGTGAGATTCCAACTACCCATATGAAAAAAATCAAGGAAGAAGATACTTTTACCATATTTTAATTTACGTGGAAGTAATAAGGCCTGAAGAAAGCGCCTAGTCGAACTATCCTTACTTCTTTTGGCCAATTTATCAGCAAGGGCCGAGCTTTCTATTCTAATTACATAGGCACCAGGGTTTTTGGTACTTTTAAAAAGAAAATACTGAAAAGAGATACTAAAAAGGGTGAATAGCTTCTGCTGGGATAGTTGGAGGTGTTTATGATCTTCTTGGTCAACAAGGGCCTTTACACCTTCATAAAGTAACTTTTTATCCATATCTAGGGGCATATAAATTCCTTAAAAATCGAAGAATCATCCTATATTCAATAAGACACGTATTGTAAATTGTTATTTTTAATCGGAATAATCGGAATTCTTTACTAATACAGGTCTAATTGATTGACTGGGTGGGGTCCATCAATTAAGATTCCGCTAATTTTTTCAACTATTTGAATGGAGAATATTCATGAAACTGATGGCCAAAACGAGAAACATCGGGATTTCGGCCCACATCGATTCCGGAAAAACAACTCTTACAGAGAGAATACTTTATTACTGTGGAACAATTCATAAAATCGAAGACGTTCGAGGTGGTGGTGATGGTGCCAAGATGGACCATATGGAGCTAGAAAAAGAAAAAGGTATCACAATTACCTCAGCAGCTACGACCGTCTTTTGGAGAGGTCTTGAAGGTAAAGGTACAACTTATGCTGAAGGTATAGAAAAGGATACGAGAGTAAATATCATAGATACTCCAGGTCACGTTGACTTTACAGTTGAAGTTGAAAGATCCCTTCGTGTTCTTGATGGTGCCATTCTTGTTCTTTGTTCAGTTGCTGGAGTTCAGTCTCAATCAATTACAGTTGATAGACAAATGAAAAGATATAAGGTTCCAAGAATGTGTTTCATCAATAAGATGGACAGGATGGGTGCTAATCCATTTAATGGTGTAAATGCCCTCAGAGAGAAGCTTAATCATAATGCTGTTCTTATGCAGCTTCCAATTGGTGCTGAAGAAAACTTTATAGGCGTTGTTGATCTTATTACTAAAAAAGCCTTTTATTTTGATGGTGATAATGGGGAAAACGTTAGGATAGAAGAATGTCCAGCAGATATGGTTGATAAAGTTGAAGAAGCCAGAGCAGAGATGCTTGATAAGGTTGCTGAGTTTGATGATGAAGTTATGGAGAAATACCTTGAAGGAAACGAGCTTTCTGAAGTAGAGATTCATAGAGCTGTTAAGGCCGGTGTTAATTCATTAGGTCTTACTCCTGTATTTCTAGGTTCAGCTTTCAAAAATAAAGGTGTTCAAACCTTATTAGAGGCGGTTGCAAGATATTTACCTTCTCCTCTTGAGTGCGCTAAGCCTACTGCTGTACACTCTGAAACAAATGAAAAGGTCACTTTAGAGCCAGACCCAGAGTCTGATTTAGTAATGATGGCCTTTAAGATTACTGATGAACAATTTGGCCAATTAACATACACAAGAATTTATCAGGGTAGAATTAACAAAGGTGAATCTGTCTATAATACCAGAACTGGTAAAAAAGTTAGAATTGGTAGAATGGTTAGAATGAACTCCAATGATAGAGAAAATATAGATGAAGCTCACGCAGGCGATATTATTGCTCTTGTAGGTGTTGACTGTGCTTCAGGTGACACTTTTGTTGCTAATGAAAACCTAACCAATATTTCTTGTGAAGGTATCCACGTACCAATTCCAGTTATTGAGCTTTCTATTTCTTGTACAGATAAGAATGAGCAGGCCAAGATGTCTAAAGGTCTTCAAAAGTTTCTCAAAGAAGATCCTACTTTCCATGTTTATACGGATGAAGAGTCTGGTGAAACAAGAATCGCAGGTATGGGTGAGCTTCACCTTGAGATCTATGTTGAAAGGCTTAAAAGAGAATTCAAGGCAAATGTTGTTGTTGGTGCTCCTCAAGTTAACTATAGAGAAACTATTAGAGGTGAAACTAAGTTTGATTATGCTCATAAAAAACAAACTGGTGGTGCCGGACAATTTGCACATGTTGTTGGTACTTTAAGACCACTTCCCGAAGATAGTAAAGATACTGAAGATCAAGTGTTTAAGTTTCATAATGAAATCAAAGGTGGTTCAATTCCTGGTGAATATATTGGAGCGTGTGAAAAAGGTTTCAATGATGTTATGGAAAAAGGACCTCTTGCAGCGTTCCCTCTTATTAACTGTGAGGTTTTCCTACAAGATGGTAAGCACCATGATGTTGACTCTTCAGATCTCGCCTTTAGAATTGCTTCTAGGCAAGCGATGAGACAAGGTATTAAAAATGCAGATCCATGTCTTCTTGAGCCATTTATGAAAGTTGAAGTTACAACACCAGACGAATATCAAGGTTCCGTAATTGGAGACCTTTCATCAAGAAGAGGTGTAATTCAAGGTTCTGAAACTGACCCAGGTGGAGAAGTTATCATTAATGCTGAAGTACCTCTTTCAGAAATGTTTGGGTACTCAAGTGACCTTCGATCTATGTCAGCAGGTAAAGCTTCTTACACGATGGAGTTTGCAAGGTATTCTGAGACGCCACCAAACATTGCTGAGAAAGTAATGAAGGAAAGGGCAGAGAAACTTGCCAAAGAATAAATTTTATTTAAATTGATAAATAGAAAAGGCCTCTATAATGAGGCCTTTTCTTTTTTACGACAAATTTTATTGTTTTTATAACACAAAGAATGATTTTTTAAATACCAGAGTAGAATAGTCCGATAGATCTAAAAATAAAACAGGACTATTCTTATGTTTCATAAACTGTGTAAATTGCTTGTTATCGGTTTGGTCGTTACCGGATGTGCATCTCATACCCCCTACCAAGATTCATTAGATAAGGCATTTGCTGAACTTGAAGACCAGGCCTCAAGAACATTGGCCGGGGTCACTCAAGGGATAGATATAGATAGCTTAACAAAATTCAAGATGGTTGTTTTCCCCAAAGCAATTGATCATCATGTGAAAATGCGAAAGTATCAAAGTATTGATAAGAACCTCTTATCAGAGATGGATGAGCAAGAGCGAGATAAATATATTGACTCTAAGACCGTATATCATACCCCTTTAACTTTTAACTTTAATGTTTTGAAAAAAGGTCTTTGTATGAATCTTGTTAAAACAAAAAAATATGCTACCCACCTTTTCTTTGGTGGAGAGGATTTTGATTCCAAAATAAAGTGTATGGTTTTAGAAGTTAAAAAAGAAGTTCCTCATTTTTTTGGGAAACGAATTATGGATTTAAAAAAGGATGATATCCTACGGGTACGAGTATATTTAGATGAGTACCTTAGACCTTATGGCCACTCTGTTGATTATGCTGTTAAACAAGGTCGCGAGCCATATAGAACTGAAAATATTAAAACTGATAAAAGAGAAAATAGTTCATCGGGATTATCGATGTATCCGATTGACCTTCCTAATTTTAAAAATAGCTCTGTTGTAAATAAGGCCGAGGATTCAGTTCCTTTACCGAGAAACCTTTTTTTAATTTTTAGTATTAAATCAAAGGTAAAGACACCTATCTGTAAAAAAGCGAAGCTCTTTGAGCACAAAGATATTCTTGGAAATATCGTTGAGTCTTCATGGTGTGATAAGCAAAATTGGCCGACAACTATTGAAAATAATAGGTTCTTTGCTGTTTTAAAATAAGGTGTTTATATGAAAAATATTACTTTAACTTTACTCTTTTTATTTTCCTGGCAATTAAATGCTGAGATGGGAACATTTGAAAGTACTAATACTAACTTCAAAAACCTTTTTAATAATCATAGAATTGGCGGACCTGCCGTAGCACCTTGGGTAGGTAGTTGGTGGGCCTATAAGAATAATGGAATAGATTTTGGGACTTCTGAAAATCCTCAAGTTACAACTAAAGTCACACCTCCCTCTGTAAAATTTGATAAATTTCACAACATTAGAAAAAAGAATACTAGTAATTGGGAAAAAGATAATCACACTTGTGATAAATTAGATGAAAAACAAAAGAAAAGTTGTCAGGGGTGGTGGGGTCATTGTAATGCTTGGGCCGCTGCCGCTATTAAAGAAGACGAGCCCAGAAAATCATTTGTTAAAAAGGGAATTAAGTTCACTGTTGCAGACCAAAAGGCCATCATCACTGAGCTTTATATGGAGAATTACAGTTTATTTGTTGGTAACACAGATAAATCAATAGAGACCGAAAACGAATGGATTTTTGATAAAAATCATAAAAAGTCTAAAAAGATTATTAACCGAAGAAATTTCACGCGCTATGATGGTTTTTGGGATGTAACTCCAAAGGCCTTTTTTCTTATCTTAACAAATTATATGGGACTTAAAAAAGTGGGACTAGTAATCGATCGTTTTACTGGTGATCAAGTGTGGAATCAACCCCTTGCCGGATATAGATTACTACCTATAGACAAGGATAGTATAAAGAAACCAGAGGTTAAAAATGGTAAAAAAGTATATCCCGTATTATTGAAAGCAAATATCTACTGGGCAGAAGATGGAGTATGGGAACATGAAATAAGTGATCCATTTGATTATGAAAAAGATACGAATGATAATTTTTATCTAGGAGACTATGAAGTAAATCACCACTATAAGGGAAGGTCCTTGGCCTTCTATCTTTTCTTTGACTCCCCAGTTAGAGTTACTAGTGATGGGAAACTGGTAAAAAAGGCCGGTAGAATAGTGGGAGATGGTGTCTGGTTTCATCAGACAGATGAAGGGAAAAAGATATACGTTCAAAATAAAATTAATTTCGATGATACGCACCCTGATTTTATTTGGTTTCCAACGAAAGTTAATGATCAGTCTGGCAGAACATATCGTAATCCAGAGGTCAACTCAGAAAGGGTTTCAGGAATTCTAAAGTTAGGAAGAGAACCCACTCCACCACCAGCACCAGAGGATAAAAAGTTTTCTTGTACTTACGAGTTGACTGGTTTTTTTGGTAATAGAAGAAAAGTATTAAGCTCTGAAAGTTCTGTAAGTTATGGCAAGGCCTGTGATGAAGCCGCGGCCAAATGTAGGGGGCTTATTAGAGGCTGGCAGAGGTGTCGTAGGTCCAGGTAAAAAATTCCCTCTTAATATTGCTGGGCATTATATGATATCCTAAAGAGGGTATTATTTTATGGCCAATCTAGAAGCAATTTTATCTGATCATAAATCTAGGGAGAAGATTTCCTCCTATAAAAAGGAAGAGGACTGTAAAAATAGCCCTCTAAGACCAACATACTCCAAGATTCCTGACATTTTCTTTGATGAGATACTACAAGACTTTAAATTAACGAGATCAGAGATAATGGTGTTACTTTTTCTTTATAGGCAGGTTTGGTGTAGGCCAAACTTATATAAGGCCTATGGGATTAGCCAAATTATGTCCCATACAGAAATAGGTAAGTCTTTAAATCTAAGTCTAGAAGAAATCTATAACGCTTTGCGTAAGATTGAGGGTTTTGGCTTTATTACTACTATACGATCCGGTCAGTATTTTGTTAGAAGGTTCTTCACAAAGTCTAATGACTTGAAATATTCCCAAACCTATGATGATTTTGAGAATTAAAGGCCAGCGTGAACTTTACAAATGACCAACTTGCGCAACTGCAGACAATTAGAGCGACTCTCGAAGAGCACCCTGTTTATAAAAGTATAAACAAAACAAGCGATATCGCCACTTTTATGTCTCATCATGTTTTTGCCGTATGGGACTTTATGTCTCTGCTTAAATCCTTACAAAATGAAATTACCTGCACAAAGACGCCTTGGTTACCTAGTTGTTACCCTAAAGAAATAGTTCGTTTTATTAATGAAATTGTTGTCGCCGAAGAGAGTGATGAGGATGGAGAGGGTGGATATTGCGACCATTTTACCCTTTATCTAAAGGCGATGGATGAAGTTGGAGCTGACTATAGTAAGGTCTTAGATTTTATTGATGGTAGAGAGGTTAGAAAACTACCAATAGAAATATATCAATTTACTAAATTTAACCTAGACTTAGTTAATGGAAAAGGCCCTCATCAAGTAGCTGCGGCCTTCTTTTATGGTAGAGAAGATATTATTCCTATGATGTTTAAGGCCATAAACAGAAATACTCAAAAATCTTCCTTTCAACATCCTAAATTAAACTACTATTTACAACGTCATATAGAGCTTGATGAAAATGAAC
>JAURDE010000140.1 GCA_030828105.1 Bdellovibrionota bacterium | reverse complement strand
TGCATGAAGCATCAACATAAGGCCGTCTTCTGTGTAGGAGAAACCCTTGAAGAGCGTGAATCAAATAAAACTCATGAGGTTCTTGAAAGACAACTTCGAGACGGGCTTGAGGGACTCTCAGACTCCCACCTTCCCTATCTTGTAGTGGCCTATGAACCTGTTTGGGCCATAGGTACAGGGCTTACAGCTAAGCCAGATCAGGCCAATGATGCTCATCAATTCATACGACGATTTTTAAAGGAACATTTTCAAGTCGACTCTCAAAAGGTTTGGATCCTCTATGGTGGATCCGTAAAACCAGCTAATATTGAAGAGCTCCTTGAGAAGCAAGATATTGATGGGGCCCTCATAGGAGGTGCATCCCTTAAAGGCCAAAGCTATTTTGAAATGGTTGAAAAGGCTGTAAGTATTTGAAAATTAACAATTTCAGGGTCCTTGATAATTTCTGACTCTCAGTGTATTTTAGGACCCTGAATTTAATCCCTAAGGATAGATATGTTTAGCACTTTAATGATTCTCCAACTAATTATTTCGGTTCTTCTGATTATTGTTGTTCTCCTGCAATTTGGTAAAGGAGCAGAACAAGGTCTTATTTCTAGCGGTTCTAGTGATAGCGTTTTTACAGGAGCGCAAAAAGGAAACATTCTATCCAAAATAACAGTTGTTCTCTCTATTCTTTTTCTCGGTGGTTCTTTAAACCTAGCGAGAATAAAAAGTAATCAATCTTCAAAGTCTCTTCTCGACTCAGAAAAAGCGGTTGCCATTCCTCTTGGAGATGTAGCTCCTGCGGCCGTTGAGAAAAAAGAAGAAGAAAAGCCTGTTAAAGAAGATAAGAAGTAATTCTAGGAAGCCTTTTTAACCTTTCCATAGGTGTTCTCTTTTTGAAAGAGGTCGTGGTTTTGTTTTTTGGCCTTGTCCTTAACAAATGGCAACTCATTTTGAGGCTGGCAAGGATCAAAACTATCAGGAAGGCCCATATTAATATGACCTGTTCCAAAATTATTAACAGTTGATGAAAAAGTATCAAAGATTTTAGGGTCTAATTTTTTACCCTTTGTTCTATCCATCACGGCAAGAGCATCTGGGGTAGAGAGGACCTCGTGATAACTTCTTTTTGTCGTAATGGCATCAAAGAAATCTGCAATGGCCACAATACGGGCAAGAATATGAATTTCATCACCAGCTATCTTGTTAGGATATCCAGTACCGTTATAGTTTTCGTGATGTTCATAAACCACTCTTTTAATAATATCAAAGTCGATACCTGGACAATCTGCATTTTGACACTCTATCAATTCCTTTCCAAGTCCAGGGTGAGTTTGAATAACCTTAAATTCATCATCATCTAATTTTCCGGCCTTATTGATAAGGTCAGTAGGTATTTTTAGCTTACCAATATCATGTAGCATTCCTGAAAGCCCTGCAAGAGTAAGTTCATCCTTACGTGCATTAGGCATCAATGCTTTAAAAATAATAATTGCATACATAGAAACATTCACTGAATGGTCATAGGTGTAAAAATCATGAAAACTCAAATTTCCTATAAGAGATCTGAGTTCATTAATATCATAATCCTTAACTACATCTACCATATGCTCAACAGACTCTCGGCAACCCTCAATCGCCTCTTCTAAGACTTCAGTGGTAAACTCACGTCCAGGATCGAAAACCTTACCTAAATAATTAATCGCCATATCTTTGACAACTTCAGTTTTCTCTTCGTCTGTTGCAGTTTCACTGGCCACTAAGGATTTAGTGTATTTATCTCGATGGTCCTCATGAACATAAAGTTGAAAGTATTTTTTCTTAAAACCTTGAAGATCTTCAAAAGATAGGGCCCCACCCTCCTTAAAAATACGAACATAATGGACTCTATTTTGTCTCGAAGATGAATTAATCCATAAATCATACGTGATTGGTTTTCCTGTGGTTACAAGCTCTATAGGTACTGAAAAATATCGACTTTCCTCTCTCGTAGTCATATGAGAACCTTATCGGTAACTCGCTAAGAGTTATTAAAAGAGAATTTCTTAAATATTTTTTATTTAATAGCCGCCACCACCGTAGCCGCCACCACCGTAGTCACCACTGTTACTGGGTCCTTGATCCTGAGCACAGCCGTAGTACTGCAATTTACCCCTGTTGAGTTTTCCTATGATCTTATTATTTTTATCTTTGGAATATACCTGTCTTAAAATTGCGATTTCACCTACTTTTCTATTCCCATATCGTTTAAACGTTCCTTGCTTTAAGACAAAGGGAAGGACTCTTTTACCATTCTTAATATTAATAACTAGATTTTCTTGTGATCCTTGTCCTAGGTTTTGGGCCAAAACCTGGATGTTTCTTTCTACTCCGCTCTGTGATCCTTGGGCCACAAAACCCATGGAGGAAGCATCCGTTGAGTAGCATCCAAACCTATGCTTCTGACTTCCTAAACCCATATCTACGTTCACGAGCTTTCTAGTTAAAAAATCTTCATAACTAAGAATTAATTTACCAAAGCCTACTCTACGATTTTCTTCGGCCTTGGCCCTTAAGGCCCTGGCCTTTTCAAGCTTTTGTTGGGCCTCATTTTGAAGATTGCCAAATACACTCTCCATTACTGTCCCTCTAGTTTCATTCATTTGTGAACCTTGTTCCAAACGACGCATATTCTCTATACTTTTTCTTTGATATTCGTACCATTGACGTTTTTGACTGTCAGACCAGCCTCTCATATCAATAGTTTGCTGTTGACCGTCCATATAATCATATGAATATGTTAATGAGGTAAAAACTAAAAAATTGAATATTAACCAATATTTTGAAACTTTAAACACTCTTCCTCCTATATCGAATATTATCACGTATCGAAACGTTGGAGTGTTTAATAAAAAAAAAAGCCTCTAAGTGAGGCTTTTATAGAAATAAATTAAATATTTTTTATTGTCTAAAAAGGAATATCATCCGCTGTAAAATTTGCATCTGAAGAAATATCAAAATCTTGTGACATCAAGTTTTGGTTTTCAGCAACGTTTGCGTTCGTATCTTGATTCATCTCTCTTGAGTTATCCTCTCTTACAGAGCCTTGGGCCCCAATAAATTGAACAACTTTTGCGTTAATTTCAGTAGTATATCTCTTCATACCATTTTTATCATCCCAAGATCTTGTCTGGAGAGAGCCCTCTACATAAGCTTGTCTTCCTTTGGAAAGATACTGATTACAAAGTTCGGCCAACTTTCCCCAAACAACAATTCTATGCCACTCCGTTCTCTCTTGTTTTTGACCATTTTTATCTGTCCAATTCTCACTTGTGGCCAATGAAAAATTACAGACGGCAACTCCTGACGGGGTATACTTTAGTTCTGGGTTCTGTCCTAGTCTTCCTAATACAATTACTTTGTTAACACTCATAAAATCTCCTCACATTCTAATTAATTCACACCCGTGGAATTACAAATTATCACCACAATAGGTATAACTGACTATGCAACTTTGCTGACTTCTCTAAAGGACATAGATTAAAATTTTAATGGGGAAGTGAAAACATATTTTGTGAAAAAAGCGGTGCGCTAAGCTTCAGTTACGACCTCTTTTTCATCTTCGATGGATTGCTCTGGTTCTTCAACAGTGTTTTTACGCTCCCAAAACTGCTTAACCTTTTCTCGTGCAATGCGCACATCCTTTTTATACCAAGTTGCATCAAACCCACAATGTGGACAAGGTATTTCACTTTTAAAACGTACTCTCACCATAATTTCAAATAAGGACCAATACAAAAAGAAAATTGGGAGAATTTTCAATCCGGTCATTGGATAAAAAACTATCGAAGTAACAGAAGTTAAAAAAGTTATCTGAAGAAAATGAAAACGATTAAGTCTTGGAGTCGTAGAAAACTCTCTTTCAGTCCTACATAAAGGACACAAAAACCTAAACGCCGGTTTCTTAAGCTTATAAATTCTATTTTCAAGGGGGTTTAAATTATGAAAGCTTTCCACAACAATTACTCCTGTCTCTATTCTAACAAATGAACATCAATTATTTGAAGTCTAGGAAAGGAACTCCGGATCCCCCTCGGGACCCGGAGAAAAGAACCGTACGTTGAAGTACGAACCACATAAAGGTGGGAAACTTGGAGGGAATGCCGAGTCCAACCCACGTTCAGCACCCTCTAGCTCGACAAACTAGGGGTACTTTAAAGACTTCAAACCCCGTACCAAATTAGTTCTTTAAATTTCAGGCACCTATACCCGAGGATGACAGGCCGGTATCAGAGCGAACCAGTCACTGGTAATTGATAGTCACCGGCAAAAATTGCCACTTCGTCTCTTGGCCAGATAAAATAACCTTAGCATGCATAAAAAAGACAAAAGATTATTCCGTAGTGAAAAAGGGCAAATGAGTGTCTTTCTTGGCATATGCCTCATTATCATTCTTACTATGATGGCCATGGTGATAAACGTAGGCCTTTTTGTTAAAGCGAAAATTAACTTACAAAATGCCGTGGATGCGGCCGCATGGTCAGGGGCCGCTACTCAAGCAAGACAACTCACCAACATCGGTTACCTCAACTGGGAATTAAGAAACGTCTATAAAGAATGGATGTTTAAATATTATGTTATTGGCCAAAAAGCACTACCAAGAACGGCCCTTAATGCTGGCAACACTGCTTTCGAAAATGGATCCGACTCAGAGCTTGGTCAACCAGGTACTGGCGTAAATTTTAGACTTCCTGTTTTTTTTAAACAAGGGGATCCTTCTTATAACACATCTATTTATGATAAATTCAATATTCCTTCTATATGTATACATCAGGCCAAAACTTCAAATGTTTGTGCCACATACTCCCTACCAGGTTTACCACGCTTCAAAACGGCCAACCTACCTGGTGTAGGAGATGCACACGAGAAATTCTTAAATTCAGTTGTTGCCACAAAAGCAAAGGACTGTTCTTTAAGAAGTGATCTCAATTTTGGAGTTGCCATGATTTGGGCCTTTGGTACTAAATCTTCTCCCATCCCTGTTGCTTCAAGTATTGCGGCAGATAGATTAGGTGCATGGCCTAAGGCACTTGAGCTTGCTTTGCGAATGAGAAACTTAGAACTTATTGTTAACCGTCCTGCAATCGAACAGCCAATATGCCTTGGTGGTGAGGCATGTATGACCGTTGATACTTTAGATAATCAATATTCTGATGTCCCCTTTAATGAAAGACCTATAAAGGCTTTTTGGTCTGCGATAAGAAACTTAGGTGGAGGTGATAGAAAAAGTAGTGACCCACTGGTATCTGAGTTTAGACTTACTGAAATCTCTCCCGAAACTAAGGTCGTTAAAAATAGTAGTTTAAGTGGATACCTCATAGAAAATAAAACAATAAATGGATGGGGTAAAAGTGCTTTAACGAAAACATACTTAGATCTTGAAATTGTGCCTCTCAATCTCGTAACTTTTTTCACAACCTTCGTAACTAATACAGGAAGTTTTGAAGGTTCTACAAAAATGGAAGGTAACTGCCCAAGCTCGAAAACTGCCATACCTGTTCCGGCCTACATTTTTGGATTTATGAAAAACCCAAGAATGCTGACCTATTACGCAGTAAAGGGCCAAACAAAATATTTAGGCCTATTTTATCCCTTTGATGAAACTGGTGGGATTGGAATCAGGGCCTATGCAGCTGCAAAGCCTTTTGGCGCCAGAATTGGCCCTCGCCTCTTTGGGACATCTGGGGATAGTACAATTACTCCTCGACAAGATCAAAACAACAGATCAGCGGCTTATCTTTCTGGTATAGATATAAAAAGCATTTCCGCTTGGAAAGCAGGTGATCCTATTCCCCACGATTCAGATTTTTGGGTCGTAGACGATAAAACCCCTATTGGAGGCCCTCCAGGAAGTGCTGCTAAAACAACATTTGCAATTCCCAACCTCCTTTATACTTTTACGAAAGGCAACTTGTCTGGGATTGGAGATGCAGCAGGAGGCGCAAAAATCATAGAGTCTCTAGAAGACCCAGGTGGAGAACCAGCTTCAAAAGCTTCTATTGAAACACTAGGACTATACAATAAAGACCAATTTATTTCTTTTGCCTCAAATCTAGAAAAAGATCCTGCGGGTGGTACGATGTCAGCTGAGGATATAAACAACTCAATCATTAATTCGAAAAAGCCTACACCGTATGAAGTTATGAACTACCTTGTACCTACAGTTTCAGATCCAAACGATAACTTCGCCTCACAATTTAATATTAGCATAGACTCAAATGGAGGTTACTCCTTATACGCTCCGCTTTTTTCAGACAATTTAATGTATGCCGACCCTGCTAGTGTTGAAAATATTGTAAACCAATATATCAATGATAATAAGGCCTCTATTGATACCTTCACTGATGCACTTGATTCAGTAGCAACAGCTATACAGAATGCGGCCACAAAAGGTGGAGGTTCGTATAAAGCAGCGGCAGATACAATACACAATGGCAGTTTAGACTTAGAATGTGACCAGCAAGCCTTGGCCGCTAAATTTTATCACTTCTTCCTAGGAACTGGAACAAAGTGTTCAATAAAACCTCTTAGACTTAATGTTAGAGAATGGCTTGACGGAGAGATTAAGGATAACCCAGGCTTTAAGAGCTTTGCATATTTCGAGTATGCTAAGCCAGCTGATTCGGAGATGACAAAATCCGATATGCACACGGCCTTTATGCCCGGTATGCGCAGAGGGGCCGATGATGCGGGAATGATAGAACATCCTTTCGGTCTTACAGGTCCCGTTAATGGAAAACGGAATTTTTATTCAACAAAGTTTATCGCTATTGAAAAAGTTCTTGCAGGGGGTCAGTATAATTATAATGAAAGAGGGCTATACTATGAAAGTGCGAACTATGGTACGGCCCCTTCAGACCTCAGATCTCTGGTTGATGGAACCTTTGACAACATGCTAAGGCCTAGCGCAATTAATGAGTGGCGTGGTAGAACAGACTATTGACAAAAAAACGATAACTTCCTACAGATGAGAGTTGAGCAAGATAAACTTGTGGGAGTATAATTTCGGCAATCTATATTTTCTAACGAAGGGATTAACGTGGCCAAAAAAAAGAAAAAAGTAACTAAAAAGAAAGCAATAAAAAAGAAAACTAGTAAGAAGAAGAAGGCCACTAAGAAAAAAGTGACAAAGAAGAAGGCCAC
>JAURDE010000111.1 GCA_030828105.1 Bdellovibrionota bacterium | reverse complement strand
CTTAAAAATGGTACCTCTCCCGGATATTTTAAAACTGATGAGCAAATGAAACGCTTTAGTAAAATGGCCGTTTCAATGGGAAATAATGGTGCTTTCCCAATGAAGAAGACTTTGGTTATTAACCCAGCGAACCCAATAGTATTGAATGCTCTGAAGCTTCATGAAAAAGGTTCTCATCCAGAACTTGTTGATCGACTTTGTCACCACATTGAAGACATGGCCCATGTATCAAGTGAGGGGCTCAATGATGAAAACAGGCAAGACTTCTTAAAAAACACACAGGACCTCATTAAAAAGTTAAGCGAACTAGCGATCTAATAATTACGAGGCCTCCATTCGGAGGCCTTTTTTTATTCTTTTAAATTTAATCTTATATATACGACTTGGTATTCAGAACAGGAAAGCTCCTTACAAGTACCTAATGAAGATATTGTCCTTCCTTTAGGTTTCTTACTTTGAAGATAGCCGAGTCCTGTTAATTTTACTTTAGACAACATTTTACTCTTATGAGGAAATTCAAGCATATTATTATGAAATATATATTTAAAGATTGATTTTGCTCTTCGATAGCTCAAATCTAGATTATATTCCATCGCTTTTTTGTAAAAGGGTGAATTAAGCTGGTTTGGATTTATAATTTTTTTATTAAACGTAGGTGAACTCGCCCCTACTATTTCCACGCTTTTAATCATCTTTGAGATACCATTCACATTAAATAAGGTTTCTGAATAAACTGGAAACACTTTAGCGAGCTTTTCTTTCATATATTTTGATAACTTGGTACTCCCATAACCAAAATAAAATCTATTAAAATTTATTTTAACTTCGCCCGTTTTCATATCTACATCAGCACTAACACCATGTTTTTTGAAGTTTTTCTTTAATGAACTTGCTATGGAGTATTTAAGTGCAGAAGCTAGACCTAACTCTGTCACTTCCCTAACAAGACCATCTCTTTGTCTTCTCATCTTGCCTAGTTCTTTTTTAATAATTTCCATCTTATTATTTTCATTTGCCAATGAGGCCATGGCCCGACTTTTTCTTCTGGAGTCTTTTACTGCTTTTTGAAGTTTACTTTCGTAAATATTTCTCTCGGCCAAGGTTTGCCTATAGTTCACTTCTAGATTATTAATCCTATTATTTTTATTTTTTAAGGCCCGATTGTTTTTGATAGTTTTGGAGTAAAGCTTTCTGAGCTTTTGATAATCCTTTTTTAGATTCTTATTTAGTTTAACATTTCTTTCAAAGATTTTATTGGACAATAATAGTGTCTTGTTTTCTTTATTAATTTTTAGGTTTTTTTCTCTCAACTGGCCTAATTCTTCCGTTAAACTAATATTATAGGCAACCGAATGATTATACTCATTTTTAAGGGTCTCATACCTTCTAAATAATTCGTCTGAAGTTTTCTTATTTTTCGAAATCTTTTGGATCTGTTTATTTTTTTCACTATTATCTATCAACACCTCTTTGAGTTTAGATTCTATTTTATTCCTTTCATCTTTTTCTATTTTTATTCTGGACTTCATCAACACAATAATCTTGTCTTTTTTTACGTTATCATTCTCTAGATGTTCATTATTCTTTTTATATTCTAATAGTCTTTTTTCATTATTTATTAATTGCTCATTTGCTCGATTGTATTTATCTTCTAAAATTTCAAATCTTTTTTGCAAGGCCAGAAAGTTGTATTTATTTGCTATATTTTCTTTTTTAACTTTATCTATCTCACCTGCGGCTTGCTGAAGTAAATCCATCACCCCTTTTCGTTCTTTTTCTTTTTCACGAAGCTTGCTTTCTGCTGAAATCATTTGATCTTTAACGTTTAAGTTTGAGATTACGGCCGTCTCAAAGTACTCTCTATATTTTTTAAAATCTATTTCTTGTTCTTGGGCCAAACTAGCTATTTCCCTATATTTTTTCTTAACATTTTTTGCCCTCTCTTCTAGATCTTTTAATTTTTGTAGTTTTTGAGATATAACCTTCTTAGATACACTTCCAGAGTAGTTGCTTTTGAGAACCTCTTCTTCTTTAAGTAGTTCAAGCTGGGCCTTAAGATCTTTGACTTCTTCCCTATATCCATCTCTTTCTTTTAAACTTGTTTTGTACCCTAAAATGGCCTGATGGCCCCCTAGAATTGAAATGCTTAATAAGCAGGCCGTAATACCCCCACCTAAGAGGGTAATTCTTTTAATACTTTTTTCGATTTTTCTAGAAGGTTCACTCATATACTCTATTTTCGGAGCATTTGAGTCAGGCTTTTAATTTTTTTCAGCTCAACAAAAAGTATTGGCTCAATGATTTCAATAAGAAGCTAGATTCTGACTATTTTTTTCTGGATAATATATAGTAAAACCCGCAAAAATGAGATTTGGATCATCTATGGAAGAACTATTGTTATTAAAGATTGGTCTCCAAAGTTTTATATCTCCATAAACTTTACCAGATATCAAACTCAATGAGTCCCCGACCTTTATGAGATATGGTTGGCCTTCTGGTTTTTGCACCGGTTTCTGAGGAGGAAAATAAGTTAGTTGCATTCCTTCTTTTAATTTCCCTGGTGCCCCAATAGCCTCTTTATTACCTCTAAAAATATTTCTCCACTCCTTATGATGACCGTAAAGTTTATAACTTATCAGCATAAGAGTATCGCCAGATTGAACTGTGTAGCTAGCAACTGTTTCCTTTTTAATTTCTGGAGTTATAGCTTGTTCATCGGCCTGTTCAATTAATAATTTATCTTCTTTTTGCTTAGGTTCTTCGGCCATCAAATCATCACCTTCAAACTCGTCAAGACCATCAAGTCCTTCTAGTTCATCAATTTCTGCTTCCTGTTTTGTTGCGGTCTTTTTGTCAGTAACTCTTTTAAACTTTGAACAACTTACAAAAGAAGAAACTAAAATGACTATTAAGATAAATTTACTCATATTCCCTCACTTATTTAACCTTAGAGTACCTCAGATAGGTACAAGGAATAAGCAGTAGGAAATTTTCTCCTAAGATAAAAGCGTATTTCGGATTAATAGACTCATTTAATCTATTGCTAAAGAATGACTTTATTTTTTTAGAGCGTAGATAATACTAGAATGATTCCGTTTTAAGAACCTCGCAATTTCAATTACAGTCAATCCAAGCTCTTCATGTAAAACTTTAATTAACTCATGTCGGGGTCTAACCAGATCCTTCCTCCTACTTGGAGATAAAATATCACTAATACTTACTTGATATTTTTCTGATATCTTTTTTAATAGGAATTCTGGGCCATTTTTAATGACTGTGCCCGAGCTAAAAAGAAGTTCCAAATCAGAAATATTTAGTAAAGACTTCTCATTAAATTTTTTATACCAAAACACTCGCTGACAAAAGCTTAGCATCTCTAGATGGTTGGCCCATGGTTTATAAAGAAGAAATTTAAGGTCATTTTTATTGGTAAAAATAGGGCCAAGCTTTCTTTCAAAATACTGACCTATGACCAAGGCATCAGGACGGCCTAAAGTTTTATTTAAACCTGAGCATAGCTTGTTATAATATCTATTATCTACTTCTCTTAATTGATCAAGATTAGGGCCATAGCCAGAACAAATTAAGGGCCTAGATTCTTTAATCATATATTCTAAAATAGGAAAAAACTCTTCTCTAAAGGACGGATTCAGAGAGGCCTTACAAATATCATCAAAGACAATTCCATCGATTTCTGATAGGTCCTTAAAATTAATTTTTTTGCGAGAATTAAGAAATAAAAATTGCCTCTTGGGATAGTTCCTCTTCCACTCATTAAAAATTATTTCTAATAAAAAAGATTTTCCCACACCACTGGTAGCTTGAAAAAGAACTAATGGAAAGTCCTTCCCAAGATGGGCAATAACTTCTTTAGCGAGTACATAAGACTCTTTATTTGAAGGCCCCACAAGGAAATCTCCCAAGAAAAAGATCCC
The DNA here is from genome assembly GCA_030828105.1 of Bdellovibrionota bacterium. Taxonomy (GTDB): domain Bacteria; phylum Bdellovibrionota; class Bacteriovoracia; order Bacteriovoracales; family Bacteriovoracaceae; genus JAURDE01. Next base: position 5,376 of record JAURDE010000111.1, on the reverse strand, counting down.
CTCTTTCTCTTTATCCTTTAAAATTCGAAGTCTTTTTCTTGGTGCCTTTCTCACTCCAACTTCCTGAGAGGAAAATAGAGCGAGTTGTCTTTGACCATCACTGGTTTTCACAATAAATCCTTTATTCCAAAAGTCTCAAACTTTTTTTATAATTTTTTAGTTTTATTTTTACTTGGGCAATTTTTTTTCATACGGCGCTCCAGCTCTTGTATGACTTTTGTTTTAAAGTCGGTGCCATCTTGCTCATTAACCAGTTTAATAAAACCTTCTATATCAACCCTTTCTAAGTTGATTCTAATTTTTCTAAAAATTCTAGGTATTGGTTCTCCAGGTACCTGCACATGATGCAGACCATGACTATAAGCGATAACCATTTTCCCCTCTTTCATAAACTCTAATATGTCAGCAATTCCACCTCGCACGGACATAGGCCTGCCGTGCTTATCAAGCCCGGTTGAACGCTTCATTCGTCCCTCTGGTAAAATAACGACCAAACTGTCTTTATGGATGTGCTCCATAAAATAGGTCCAAGACGCATCGCGTCTTCTTGTAATCGGTATCATCCCCGGTGCCAAAAATTTAAAAAAGCGCCCAACAATTGGTCTCTTGAGGGTGATATCTGCCCCTGGTGCAACAAGTTTAGAGGCGACTCTCCACATTATCCTCCAAGGCAGAGCGCCTAAAAAAAGGGGTTCATAAAGACTGGTATGATTAAGAAAACATACAATCCTTACCCCCTCCCATGGGTCAGTATCTGGATGGTCTAACCAAATGGCCTTCACATCGTAAAAGAACCTCGCTAGGACCTTAATAACTGTTAGAATCAAGAGAGCAAAAATCGATCTAAATATCATAAGATATGAGCTTGCTATATTATTCACAATTCTTCAATTATTTTAATGAGTTAGTGTTTTTTCCTTTCCTTTTTTCAAACTAGTGTTATTAAACGGTTACATTTTGGTTAAACGGGTCTATATTGACCGCTATATTTTAATTTTACGTTAAGGGATCTCATATGAATGAAACAATTTATAGCCAAATGGGTCTAAAACTAGACCTAAGAGATAGAAACATTTTTTTCGACTATCCTAATAATTTCCTCATTGAAAATAGTGTTAGATTAGGACACGGAAAGCTAAGTAAAGATGGTTCGCTTGTTGTTCTAACGGGAAAACACACTGGAAGAAGCGCTGGTGATAAATATGTTGTTTACTCGCCTGAAACGGAAAATAAAATTTGGTGGGAAAACTCCATTCACAAAATGACCCCACAAACATTTAATAAACTAAAAGATAAAGTAATTAATTATCTAAATGGACATGATCTTTTTATTACAGAAAGAAGTGTTGGGGCCCATGATACACATAATATGGGGGTTAGAGTCATAACAACTCACCCACACAATGCTCTTTTTGCAAATCATCTTTTTAGACAAAAACAAAGAGAGTTAGTTGAGAAAGACTTTACTATTCTTCACGCTCCTCATCTAAAAGTTGACCCTCTTGAGTTTGATACAAAAAGCGAAACCATTATTACAACGTGCTTTGAAACAAATACGACTATCATTCTTGGAACTGGTTACGCAGGAGAGATAAAGAAGTCTATGTTTTGCGTTATGAACTATCTCTTACCTGATATGGATATCCTTCCTATGCACGCAGGTTCAAACAGAACAAAAGATGGTGATGTTTCAGTATTTTTTGGTTTATCTGGAACTGGAAAAACAACTCTTTCAACAGATGAAGGTACTTTTCTCATTGGTGATGATGAGCATGGTTTAAGTCACGAAGGTGTCTTTAATTTTGAAGGTGGATGTTATGCTAAAACCTATGAATTATCTGAAGAAAAAGAGCCCGGTATTTATAGGGCCTCAAATCGTTTTGGTGCCATTTGTGAAAATGTAGAAATGGATGAAAAATCTGGTGTTATAGACTTTGATAGTAAGGTTATAAGTGAAAATGGTCGTTCAAGTTACCCTCTTGATTTCATAGATGGACTTGAAAAATCATCTAAGGGTGAGCTTCCTAAGAACATGTTCTTCCTTTGCGCTGATGCCTTTGGTGTTCTTCCTCCTGTAGCAAAATTAAGTAAAGAACAGGCCATGTTCTATTTCGTACTCGGATATACAGCAAAATTAGCAGGTACAGAGATTGGTGTTGTAGAGCCTTCTGCAACTTTCTCAACATGTTTTGGTGCTCCGTTTATGCTAAGACATCCTAAAGTTTATGCTGAGTTATTAGGTAAGTATCTAGACGAGTACAACATCAATGTATGGCTCGTAAACACTGGCTGGAGTTCAGGCCCTTATGGTAAAGGCTTCAGATTCCCTCTTAAAACGACAAGAGAAATCATTAGATCCATCCAAAATAATGAATTAGAAGAGGTAAACTCTGAAAAAGATCCTATCTTTGGATTAGAAATTCCTCAAAATGTTAGAGATATTTCAAGAGAAACTTTAATTCCTAATTTATGCTGGGAAGATAAGGATTCTTATGATGTACTGGCCAAGGAACTTGCTCTCAAATTTCATGATCAAATGAAAAAGTTTGGAGATTTTTATGTGGAAAATAAAAATGGTGCTCCAACTTATGGAAGTGAGCCTTTAAAAAAAAGTGATAATGCTCCATTCTTAAATGCTTAAAATAAAAAAGGCCCTGATAGGGCCTTTTTTTTTATTTAAAAAGTGAATTCAAGCTGTTTTTATAATCTTTTTTAATTTGATCTCGTTGAAGGTTGCTATATTTTCTTCCCCGCACAATTGTATCTTTGATGGCATTGGTATCGGCCGCATAAATAAAGCTTGCACATAGGTCTTGATCTTTCTTTCCTAGTAAGCTCGGGTGCTCCGTATCTATAATAACGGCATCGAAATCTTGCCCTACCGTAAAAAAGTCATAATCAGCACCTTGGCCACATGACTTTCTTCCTGACTCCCACGTTTTGGTAAGAAGATATTGAGCACTATCTTGTCCCGCTTTTTGAATTAAGGGATTTCTTTTTCTCAGTCTATACCTTTGGGCATAGTCTAACAGTTTGATTTCTTCTTGAGGTGAAAGACAAATATGAGAATCACTACCTATACTATAGGCCCCCCCTAGTTTTTCGAACTCAACAAGAGGAATTATCCCATCACCAAGGTTGCCCTCAGTAGTTGGGCATACAACAATTTGGGCCTTAGTCTTTGCTAGCTCTTTTATTTCTGATTGGTCTAGGTGAGTAGCATGAACAAGAAATACATTTTCATCTAATGTGGTTTTATCACATAACCATTGTACTGGTCTTTTTCCCCAGTGAGATAAGCACTCCTCTACTTCTTTTATTTGTTCTGCTATGTGAATATGAAATGGGCCTGAACGTTGTTCAATAATTTCCCTTACTTCATTTTGCCCAGCGGCCCTCAGTGAATGCACTCCACATCCAACATTACATAGATCATAGCTTTTTGCCTTATTCTGTATTTCTTCAAGAAATTTAAAGTAATCATCCGTTGTTGCAGTAATAAATCTTTTTTGTTGCTCTAAAGGGTTTACCCCAAAACCACCTTTTTGATAAAAGATAGGTAAAAGGCAAAGTCTTATACCAACTTCTTGGGCCGCGCGCATAAGTCTTTCGGATAATTCGCTTTTTTGGGAATATGCTTTACCACTTTCATCATGGTGGAGATAATGAAACTCAGCAACCTGGGTATATCCAAGCCTTAACATTTCACTGTATAGCATTTTAGCAATAGATTCTAATTGGTCAGGGTTAACTTTCAAGGCAAGTTGATACATATGATTTCGCCAACTCCAAAAATCATCATCCTCGTGACCTTCTTGAAGGTTTTCACTCATACCTGCCATAGCATATTGAAAGCTATGAGAGTGAGCATTTTGAAAGCCAGGAAGAACGAGGCCCTTTATTATTTTTATTTCAGAGTATGCCTTATCAGCTTTTTCAAAATTGATATTAATTATTTTACCTGAAGAATCAGTTTCAAGATAAACCTGATTTTTAACCCCATCTTTAAAAAGGATCTTTTCCACTTCCCATAAAATCATAAAAGTTTTTCTCCTAAGTTCAACAGCGTTTTCTCTAATACTTCTATCATGACATTAGATTTTTTTTCATTAAATACGTTATTGGACTCATCAAGGTATAAGTCTTGTGACATTTCTAATTGAAGAGCGAATATATTTTCTTTTGGCCTACCAAAAAATCGAGTTATATTCCCACCTTTAAAGGGATCATTATGTTGAACGTTGAATTCGGATTCATTTAAATCTTTAAGAGCGACTTCAATTATATTATTTGGTGAGGATTTTCCATCGTTACTACCAAGGATAAGATCAGGGAAAGGAGTTGATCTAATTGAGGGTACGTTTCTTTTAATTGAATGAGCATCCCACAAAAGGGCCTTACCAAACTTGTCCTTAATACCAGAGATTATCTCCTCTAGTTTTTCATAATAAGGCCAATAATAGTCTTTTAGCCTATTTTCAATATCAACCTGATCTGGGCAATAACCATCCCGATAGATTTCATCTCCAAAAAAGGTTTTTTGTGGTGTAAGTCCAGTTAGTGTTCGCCCATCGTTGTATAAAGACTCATTTTGAGGTCCTCTGTTAAGGTCAATGACATATCTTGAATAATTTGCACTCATCAGAGGAATTCCAAGATCGGTAACAAATCTATACAACTTATCTACATGCCAATCAGCATCTTTCGGACTTTCTAAGATAGGTTTTTCAAAAAGGTGCTTTAAGTCTTGTGGAAATGCAGTACCTGAGTGAGGACTACTTACAATTATAGGATATTTTATTTCGGAGGGCATTATGAGGGTATAGTTTTGCATACCCCCATTTATACGCTGGCCCTAACTTTCAGTAAAGGATGAAAGGGAGCGTTATTACGCTCCCTTAATTTAACTTTTTAACCATATTTGACTTTTGAAAGGGTAAGATTTTGTCATTATCAAAATCATTACTTTTGGGAAATTCAATAATATTTTGATCACTAAATGTTTTACCAAGAGTATGAGATTTCTTTTGATACAATTGATGACTTTCATCTCTTTCTTGTTCTTCTTTACAATTAATACAGTAGCTGGCCGTAGGTCTTGCTTTAAGCCTTCTCGACTCTATGGGGCCATCACAATCCTCACATTTTCCATATGTCCCATTTCTAACTTTATCTAGTGATCGTTGTAGCTTTTTAAGATATATGGACTTTCTTGACTCTAACTTAAATCCCATATAGTTTTCACGATCACTCACTGTATGATCTATATTGTCTCCAGCAACTGCATTAAGATAAACTTGCTTACCTTTTTCTGCGTTTATTTTAGTTTTTAACTCCTGGATAATTTCTTTAAACCTTTCTTCAGCAGCTTTATCG
>JAURDE010000229.1 GCA_030828105.1 Bdellovibrionota bacterium | reverse complement strand
ATAAATATAAGAAAAAAGAATTACCACCTGTCCTAGATATAATCGACCCACTAGTTCCCCCAATTCTTCATGAGAAGGCCCCGGAAATTCCAGAGGCAACGATAATTTCTGATTCTAAAAAAACAAAGATTGAGTATCCTTTGGCCTCTGATCCTAATGCCCAATATAGTGAATATATCTTTGAAGATACAGAAGAACTTTTGCCCATTTTTAAATACCATATTGATAAACAAGCTGTGGAAGTTGTTATTCTTTATAGTGGTAAAATCTATTCAGTTGATTATTTGCCAAAAAAGAATGGCCTATATTATTTTACAGGAAAAGATCCATCTGAAAATGAAGTAGAGTTTGTGCATTTAGGGGTAAAGGAAAAAATAGAATTTCTTAAGATAGAAAATAATAATGTTATTGCTTATCATTTTGAAGGATATGAAGTTAGTTATTTAGCGGATAATGAGATTTCGACATCAAATCAATATCCTATAAATGATGATGACATTTTGATCTTAAAAAAGAATGACATCGAAATTTTTATTAGAAGAACAGATCAACCTCCTAAGGTCGCAAGAGCACCTATTTTATCAAAGGACCGCGACCTTAATAAATATCTTTTAATTATTTATATTGCCGTTGCTATCTTTCTTAGTTTTCTTTTTGCCGTTGATGTTGATAAGGAGAAAGAAAAAGAAAAAGATCCAGAAAGGATAGCCTCTATTCTTTATAAACCCAAAAAAATAGCTCCTCAGGCTAAAGCACCAAAAGTTGAAAAAGTTAAAAAAGAAGTCAAGCCTAAACCGCCTAAAGAGCCTGTTAAGAAAGCACCTGAGAAAGTTGTTAAAAAGATCGCTCCCACACCACCTAAAAAGGTGGTTAAAGTTAAGCCTCCAAAATTGGCCAAGCCAAATAAGGGGCCGCAAACTGTAAAAATTAAGAAGGTAAGTCCTCAAGTTAAAAAAGTTAGTAAGCCTGCTGGCCCTAAAAAAGTTGTTAAAGTTAGCGCTCCCAAAGCAGCTGTTGTAAAAAGTCTTGGTAAGGTTGACGCTTATAAATCAATTGATTTTAAATCAACTCTTAATAGGCTTGCGGCCAAGGGAGGGGTAGCTCCAAGTATTAAAAAAATAGCAGTGGGAGGATCGGCCGGTGAAATATCCTCTGTAACATCAGTTTCAGCAGGAGCAACTATAACAACCGCTAAGGTTACAACTAATGTTGGTAGTTTAAGTGGTGTCGTCTCTGGTAAAATTGATACATCTGCAGGTGTTAAGGGAATTGTAGATAAGAAGACCATCTATACCGCAGGTATCCCTGATAAAACTGTTGTATTAGGAAGTATGGATCCAGATATTATAAGGAAGATCTTAAGAGAATATTTACCTCAATTTAGGCATTGCTATCAAAAGGTACTTGATAGAAGCTCATCGACTTTCTCTGGTGTCGTCGATATGAACTTTACTATCGGTGCTTCAGGAAATGTCGCCAAAGCTGGAGTAAGCACCACGTCTGGAAGTATACCGGCCAATGTTCGTGGTTGTGTAGTAAATGTTCTTCGAGGTATTCAATTCCCTGCTCCTCTAGGAGGCGGTGAAGTCGAGGTAAATCAACCATTTAACTTCTACCCCGTTAATAAATAAAATTTATTGTCATACGATTTCAGGAGTTTACAACAAGACTCCTGAATTATTTTCCTAAGAGAGCTATAATGTATGTTGAGGTCATAGTATGAAACTTCAACGAATAATATCCAAGATTGGACCGACAAACTTTATTCTTATTTTTCTTTTTCCCGTGCTTTGTATTTATGAGTTTTTTGATGGAAGAATAGATGTAGGGGATTATGGTGTTGCTCTTCTTTTCGCTTTATTTGTGAACGATATTTACTTAGGAAAACTAGGGAACGGTCTCGGGAAGAAAAACTCTAGCTCCTTTATTGTTAAATCCTATAACAAATTTAAGATATTAGATCTTAAGAATATCCCATTGCTGATACGCTATCAAGATCATCCTATGAGAGGGTTAGAAAAGAATGAAAAAATACAAAAAAATATAATGAATATTATTTTTATTTCTTTGCTCTTAGGACCAGTGCTAATGGGTGGGGCCGATTTTGAGTTAGAGGCAAGAAGCTCATTGTATAAATCTTTAATAATTATATGGTCTTTATTTTTTCTTGGTTTGAGTTATTTTAGGCTTAAGGCTGAAAATCACAAATTTCGCTATTTATATCTAAATTTAGCATTAGTTGTATTAGTGGGAACTGTAATTCTTTTTTGAGATTACTCTTCTCCTCGAACAACAAACTTATATTTTTGATAACCCGCCTCTGCAGCAGTATACATAAGTTTTTTGACGAAAGAATATTTTACACTTTTATCGACAATAAGGTTGATTACGCCGGAAAACTTCTTTGCATT
>JAURDE010000193.1 GCA_030828105.1 Bdellovibrionota bacterium | reverse complement strand
TCTTCATTTAACTCATTTTTAATTTTAAGACGAACATTTTCGACAGGTCTACCTAAACATGCTAAGGCCACACCATTTTTATCAACAATTCCTTTACCCTCTAAAATTAAACTTTCTTTATTAAACCTTTTGAATTGAGGGCCTTTTAAGTGAGGCGAAAAGGATACACCAAGTGTGGCCTCGGCCATTCCATAAACTGGCATAATTGATAAAGGGTTTAGTTTTGACTTAAGGAACTTATGTATAAAATCATTTAGTGTTTTATAGGAGACATTTTCAGCACCATTTAAAATAACCTCTAAGCATGAGAGATCGAATTTTAAAAGCTGTTGATCACTAATCTTTCTCTGACATAGATCAAAAGCAAAATTAGGGGCAAGAGTAAAATTAACGCGAAACTTATTTATTACCTCAAACCATATTGCTGGATTAGCGAGGAAAACCTCAGGTCTTAATAAATAAAAATTTCCCTTTTCTCGAAAACTACATATCATTGCACCAACGAGTCCCATATCGTGATAAAGGGGTAGCCAACTTGCGCAGGAGTGCACTCGATCCTTTTTTATAAAAAACTCTTTAAGTATGGCCTCAGAGTTAGTTAATAGGTTTTTCTGAGTAATCACAATAGGTTTAGGTGTCGACGTCGTTCCTGAACTAAATTGGATAAATGCAATATCGTTTGGTTCCCTTGTGAGTGGCCGTTTTATAAAAACATTTTTATTTCTGTTCTTAGTTTCTATTAATTTAAGGTTTCCAACACCTTTATGTCCAAGGCAATAAATAGAGTCTTGGGATACTATATATTGAGCTCCTAATGATTTAGACAATAACTTTGTCCTGCTTTCCCATAAATCAAGTGCTCCAAGCTTCATGGGAGGATAGATCGCGGCAGGTATGGCACCAGAATAAACACAACCCCAAAATGCGACAAGGAAATTATAGTTATTAGGAAGCATTATTAAAACCGGTTGATTTTCTTCGATTCCTAAATATTGAAGGTGGGCCGCGAAGCAAAGAGCATCCTGGTGAAGTGTCTTGTAGTTTACAAATTTGTACTGAGTAATATTCTTTTCAAATAAAGTAACACCAATATGAGTTTCATTCTCAAGCCTTGATAATATGTCAGATACTTGAATCATAAATCGGTCTTGGCCTGCTTTATTAAATTAATAAAGTCATTAATGGTCTCTGGGTTTGGGTTAAAACGAGACTCATCTAAAATAATTTGATATTTGTTTTCAAGAGAGCTTATTAAAGTTAGTAATGCGATACTATCAAGCTCAAGATCCTGGATTTTGGTTGTTATTTCAACTGGAGTATCAATGTTACAATCTATTTTTAATATCTTTACAATATCTTCAAATATTTGATTCATCTTAAAATAACCCTGGCAAAAAACGTTTTTGCGATTTCATCTGATTTTCATAATTGTTGTAAGAAATCAGAGCTAGTTCTTCATCTCTAATTCTTACTTTTAAGATAATTAAATTTAATATGGAAAAAATTATGGATATTTCATAAAGTTCCCATAAAAGGGGAAGCGTGGCCATTTCTATAATAACGCCTAGGTAATTGGGATGTTTAATATATTTATAGATACCTTTTCTAATAGGTGCTTCACCCGGGAGTACCATGATATTTGCTGTCCATCTTTTTCCCAGTTCAATCATGGCCAAATACCGAAGGGTTTGACCGATTAAAAATAGAATAAGAGCGTAATAGGGCACTGATTCAGGAGGTGAAGTTTTAAGGGCCCCTAAAAAGCATGAAAGGAGCCAAAATATATGGACAATTTTCATATAAAGAAAGTGTTTTTTTCCAAATTCTAAGGCACCACATTTTTTGAGGATGTCGTTATTCTTTTTTGAAATATATAACTCAGAAAGTCTTTGGATTGCGATGACTCCAATGAATATTAAATAAAGAGTTCTTAGTTGATCCATTTATATAGTCCTAGTTCGCTGCAAAAAGCCGGCCCCAGTGCGGCCATAATTCCGATGCTATTTTTATGGTTTTCATTTTCTAAAGTTCTGTGCGCAATATCAAGGACGCTTACAGAACTCATATTACCATTTTGTCCAAGTGAATCCCAAGAATGCTTAAGAGATCCTTCTTCTATTCCTAGTGCACCTTCCATCGCGGAAAGAACTTTGGGCCCACCTGGATGGGCCATATAAAACTCTAATTCATCTTTTGAAATACCGTGCTTGTTAAGTAAGGTCTTTAAATCTTTTGGTAATTCTTGTGAACAAATTTTGGGGACATCCTGTCCTAATATAATCTTAAGTCCTGTATTTCTCACATCCCAGCCCATTACATTCTCTGTATTAGGATAAAAGGAGCTTAGACTATCAAGCCATTGGAGTCTTGAACTCTTTGCAAGTTTATGTTTTTCTCCTACGCATAAAACCGCTGCGGCCCCATCGCCAAATAGACCTGAGCTAATAATATTGGCCACACTCAAATCTTCAAGTTGAAGAGTAAGGGAGCAAAGCTCAACTGTAAAAAAGACAACAGCTTCGTATGGGTGTCCTTTCAAATAGTCCATAACCCGATTTATTCCAGCAACACCGGCCAAACACCCAAGTCCTAATAATGGGACTCTTTTTGTTTGTGGTGAAAAATCAATTCTGTTCATTAGTCTTGCTTCGAGGGACGGAATACTGAAACCTGTAACTGTGTTACTTGCCAATAGGCTTATTTCACGTGGACTTAGTTGGGCCTTTTCTAAGAGGTTACCAACAGCTGTGGTACTTAAATTAGAAGCAATTTCTATAAATGCTTTATTTTTACTTTCAAAATCTAGAAGATCAAAATATTTTTCTGGCATCAAAGCAAGGTGTCTGCCTTGAACAAGTACATTTTCATGAATCGTTTTTACTCTTTCAAGGTTAAATATTTTATCTTTCCAGTAGTTACTTAGCGTATTTATTAACTCACTTTGACTAAAGTAATTCTTTGGGAATGACATTTCGATGGAGTGCAAAAAAGGCATGTTTATTCCTTATGCAATAGAAGTACCTCTCTTTATATTGATTGACTAATTAAATAAAACTAGAAAAAATTTTGACGAGTTAAAATAAGGAGATTTGTGATGGAGCTATTGAAAGGCCTTAAAATAAATGAAAAAAAATATGAGCTATATCAAGAAGAAGTAGAGGAATTTGTTAAAAAGTTCATCCAGAAGTACCCTAACTTCCAGATGGGGCAAAAAGCTTTGGAAGACCAGCTCGCAAGAGAATTTAAAGAGTCTTTTCCAAGTTTAATAAAACAATAGCCTTCTATTAGTGGCAAATTGACTCCTAAGTTGTAAAAATTTAAGGAATCTTTGATTTCTTTTGACTTTACGCATAGACAGAAATAATCAACCATATGTGTCTTAATGTACTAAGGAGAAAAGATGAAACACCTATTATTTGTAACTTTAATACTTATTTCTACGGCCGCTCAAGGTGCGAATGTT
>JAURDE010000178.1 GCA_030828105.1 Bdellovibrionota bacterium | reverse complement strand
GTCTGATTAATAGTATTAAGATTAGCAAGAAAGCTTTGTCTTTCTGAAGCCTCAATCACGTTTTCATTAATCCACTCTTTAAGCATAAAGGTTAATTTGTCCGAATCTTCTTTGAAGTTTGGGTATTTCTTCTCATCAGTATCATAAAGAACTTCCGCTTCATAAATAGCGTAAGGTATTTCTTGTACGGGATTAAGAAGTTTTACTTTTCCAATTCCTGAAATGAGGACTCGAAGAAACCCAGGCCCTTCTTCTAAGACAATGGGAATCCCTATAGATCCAATGCGTCTTGGGCTACCTGGTTCAAACATGGAATACCCGTCAACGAGAGGCATTGCGACAGGAGTATTAAACTCTAAGCAGTCTTTTATGATTCTGATTGCTGCGGGGTTCTCTAAGGTAATTGGTATAACTGTGTGCGGAAAAAACACAATATCTTGAAGAGGAAGAATGGGTAGGTGCAACTTACTTTTTATCATTCTATAACCTATTATTTTACTCCAGAAAAAAGCACTTATCGAATATTTCGGTTATTTAGTGCCGTATTGTAAACAAACCCTATTTAGGAGAGAATTCTCTAATGTCCAACTACTTAAAAACTGAAGGACTTTTACTTTTAAGCCCTCACCTTGTCTCAAAGGTCTGGGGAGGTCAGAGGTTTGGTAAGGGGATTGGGGAAACATGGGAGATATCATCTCTTGAGCAAGGGCCAAGCCTTTTCAATGAAACACCTCTTAACGAAATCTGTGCAGAACTTTCTTATTTAGTTAAATATATTGATACTCAGGATAATTTATCTGTTCAGGTTCATCCTGACGATGAATATGCTCTTAGAGTAGAAAACCAAAGAGGGAAAACCGAGTGTTGGTTAGTTCTTGAGGCCGAGCCTAAGGCAGGTTTATATCTGGGCCTAAGACCAGGAGTAGATAAAACTACACTTACTCAGTCCATTCATTCTCAAGAAGATGTTTCAAAACTTCTTAATTTTGTGCCGGTGAAAGCAGGTGACTTTTTTGTTATTCCTGCTGGGACTATTCACGCTATAGGTAAGGGCGTTTTTCTGGCAGAAGTTCAGCAGAGCTCAGGTCTAACCTATAGAGTTTGGGACTGGAATAGAGGGGGCAGAGAGCTTCATATCCAAAAGGCAATGGATGTTATTGAATTTTCTCCCGAGAAAAATAATCTAGAGTACTTTCGTTATAGAGAAAATGTTTTGGACTCTAACGGAGTACTCTTTTCACACGCTGACTTCACTCTAGGTCTTTATAGTTGGGCCAGAGGAGAACAAAAAAAAATAGAGGCCATAAACAGGCCTGTAGGAATTGTTTGTCTGAAAGGTTCTTTGGAAGTTTTTCAACGAGGGCAGACGCAAAATATTAATAAGGGAGAATCTCTTCTTATCAATAAAAAAGAGGCCTTTTTAATTAAGGCCTCTGATGAGTCAAAATTTCTATTAATTTCTTAATTGCAATTTAGGGGATAAGTAATGATATGCCCATTCATAGAGCGTATACTTACGTAATCTTCTAGTTCACTAAATTGATGTATGTCTTTTATAAAGAGCTTATAGTTCTTGCCTTCAAATTCAAAGACTTTACTAACGGCCACTTTTTCTGCATCACTGACACTAGAGATATACCTGTCCTTTGCCTTTATACTAAACTGAGCGTTTCTTTCGTTTAGAATAATGGTGTCTTTTTGAATAACAAATTCTTTAAGACTTTGCGGTGTATGACATTTAATACTGGCCAACGATGGTGTTGAAATCAGTAGGGCCATAATCGATAAAATGAGCTTTTTCATAAATCCTCCAAACTCTACCCCTGTTAATGCAACAGAAGTGCCAAAGAGCACCATGTGAAATCAGTTAGTTAGCTTCAGTCTCTGTCTAAATCGTATACACAAAAACTAAAGCTAAACACTCGGATATCCGAAACTTTATAGGTGAGGTAAATGGGCCATGCTTAAATTTCCAAATGTAAATCGTCTTAGTTATACAGACACCAGTAATGGTCAAAGTGGCCAAATTATTAGAGAGCTTAAACAGGCCCGCGTAGATATCAAAAACTCAGCAGTGGATATAATAAACGAGCTTAGAGACCTTAATGTAGAGGACTCCCCCTATGTTACTGATAGGAAACATCTCGATATAAATAGAATCTTAGGGCATCCTCACGAGCCTTCTTGGAAAGAGGTCGACTCCTATGATCAGTCTAGGAGCATAAACCTAAACTTAAAAAAGCTGAACATTATTTAGGCAAGTTGTCCTTCTGTAGGAAGTTCATCCCTTTTCATTTCCCAAAGCATTTCAGGTAATTGCTGATAAAGTTTATATAGGAAGTATATAGAGACGCCGTTTAAAGAGTGCCACGTAGAATGACCAGTCCAAATATGATTGGCGGGATTGCAAACGATTTTAAGAATATCTAACCACCAAATACCCCAAGCAAATAAAAGGGTGCCTAAGCAGTATTTGAGGTATTTATAATCTACTTTATATTCAGGACGAACTTTGTCTTTCATATAGACTTCCATTGCTACACCAAAGACTATAAAGGTACCAAAAATAACACTACCCATTGGCTTATGAATAGCGAGTAAACTTAAGCATCCTAGGGACATACCTACATAGAGAAGAGTAAAGGCCTTTTTTGAAATTTGAGGGTAGTAGCGTCTTAAGTTAAAGGCAATCGCCAGTGATACAACTAAGTACATACTTCCTAAATCAAGAATCTCACCCCAGAAAGTCATTGTGGCGTGGAAAGCAAAAGAGAAGAGGCCAACAAGAATTCCTGCAAGACCAAAAAGCCATAGCATGGGCAGGTTTTTTTTCTTCGCGTCGTATATAATATAGGCGCCAATAGCGGAGATAATAAGACTAGACCATGCTTCGGCCGGATGTACTACCCAAGAGCATAGATTTTCTTCGCAAAATGTTAAAGTGGCGGGGCTAAATTTGTCCCAAGGACATGTCGTTGTATTCATATCGGTAGAAAACGATCAATGGTGTGAAAAGTCAATGAAATTTCAGTTTTGATCAGATAGGATTGTATAATCAATAATTTCTAAGGAGAGAAATATGAATGGAAAGTCATTATTACTAGGAGCAGCTCTAACAGGGATAGTAGCGGGTCTTTCGGGGTGTGCCTCTAAAACTCAAATGTCACCAATGGGACAATGCCATGGCATAAATGGATGCAAGGGACAAGGTGCTTGTGGTGGTAAGTCTCATGGGTGTGCGGGTCAAAATAAATGTAAAGGTCAGGGGTGGCTTAAAATGAATCAAGAAGATTGCGAAGCAAAAGGTGGAGAGTTCAAGGCCTAATGGATCCTCTTTTTGGTGTAGGTCTTAGGACTGAACATTTCCCATTTTTACAGGATAAGCCTCAAACCAGTATTGATTGGTTTGAGGTTTTAACTGAAAATCATATGAACTCTAGAGGTCGTCCGTGGCAAATTTTAGAGCTCATTAGGGCCGATTATCCGATGGCCTTTCATGGTGTATCCTTAAATATTGGTTTAGAAGCAGAAGTTAACAGAAGTTACTTAGATGGCCTTAAAAGTATGATAGATACCTTTGATCCTTTTTTAGTTTCAGATCATCTCTGTTGGACGGGTATGGAGGGAAGTAATATCCATAACCTTTTGCCTTTGCCCTATACTAAAGCAGTTGTGGAAAGAATTTCTTCAAAAATGGATAAAGTACAAACAGTATTGGGTAGAAGTTTGGCGCTTGAAAATCTTTCGGCGTATCTAGAGTGTCAAAATTCAGAAATGAGTGAATGGGAGTTTCTTACTGAAGTTGCAAGGAAATCGGGATGTAAGATTCTTCTCGATATTAATAACGTCTATGTTAATTCTGTGAACCATGGGTTTGATCCATTGGTCTATTTAGAATATATACCAAAAAATTTAGTGGCCCAATTTCACTTAGCTGGTTTTTCAGACCGGGGTAATTTTTTATTTGATACTCACTCTAGGGTTGTTCAACCTGAAGTATGGAGTCTCTATAAATATGCTGTAAAAAAATGGCCTCATGTCCCGACTCTAGTAGAGTGGGATGAAGATGTACCTGAGTTTTCAGTTCTAGAGGAACAGGCCATGGAGGCAAAGAAAATCTGGGGTCAGGTTAATGGATGATTTTTATACTCGTATTTCAGAAGCTATTTTAAAAGATTCCTACGATGGTCAGCTCTACGATTGGAGGCCTTGCCGTGATCTTAGTTTAGAAGAAGCTATTGATGTTTATAGAGAAGATTATAGATCGAGGCTAACTCAAGCTTTAGGGTATAAATATGAAGCTGTCTGGTCTGTAATGGGGGATGATGATTTCTTTGATTGGTGTTTGAGCTTTATTAAGGCCTATCCATCTAAATTTGAAGATCTGGGAAATTATGGAAAAGAATTTCCTGAATTTATTAAAAATTATAAAGATTTTAATTTCCTCTACGATTTAGCAAGGCTTGAGAGGTCGTTTGACCAGATATTTCATATGGGCCAAGAAAGAGGTGGGGAACTCGATTTGAATAATATTGAGAATAAAAAGTGGAAATTTATTAAACCTCTTATTTTTTTTAATTCCTCCTACACGGTGAGCCCTTTATGGTTTAATAGAAAAGAACCAAAAAAGCTTTCTTATAATATAAATAGACCAGAGAATTTAATTCTTTATAAATCAAATGAAGAGGTTGAAATTAAAATTTTGACATCAAATGAATATAAGATTGTACATGAGCTTTTTTTGGGGAAAACATTATTAGAAGTCT
>JAURDE010000189.1 GCA_030828105.1 Bdellovibrionota bacterium | reverse complement strand
TTGATCGTTTGGTACTCACTGGCTATCCCAAAGTTTATCAAGAAGGGGATGTCATCAAAGGAAATAAGATTACTTTGCGAATAAATAATGAAGTCGTCGAGGTAGACGATGCAAATACGAGGTTTAAATTAAAATGAACCAAGAAAAAATTGAATTAAAGGCCCATAACTTAAACAAAAGTTACAATGGAAGGGCCGTTGTTGAAAACTTAAGTCTGGATGTCAGCCTAGGTGAGGTTGTTGGTCTACTTGGGCCTAACGGTGCTGGGAAAACGACATGCTTTTATATGATTGTCGGACTTGTAAAGACCGAAAAAGGAAGTATTCACCTTGGACAGGAAAACGTAACAAGTAATCCTATTCACCAAAGGGCCTTAAAGGGCATTGGTTACTTACCTCAAGAGGCATCAATTTTTAGAGACCTTACTGTTGAGGAAAATATATTTTCAGTTTTAGAAAATAGATCTCTTCCTCTTTCTAAAAAAAGAAATTTACTTGAAAATCTTATTCATGATTTTGGGCTTGATCATCTTAAAAAATCCAAAGGGAGTGAACTCTCAGGAGGAGAAAGAAGAAGGGTCGAAATCGCTAGGGCACTTGCTTTGGAACCAAAATTCATCCTTTTAGATGAGCCGTTTGCAGGTGTTGATCCAATAGCGGTAGGAGATATTCAAAGCATAATCAAAGGGCTTAAAGGAAGAAATATAGGAGTTCTTATTACTGATCATAACGTAAGAGAGACCTTAAATATAGTTGATCGAGCATATATTATGAATAGGGGTAATCTTTTGGTTAAAGGAAGCCCTGACGAGATCATTAGAGATGAAAAGGCCAAGAAGTTTTATCTTGGCGAAGAATTTAGAATGTAAGGAGAGTAATGGCAGTAAAGTTAGGCCAAAACTTAAAACAGACTCAAAGCCTTCTTATGACGCCTCAGCTTCAGCAGGCGATAAAATTACTTACGCTTACCCACATGGAAATGACGAATGTTATCGCCCAGGAAATGGTCGAGAACCCTATGCTAGAAGAAATAGGTCAAAGTGAAGGAGATGATTACAAGGTGGAAAGCCTTGAATTGCAAAATCAGGAGGCCCAAACGGAGTCTTTTGATGAAAAGCCAATTATGAGTAACGATCAAGATGACTTTGATTGGAAGAGTTATGTAGGGGATGATTCCAGTAATTATATGCCTCCGAATATGGTTGGGCCTGTGTCTTCAGATGAGATGCCTAATTATGAAAATATGATTAGCAAAGGGCAATCCCTTCAAGATCATTTAGAATGGCAGATTCGTATGGAGAGTCTAAATCAGGATGAACTTCAACTTGCATTACTTATAATTGGGAATATAAATGCTGACGGTTATTTAGATTGTGATTTTTATGATTTGGTTTCTCAGGTCGATCTTTCGAATGAGGTTTCTAGTGATATCCTAGAAATGATTCAAAGGCTGGATCCTATTGGTTGTGGGGCCAGAAATCTAACAGACTGTATTTTGGCCCAGGCCAGAATTATGGAAGAAAGATCACCTTTATTAGAGAAGCTTATTCGTGATTATCTTGAAGATATAAGGTGTAATAATTTCGCTAAAATTGCAAAAGAAACAGGAGTCGATTCTCATACAGTTGAAAAAACTGTTGAGCTTTTACAGCAATTCCACCCTAAGCCAGGACGATTGGTTTCAAGCACCGAGACTCATTACGTGGTGCCTGACATCTATGTAAAAAAAGTTGGTGAGGAATTTGAGGTTGTTGTTAACGACGATGGCGTTCCACGCTTAAAGGTATCCAATCACTATAAAGAAATCCTTGAAACGATGTCTCAGAAAAAAACAGATGAAGAAAAAAAGGCGTTAGAATACGTAGAGGAAAAATACCGCTCTGCCGTTTGGTTGATTAAGTCTATTCAAAATAGACAAAGAACTATTGTTAAGGTTGCTCAAGCAATAGTGAGAAGACAACAAGATTTCTTCAAAAAAGGCCCTAAATTTCTCAAGCCAATGATTCTAAAAGACATAGCAGAAGAAATTGAAATGCACGAATCAACTGTATCTAGGGTAACAACGAATAAGTTTATGCATAC
The DNA here is from genome assembly GCA_030828105.1 of Bdellovibrionota bacterium. Taxonomy (GTDB): domain Bacteria; phylum Bdellovibrionota; class Bacteriovoracia; order Bacteriovoracales; family Bacteriovoracaceae; genus JAURDE01. Next base: position 1,793 of record JAURDE010000189.1, on the reverse strand, counting down.
TCCAATTGGTGTATTTGAACTAAAATACTTTTTCAATACAGGAGTTGGCGGAGGATCAACAGGGGAAGATGTAAGTTCTGAGGTCTTGAAACTTAAGATTAAAGAACTTGTTGATAATGAAAGTCAAAAGAGACCACTTTCTGATCAAAAGATTGCGGATATTCTAAAAAGAGAAGATCTTAATGTGGCCCGAAGAACAATAGCTAAATATCGTGAGGCAATGGGAATACTATCCTCATCAAAGAGAAAAATAAAGGCCTGAAAAAAGGAGGGCAAGTCAGGCCATTAATAATAAATAGTTAAGGAGAAAGAAATTATGAAAATTACCATCTCTTTTAAGCAGTTAGATCATACACCAAGTTTGGATGATATGATTCGTAAAAAAAGTGAGAAAATCGCGAAATACCTAAATGGTAAAACTGAAGTAAAGTGGACATGCTTTGTTAAAAATCAAGTTCATTTCGCGGAAATCACGCTTCTAGGCCCCGATGTATACTACAATGCTACTGCGAGCTCTGATAACCTCTACAAGTCCCTTGATTTGGCAGTTGAGAAGATAGAGAAGCAAATTTCTAAAAAGAAGGATAAACTTAAAAATAAGATTCATAGGAGAAGGGACTCTCTCCAATGTCTAGAGCCTGAAAATGCTTGGACCGATTATGATGAAGAGACAGAAGGCTACGCACAAGATTTCTTTAAAAAAGTTGTATAAAAGGATTGATGGGAGGCTTTGTCCTCCCTATCAATTAAATTGGCATTAAAATTGAATACTTAATACCTAAATATTGAAGGTTATTGATATTTGGGGAATTAAGTTGATTAAGAACTTATCAATTGTTTACTTTTTGTTCATTTTTCTTATTAGTTGTAATAAGCCGCTGGGAACTCAGAGAAAGATATCACCATTAGGCCTCAATGAGCTTCAATGTATTAATGGACGTGTAAAAATAGATCCTATCCTTATAAAAATCCAACAATTATTTGAAAAAAGTGAAGCTCTTATAATTTCATCGACATTCACTCAAAATGTAGAAAATGATTTTAAAGATTTACTGGTTTTTAACAAAACACCGTTAAGGCCACAAACATTATCTATAAAAAAATTCAAAAAACTTTATCAATATATAAAAGATGAGCTCCATAATGAACTTGAACCTGAGGATGCAGTTAATGTATATGCTTTCTTATTTGGTAAAAGGACAACTATAGAAACTAGTTTTAATGATCCGAGAAAAGTTAGCCGCTTTCTATATGCTCTTTCAAAACTAAATCAAGTGGCCGAAAGGTTTAAATCAAAATCTTGTAATTTATTGCAATTAAAATCACAAAAAAGCAATGATGTACGCGATTATTTTATAGTTAAAGACATATGGGAAAGTAGCGAACAAGAAATAGTTAAAAGAAAAAAAATAAGGCCTAGATTAGAAAAACTATGCCAAACAATTGGTAAAAAATGTGACTTCAATAGCGACATAAAAGAAATCCTTAATGATTATAAAAGGGCCAAAGTTGGCCTTCTATATGAAGTCAAAAAGTGGGGGTTTAAGAATATTGGTTGTAGCGAAATACGAGAAAGAGAATATCAGCTCAAAATACCAACACAAAAAAAGCATCTTGAAGAGTTTAAGAAAATAGCTCATTTTTGGGAAAATAAAAGACTGAAACTAAGCTTTTATCCACATCCTAGAGGACTAAGAATTGTAAATCAACCCTATGGGCCCTCTTTTGTAAAACATAGTGATTTTAGTACGATTAACCTGGATAAGAGATTAGACCCTTTAGGACGACAAAAG
>JAURDE010000078.1 GCA_030828105.1 Bdellovibrionota bacterium | reverse complement strand
TAAAAAAGACATAAGAGAAATAGAGAAAGTTATTAAAAGTCTTTTGGACTCAAAAAGAGACTTTGAAGAGGGCGGCCAAAAAAGAATAAAAGATAAAAATGATTTAGAGGCCAGTATTAAGTCTAAAAGATTGATGAAAGATTTAAAGAAAAGGACCAAAAGGCTCATTAAAAAGATACCCTTTTTCCTTTCTTTTCGTTACCCAGTAGACCATTTGCTTCTTAGAAGACGGTATGATTTTTATAAATTTAAAGAAGATGACGTCTCTATCCATAAAAAAAATAGAATCTATTTTTATAGAAAAATTGTACAAGACGGATCTCAGAACCCGAACCACTCTAAAAATGATGATTTTTTAAGAATGGCCATTGACACTTTAATGATCGAATTGAAAAAGTCGGATCATTTTCTAGAAGAGGATTTAAGGTCTGATTATGAATATATTCTTAATTACTTAAAAAGAAGCTTAGGTCGTTCAAAAATATATCATCTTAATAGGTTAAGAGAATGGGAACAGAGGACAAAAAGGCAAATTGATTTCTATTCGAAAATAATAAAAAATAAAAAACTTCAAGGTGAAATTTCCGGTTTTAAAAGGCAGGCCACCAAAAAGCTTAAAGACTTTGTATACCAAAGGCAGGCAAAAACTTATGAGTTCTGGAAACAGCAAGATCGTTTACTTAGGGCCCTCTTTGTTTCTGAAACAATTCTTTATAATGAGGTAGGCCCTTATGATGTCTTGGGCCACTTTGAAAGAAAAGATGTGATGCGTATCCTATTAAATCGTCTTAAAAAACCACAATATACCCATATTACAAAAAAAGATTACCTCTACCCTTATTTAGGCAAGGTTAATTTAAAGGAGATAAACAAGAATTATCCCTGGCTAAATATGCTTTTTAAAACAGGAGAGTTTTCTTTTACTTATTTTTTTATACCATCAACCCTAAGGTTGTTTTGTCCTGAGATGACAAGGAAAGGTAGATATCTAAGGAAAGAAAATATTCAAATTGCACTTCAGGTTTTAAAACAGGGAGCAGGCGATTTTAAGGCCACTCGTTACTTTTCGAGGAATTCTATGAAAGGAAGAATAAACATGGCCAAAATCTGGAGTGACTACAGGGCCATAGGGGAAAGAATTGGGCACAGAGTCAAAGGTGGGCGCCCCCTCTTAAAACTTTATAAAAAGGGAGTTTATCAATACCTCTATAGCTTTAAGGGGCCAGATAAAAGAAAATTTGATGTCATAAAAATTAAAAATAGAAAGACCATATACTACCCCAAGGCAAAAACATTTTACCATTATCGTAATCCCCACCATTTCAGGTACTTTTACCCTGTAAAGCCTTAGAATGACCTTGTGAAACCTTAAATTTTAAGGTTATAGTCTCAGGGTTCAAATTTTTTAGCGTAGGAGTGCGTAATGTTAAAAGACTATATGTTTACCTCTGAGTCCGTGACTGAAGGACACCCTGATAAAATGGCAGATGGAATTAGTGATGCTGTTCTTGATGCTATGCTGGAACAAGACCCAAAGTCGAGGGTTGCTTGTGAAACAATGATTTCTACAGGGATGGTTGTACTTGCTGGGGAAATTACTTCTAAGGCCCAAGTGGATTTTCAAGAAGTTGTAAGAAATAAAATTAAAGATATTGGTTATGACCATTCAGATAAAGGCTTTGATTGTAATACATGTAGTGTTCTTGTAGCTCTTGATAACCAATCTCCTGATATCGCTCAAGGTGTTAATGAGGGTGAGGGTACTTTTAAAGAACAAGGTGCCGGTGACCAAGGGCTTATGTTTGGTTATGCTTGTAATGAAACTGACTCCTTTATGCCACTTACTATTGACCTATCTCATAAGCTTTCAAAGAGATTATCTGATGTTAGAAAAACAGGTATCATTCCTGAGCTAAGAGCTGATGGTAAAACACAGGTAACTGCTCAATACGTTGATGGAAAAATAAGCAGACTAGATGCTATTGTTCTTTCCACTCAACATTCTGAGAATATGACTCTTAATCAAATTGAAGAAGGAATCAGAGAAGAAGTTATTAAAAAAGTCGTACCAATGGACTTAATGGATAATAATACCAAGATCTATATCAACCCAACAGGACGTTTTGTAATTGGTGGACCTATGGGTGATTGTGGTTTAACCGGAAGAAAGATCATTGTAGATACATATGGTGGTCACGGTGCCCATGGTGGTGGTGCATTTTCAGGTAAAGACCCCTCTAAAGTGGACAGATCAGCAGCTTATGCTTCAAGACATGTGGCCAAGCATATTGTGGCAGCTGGATTAGCTGATAAGGTTCTCGTTCAAGTTGCTTACGCAATTGGCGTGGCCCAACCGATGTCATTTCTTGTGGATACTTTTGGAACAGAAAAAGTAGAAGTGGCCAAAATTAATGCTGCTATCAATGATATTTTTGATATGAGACCAGCCGCTCTTATTGAAAGACTTCAACTTCTTCAACCGATCTATTCGGAAACAAGTGCCTACGGTCACTTTGGAAGAGTAAGTGATAAGGGATTTACTTGGGAAAGATTAGATCTATTAGATCAACTCAAGTCTAGATTCTAATTATGCTATAATCAGGGGTATGAACTATTTTTTAGAAGGAATTTCTTTTCTTATAACTCATACCCCTTTTTGGGCCGTACCCCTTTTGCTGATATCTCTTAATTACGCTTATATCTTTTGGTTAAAATCTTATAGAGATGCGAGTTTTCTCTTTATCTTCATTGGTCTATTTTGCTCTGTCTTTATCGTTTACTATGCTTGGCATGGAGGACCTGTCTTGGCACCACGACATTTTAGAATGTTAATAGGACTAGAAAACTAAGAAGTTGCTAAAAATTCCCTCTGTGTTAGAAAATTGACACCCACCACTAGGCCCGATAAAATCTTAAAGAAGGCGGTGAATAGTGAAGGATTACACATTTTTATTAAACGGATTTGAGATCGAAAATGACCCCGAAATTATTTTAGTCGAAGATGATCCTTCCCTAGGTAAGGTCTTGGCCGATTATTTAGAGAAAAAAACCCAGATAAGAGTTAGGCTTTATAACAATCCTCAAGAATGCATTGAGGGACTTGAGAGTACTCCACCTTCATTGTTTTGCTTAGTTACTGATATTAGTTTTGAGGAGTCTGCCATTGATGGGCTCTATCTTATTGATATTCTAAAAGAAAAAAAATATAAATTTATTTCTATTGTTATGACTGGTTTTGCCTCTATTGAAGGTGCTATTAAGGCCACTAAAAAAGGGGTTTATCATTATCTTACTAAACCTTTTGAGATGAAGTCCTTGTTAGAGCTTTTAGGTAATTCATTGGAAAAAGAATTTAGTATTCCCAAGACAAAAATATTAAGGGAACAGCTTAATCGTATTCCTCTTCACTCCAAACGTAATCTCAAAGTAGAGGGGCCTGAAGTAGATGATATTTTTCAAGGTATTGTAGGTCGGTCACGAGTTATGAAAAAGGTCTTTGAGAGAATTAAAAAGGTTGCGGAGTCGGACTCGACTGTTTTTATTAGTGGGCCAAGTGGAACTGGTAAAGAGCTCGTGGCCAAGGCCATCCATAACCTCTCTCCGCGTATTAATAATGAATTGGTTTGTGTTAATTGTGGTGCTATTCCTCAGGAACTTCTTGAAAGCGAGCTTTTTGGCCATGTTAAAGGAGCTTTTACAGGGGCCATTTCAGATAAGATGGGCCGCTTTGAAATTGCGGATAAAGGCTCTATTTTTCTAGATGAAATTGGGGATATGCCGCTTCTTCTTCAAGTTAAAATTCTTAGGGTTCTTCAAAATAGAGAAATAGAGAAAGTAGGTGGACATAAAAATAAGGTAATTGATGTTAGAATTATAACGGCAACTCATAAAGATCTTGAGAAAGAGGTTAAAGAAGGTAATTTTAGAGAGGACCTTTTTTATCGACTTAACGTAATTCCTATCGTTATACCACCACTAAGTCAGAGGAGGGAGGATATACCTCTTCTTATTAACTACTTTTTGAAAAGGTTTTCTAGTGCTGATGGAAGGAATTCATTAAGTTTTGATGATGATGCTTTAGAGCTTATGGTTAATTACAATTGGCCTGGTAACGTAAGAGAGCTTGAAAATCTCATAGAAAGACTGGTTATCCTAAAAGGTGGCCAGATTATTAAGGCCCGTGATTTACCTTCAAAATTCTATACGGAAAATAGTCTACTTAAACCTAGTAATATTGTAGATTTACCCTCAGAAGGGCTCAATCTAAGGAATATGATTGCTCAAATAGAGTATTCTCTAATTCAGCAGGCGGTAGAGCGTACCAAAGGTAATAAGAACCAGGCTTCCAAATTACTAGGGCTAAATCGAACCACACTCATAGAGAAAATGAAGAAATTTAGTCAGCTAAGCCTCTAAATAACTGAATAATTGTTAAGTCTTTAGGGGTGTCAAAAAAACACCGGAAAAAAAATTCCTCTAGAAAAATATTCCTTCAAAATTTCTCAAAAGAGGGTAGAATTTTAGGTGCAGGGCAAGAAAAGGATTCTTTCTTGCCTATTGGTAATGACTTTAATTTTGAAACAGGAAGTTTCTATTAGTCGAATGAAAAGATTTCTAAAATTTTTGACACTTATTTTCTTCGCTTTTAGCGTAATCATGGAAGTTTTTGCTGCCAACTCAAGTAATTTTTTCCAAGAGAAAATGGATCTCAATTTAAGGTGGAACTTCTACGCTCCAAAGGACAACTTACTTTTTGATAAAAAAGGACAGTCTCTTTATATAAAGAGTCTAAACTCTGATATTTTTGAAGATTTTGTCCAAGGCCTTAAAAGAGTTAAGCAAAACAATAAGTATATAGATAATATCCTTGTTCATAAGTCAAAAGACCACGGAATGATTACCTCTATAGAGGTTAAATTACAGGGGCCAGAAATTGAGACATTTTCTTTTTATAGAGACCGTGAAAAGAAATATGTTCTAGATTTTTGGATAGATGAGAGTATTGCTGAGGCCAAAAAATCTGCAGAGGTAAACAAGTTACCTGCATCTGTAGAGGTCCCGACTCCTATTGCTCCAATAGTTAAAAAGAAGAAGACCATAAAAGTGGTTAGGAAACCTACTCAAGAAAGAAAAAAAATAAAAAAGAGTATTCCAAAGACTCAAGTTAAGAAAAAAGAATTTAGAGACTTTAGATATGGAGCATCTTTTGTATGGGATTATCCTCCTTTTTTACCACGACTTGAAAACCTTATTGATACTTTGAGTAAGACGCCAGAATATTTTTATCCAATTAAGAACCGTAAATTAAACTCTGGGGATCCACAAAAGGATGAGCAAGAGGCCCATCTTCAATTATCAATCAATTTATTTAGACAGAAGAAATATGGACTTATGTATAAGTCAATCAATCTTTATTATAAAAAGTATGGTGAAAAGAATAATTTCGAGCTCAATGAATACTTGAAGGCCAACGCTATTTTAAGAACAGGTCTTTCTGATGCAGGAAAAGAACCTCAAAAAATGGCCTTTGCCATTTTGGATAAATTGGCCGGAGAGTCTTCGAATTATAATCTTTCCAAAGGTATTCTAAAATACCTTATTGCAGTTGATAAAGATAAAGGTGAGTGGATAAATGTTTTGAAAAAGGCCAAAACATTATATGTACTTAGTAAAAAGAATTTTGATTACGAAACAAGTGGCCTTATGGGTGAAATCATTTTTCATAGCTTATCTTATGTTGGTCAAGTTTCTCGTATTGATGAGCTAAAGAATGATAAAACTATTAGAAAGTTAGTTCCGAAACAAAAAATATTGGCCTATGAAATATATTCTTTAATGGTATTAAAGAATGCAAAAGAAGTGATTAGAAGGTTTAAAGAAAGTCAAAAAGGTATGGATGGTGACTATCTACCTTCTATACTTTATAATGTTGCAGAAGCTTATTTTCAGTTAGGTGATTACAAAAAGGCTTCAACTTATTTTGATGATTTTGTTGGTAGGTTTTCCTACCATATAAATAGCCAAAGGGCACGTTTGAGATTGGCCCTTTCATATGAACTTCTTAATTATCCATTTCATCAAACGCAGGAACTCTACAAGCAAGCAATTGATCGATCAAATCAATTTGATGTTTCTTATGAGGCGAGACTTAGATATGTAGGTATGAGAAACCTAAGAAAAATTGCTTTTAATAAAGAAGATGAGATCGTTAGAGTGTTTCTTTCGAATGAAAAGAAAATCAAACTAAATAAGGATCTAAAAAAACTTCTCTGGTTAACTAAGCTTAGACTTTTAATAGTTGATAAGAAGTTTGAAGATGCTTTGGCCTATTTGAGTGCAATCCCGTTAGAAACTATGACTTCAATTGAGCGACGAGTTTTTCAAGCAGATGGTGCTGAAATAATTTATGGAGTGCTTCTTCAAAATTATCAAAAAAGGGACTTCACGAGAATTATAAAGGTTTGGGAGATCTATAAAGATATTTATATCGATAAAGTTGCAGGAGATCCTTATATTAACTTTATAGTAGGAAAGGCCTTTGTAGAAATGGGACTTTTTGATGGATATGAAAGGGCCTATAGTAAGTTTAAAAAACTTAGGAATTCTGCCAAAAGAACCTATCCTTTATGGGTAAATCGTCCTAAAGAAATAAAGAGTGAAAATCTTCTCGTCGAGTTGAACTTAATTAAAAATGTAAAAAAGGGTGACTGGGACGGTTTAGAGAAAAATCTAAAAAATTTAGAGGAAATTAACCCTGAAAATAATCGTGTAAATTACTATAAAGCAATTTTAGCTTACGAAAAAAAGAAATATCAAAATAGTATAAGCTTTTTTGAAAATTATTTGGCCAATCAAGAGCAAAAAAGAGTTGAAGATGGCTATGAGTTGGCCGAGATTTTTAGAAAATATACTAATTCTTTGTATTATGTTGGTAATTTAGAAAGATATAAGAAAGTTGGTGAGGCCATACTTAATGATTTAAAAGATTTATCTACAGATAATCTTTTTATAAAAGGAATTAAGGAAAAGATTTCTTATACTATGATAGAAGTCTTATCTGGAGACAAGAAACAAAAGTCATATTTATTGATTGATCCAAAAGTAAAAGATTTTAAAAAGAATTTCCCAAAATCTGAGTATATAAAAAGACTAGATTACTTAAGAGGGTTGGCCCTTGTTGAAACAAACCAGCTTGAAAAAGGGAAAGAAATATTTAATGAGATTTTAAGTAAAGAGGATACTCCGAATCATCTAAAGGATTTAGTGAAGTCAGAGTTGTCCTTTTTAAGAATAAAGGAAAAAACGTTATAAAATTATCCCAGGAGGGGATATTAAATGACAGGAGGTCAAATGGATAATGTAAGGTTAGAACTTTTTGGAAGTGATCCTAAAATTCAAAAGGCCATTTCTGTGAGCAGAAATGTGGCCGTAACGAAGGCACCCGTACTTATTGTAGGAGAAGCTGGTACCGGAAAAAAATGTTTAGGTCGCTTTATTCATGAAAATTCTAATAGAGCTCAAAGCCCTCTGAAGGTTGTAGATTGTAGTGAAGATCCAAAGACAGTTGAAAATAATATCTTAGGCTATAGAGATGAGGAGACTCAACGTTTTCATAAAGGTGGATTAGAAGAAGCTCACAGTGGCTCTATTATTCTTGCCATTATTGATGCGTTAGATGAAGAGTTTCAAAAAAGACTTCATAAAATTCTACAAGAACTTGAAGACTATGATATCGATGTAAGAATTATGGCCACAACGACTAAAAATCTATCAAAACTAGTTGGCGCGGGAAGGTTTTATAGAGGTCTCTATACTCTTATTTCTAATAACTCGATTAATTTGACACCTTTAAGAGAAAGAGTACAAGACTTAAGTCTGATTGCTGAACATTTTGTGAATAAGTTTTCTTCAGAAATGAATAGAACCTTTAGTCTTTCAGATAGCGCAAGAAACAAAATTCTTAGTCACTACTGGACTTATAATGTTCATGAGTTGAAAACAGTTTTAGAATCATGTCTTGGAAATACATCTAATGATGTAATTACTGATGAGGATATTCAAATTGGTGAAAAGAAATCAGTAGGACTACTCAATGATGATGATAGTGAAGGCATTAGATTAATGAGTCTTAAAGAAGCAGAAAAACTGCTTATTAAAAAGGCCTTAGTTCATACAAGTGAAAACAGAACACAAGCTGCTAAGATCTTAGGTGTTTCAATAAGAACACTGAGAAATAAGATCAATGAATACAGAAGTTCAGGTAGCTCATTCTTTGTAAACTTGAGGTAATGAAATGGATATAGAAGATAAGACATTAAAGGCCTTGGCCACCTCTCTGAAGTTTAGACAGATGAGGCAGGAGCTTATCTCATCAAACATTGCAAATGCTGAGACCCCTGGTTACAAGGCCAAACGAATTGATTTCGAAGAGGCACTGGCCAGGGCATTAGATGTAGATGGGCATATGGGAATGGATTCAAACGATTCCAAGCATTATGATGTCGGTAGTGGCGGTTTTAATAATTTAGAACCAAATATTTATAATGACCCCAATGGCATTGTTTCCGAAAATGGAAACACGGTAGATAAAGATGATGAAATGGCCAAAATGGCCGAAAACAAAATTCTCTACGATGCTTCAGTTCAACTTCTTAATAAGAAGTTAGGACTAATGAAGTATATTTTAGGTGGAGAAAGGTAGTTAAATTATGGATGTTTTAACAAGTTTAAAAATTAGTTCTTCAGGACTTGCTGCTAACAAAAAAAGAATGGCCGCTATATCCTCTAATATTGCTAACGCTCAAACAACAAGGACAGCAGAAGGGGGGCCTTATCGAAAGAAAGAGGTGGTTTTTGGATCCGAGCCAGCAAGAGAGAGCTTTTCGGATATTTTAGAAGGAGAGCTTGAAGAAATGGCCCAGAAAGTTCATGCAACAGAGGTTATAAGTACAAATAAACCTCCAATATTAAAATATGAACCAGGTCATCCAGACGCGAATGATAAAGGATACGTTGCCTATCCTGATATAAATGTAATGGAAGAAATGGCAAATATGATTTCAGCCTCACGAAACTATGAAGCAAATATTTCTGCATTTAATACGGCAAAAGGAATGGCCGTCAAAGCATTAGAAATTGGTAGAAACTAATAGGGAGGATTAAATGGCAATTCAAACAACAGGGTCACTTGCAAACACTCTTAATAATTATAACGCTAAAGAATGGACTGAAGGAGTTCGCGTAAATGCGGAAAGTGAACTTAAGTTTAGTGATAGTCCTATGCCGGGAGTAACTAACGAAGAGGCCAAAATGAGCTTTGGAGACCTTTTATCAAAAAGTCTCTCTGAAGTGAATGGACTTCAAGTTGAAGCAAATACGGCCATAGAAAAACTGGTTTCTGGTAAAAGTAAGAATATTGAAGAAACAATGATAGCTGTTGAAAAAGCTGATATTGCATTCAAGGCCATGAACCAAATTAGAAAGAAAGTAATTGATGCTTATACAGAAATAATGAGAATGCAGGTTTAATAACCTGAGTGACTAGGAGGATACCTTGCAGGATTTTTTAGAAAAAACTCTTCGAAATCTTTTAGAGTTTTTTAAAGAGCTCGATACAGCAAAAAAGATTGCTTTAATTTCTGTAGCAGGTGCCATTCTTGCAGGCATGATAGGTATTGGTGTTTGGGCCTCAAAGACACGTTTTCAGGCCATTTATACTGATTTAAATTCAGATGACGCAAAAAAGATTGCGGTTCTTCTCGAGGAAGGCAAGGTTAGTTATCAATTTGATGATGATGGAAAAACGATAAAAATACCAAGTGATATGGTTGATGCTTGGAGAATTAAACTCGCAATGAAAGGAGTAGAGTTTTCAGGAACTGTAGGGTATGAGGTTTTTGACAATCAGAGCTTTGGGACTACCTCCTTTGTCCAAAAAGTAAATAAACAACGTGCTCTTGAGGGTGAGTTGATAAAAACAATCCGTCATATTAAAGGTGTTAAAAGAGCAAGAGTTCACCTCTCTATTCCAGAACAAAGTCCTTTTGTAGAGGAGAAGAAACCACCATCCGCTTCAGTCGTTCTTGAGCTTAATGATGGAGTAACCTTAACAAATCCAGAAATTAAAGGAATTGCCTCGCTTGTATCAGCTTCAGTAGATGGTATGAGGCCAGAACACGTAGTTATTGTTAATAATAGAGGTAAGAAGTTATCTGAAAATGTTGGAGATTCTCTTACAGAGTACACATCAAATAGAATGGCACTTGAGGCACGTCTTAACAGGCAATACGAAAGTCAAATAGAGGAAATACTTGGTAAAGTTGTGGGAGATGGTAAAGTCGTTGCTAAAGTTAGTGTCAGCATGGATTTCACGCAATCAGTTTCTACAAGAACTCAATATGACCAAGAGAATGCGGCGGTTTTATCAGAGGTAAAAAATGTTCAAAAACTAGATGGTAAAAGACCATCTCCTCAAGGTATACCAGGAGCAAGAAGTAATTTACCAGGTGAAACACCACAACCTGGAATTCCTGAAACAACTAACCAAGTTAATAAAGAGTTATCAACAAAAAACTTTAATGTACCAAGTGTTGTAACAAAAGAGAAAAGACCTACCGCAGGTATAAAAAAGGTTAGTGCCGCTGTCATGCTAGATGGTAGAAGGGTTCCGGTTCTCAATGATGCTGGTAGCCCAGTCATTAAAGATGGTGTTGCTCAATATAGATATGAAAAATGGGCAGAAGCCGATTTAGAAAACTTTAAAGCAATTGTTGCATCCTCAATTGGAATTAATGAAGTAAGAGGTGATAAATTAACTATCAGAAATATGGAGTTTGTTAAGGAAGATATGGAGCATGTTGAGGCCTTACTAAGAGAAAAGGCTAACCGTGAACTAATAAAAAATATTATAATGTATCTTGCTATCGGACTTACTATAACTCTCTTTTTCTTCCTCGTAGTAAAACCATTTATTCAGTGGGTAACTGATAATACTGTTGAGTCAGTTGAAGATTTCCTACCCAAAACGCTTGAGGAACTAGAAAAGGTACAGGCGCAACAGAAACTTCCTGGCCTTGAAGATGCATTACCTCAAATTGAAGAAAAACTTAACCCTGAAAAAATAGAAGGGAATATGTTAAGAGAAAAAATTATTTCTCTTATTGAGGCCAACCCTGGTAAAGCCGCTCAAGTCATAACGGAGATGATCCATTCAGGAGCTTCAGATAAGGCAATAGCCTAATAGGGCAAAGTAAATGATATACAAAGATAAAAATTTTGAACATTTAAATGATTTTGAAATAGAAAAATACAACTTTCGAACCTTTGTTGGATCAGAAGAAGCTGACTTCGAAAGCAAAGAATTTGATATTCCTGAGTTCAAAGAAGGACAAGAAGTTAAGAAGTCCATCAATAAAATTATTTCAATAGCAACTGAAAAGGATAGCGCACTTAAAACAGGCTTCCAAATATCTCCCATAGTTCAAGAGCATAGGGGACATCGAGAAATTGAACGTCATCAAAATATGAGAAGAATTGAGAAGGAAGTAGATGTCAGAACAAATCAACTTAGAGATCAGGCCTACAAAGACGGCTATAATGAAGGACTACGTCAAGGTAAAGAGGATTCACTAGAACAATTAAAAGAAAAGTCTGAGGAAAAGATTGCCAGACTTATTGAAATGATTTCAAACACAGTTAATCAAAGAAAATCACTTTTAGAGAATGACAAAAAAGAGGTCTATAGAATTGTAAAAGACCTTACGAAGTGGATAGTTTTAAGAGAACTTAAATCTGATGATCAATATATAGAGAGACTAATCGAAAAATTAATTCATGAGCTAGGAGAAAAAAGTAACCTTGTCGTACATGTAAACCAAGAGCAATTTGAAGACATGCCAGAGATTTTAGAAAAAGTACAAGAAAAAGTCGGTAACTTACCTAATGTCAGAGTGATGGTTAACTATGACCTTAAAAGAAATGGAATAAAAATAGAGTCAGATAGCGGCATTATATGTGCTGATTTAGATAAGCAATTTGAAAACCTAGATAAGATTTTTGAAAGTGTAGGTGTAACAGAGGAAGAAGATGATGGAACCGACGGAATTGAGTCTTAATTTTTCTCCAATTAGGTCTTCTTATGAGCACTCACAACCATTCGAAAAAATAGGTAAAGTCATTTCAAACCATGGTTTAGTTTATGAAGTCTCCTTATCTCGAGCTATTATTGGTGCGAGTGTAGAATTTATTACGGAATCAGGCGATCGGTCGATGGGAGAAGTTGTAAGTATAAATAACAAAACATGTATGGCCATGCCCTATAATGACTTAACAGGAATTAATACTGAGACTAGAGTAATTCTTAAAGATATAACAACTGAGATCAAGGTAAGTGACTCTTTTTTGGGAAGAGTTTTGGATTTTCAGTGTGAACCATTTGATGGCAAAGGGAAAACCAAAGGCCCTTATACAAAAATGAATATCTTTGGGCAACCTATTAACCCCTTAGATAGACCACCGATAGATCAACCTTTAGATACAGGAATACATGCAATTAATTGTTTTAATACAGTTGGTAAAGG
>JAURDE010000039.1 GCA_030828105.1 Bdellovibrionota bacterium | reverse complement strand
TTTACTTCTAAGCTTATTTATCCAAACGAAAATGAAGTAAACTAATTTTTTTATATAAAAATAGCTCTGTATAATTTTCAAATGGTATTTTAAACTTCTCTGACCTTGAGACGAGAACAAAAGCTTCCCCATTGGGACTTAATCGATCCTTTATAAGCTCAAGAAAATCTTCCATGCTACCATGGACAAAAGATCGGCATTTTTTTCGATTAAGGTTTAAACTTGGTCTGCTTGCTTCAGGTGAAAAGTATGGAGGGTTACTAAGGATCAAGTCATAATTGTTATTTATTTTATAAAAATCTTCTATAAGAGTTCTTGTCTTTTCGTTTCCAAATAATTCTATATTCTTTTTTAAAAAAGGATAATACTCTTTTTGGTACTCAATTAAATCGAGCCGATTAAAATGGCCACCTCTTTGTAATAGCTCTAGCCCTATAACCCCACAGCCAGCACCAAAGTCTGCTACATTTAAAAAGCTACGTTCATTACACCTCTTGAGTGCATGATCGACAAGAAAAAGACTATCAGTATTAAAACGATAAAAGTCAGGTTGATAATAGTCCAAGGTGATCTTTCAACTCCTTAAGGAACTTACCTTCCCTAATAACTTTAAAATTATTACTTTCATCAAGCATAATAATTGTTGAGGCATTTCCACTCATAGGCCCATTATCACGAGGTATAAAAACTTCCTCAGGACAATTGGTATCGAAAAAACCCTTAGCCTCTGCGTCATCTATAATAGCGGGGTTGGAAGTAATATTTAAGCTCGTTGTCGTAAATGGCCCTTCGGCCATCTCATATACCTTTTTAATCTCTGATCTTTCTAGGCACCTCAACCCAACAAAATCAGAGTCCCCTATTATCCATGGCCCAACTTCGGTAAGAAAACATTGTTTAGGCACTAAAAGAGTTGATTCCATTCCAAAAAATTTTTTTAGCCATCCATCCAAAAGGTGGGACGGTAGGTTAACATACTCCCTAAGATGATTGAGATGATCAAACATAATTGAGAAGGGTCTAAAGGAGTCAATATTTTTTGCCTTTAAGACTTTTTTTGATAACTCTTCACTATAGATACTGCCTCCTATGCCCCAAACAGTATCGGTAGGATAAATGAATATTTTTTCTGAATTTTTCATGAACATGCTCATAGCATTCAATTAATAGCTTTGGAAGACTTTAGAATCCCTATCCCCTAATAAATATAGCTGATAGATAGCAAAATCTAGGTATTTATCTCTCTTAATAAGATTTCTAAAATAGTTTCTTTTCTGAATAAAGGTTGGTCGCTGGTAGGCCCTGTTTCGCTTAATGAGTTCATCTTTGATTTCCTGGACCTCAAGAAGGCGAATTAGAAGATACTGTGAATAGGGCCCACCTTTAAAATGATGATCCACTACAGATTTATAAAGCTTAGCTCTAAATTCAGGCCCAGATGGACGGTTATATTGAAGAAGCCAGGCATAGTCACTTAGATTAGTTTTAAAGTATGAGTCATTAAAATAATCATTTAAATAGGTTAGGGCCTCTTGTTTGAATGCCCTTTTTCCCAACATATAGAACCAAAACCCTAAATTTTTTATGCCAGTGGTATAATCTTTGGCCAGGTTACGCATCTGCTGTAAAGACCAATTTAAACCTTTTTTCTCAATAATCTCTTTATAAAGACTCGATTCACTCTGGACTTCAATATAATGTAAAAAAAGCTGAGTGATTTTTTTATCTTCCTCTACTTTTAGAATTTCATTAACTAAAAAGGTAATATTTTTTAATAATCTTTTCGCCTCTTTTTCTGATCTTAAATCTATTTCAAAAGCTAACTTAAGAAAATTCGTATTGACCACTTTACTTATTTCTTTATGGGCCCAAGGTTTATTATTCCACTTCAAAGCGAGGTATCCTTCTACCATGCTTCTTAAAATACCCTTTGGCATTTTTTCAACTTTTTCTAGTATTCTTTTTTTATCTCTGAATTTTTCAGGAGGTTTTTCCCTTATACTTTCAATAATATTATCGAATTCTGATACAGTACTATTCCTATTTTCTTTATTATTTTTAAAAAAACTTAATATAAGGTTTTTTTCTTTTCTTGATAGATAATCCTGACATTTGTTTAAAAGATCTTCCCAAGAGTTATTTAAAGAAAACCTGGCCGAGAAAAAAAGAGCGAACAAGAGCTCGTATCTTTTGACTTTCCTACATTCAAGGTTCTGCTTTAAATTAATTTTTATAAAAGAAAAACCTTTTAACGAAATATTAGGAGAAAAGTAAGCAACGGATGTTTCAAAAGGTTTTAAAGCAAAAAGCTCATCTTTTTTTATAAGATTATCTTGAGCGAAGGAAAAGTTAATTAAAATAAAATAGAAAAGAATAGCTTTCATTATTCATCATCAGGAAACTCTAAGTCTTCCTCATCCGGTAACCTTTGAGACTCCTGTTCATTTCCATATACATATTTATCTACAAGGTCTTTTTCTTTTACCCAAAACCAAAAACCATTTCCTTGGCAAATCTCATCTTCCTCGAAAAGAGATTTTTTTTCCAATAATTCTTTTATTTTATCAAGAGTCACTGGGCCAAGAATTTTTTTGTCTTTTGTCCTAATTAACCAATTCTTCACAAGCCATCCTAAAAGAAAAAACCGATAAGACCTTTAAGATCTTCATCTGTAAATCTAAGTCCCGCGCTAAAAGTGGCACTTCTTGAGTTTTCTAAACTATCCTCTAATGAAGCCTTTCCATAAAAAACATTCCACAATTGAATTTCTGAAGATAATCTCAAGTTAACCCCAACATCTTCTCGATAGTCGTATGCTTCCAAACCAATTTTGGTTCCGATTCTATCAAAATTATAATCCACACCTAATCCACCAGTTGACTCAATTACACCACCCTTAAAAGTCCAATTATGTATTTTACGTCCTAAAAGGACACTAAATCGATATGTATCTTTATCTGTTGATTTTGTAGTCTCAACCGTTTTCACACCATTTACAGTCCTCTCTGTCGTATTTTCTTTATCTGGGCCAAGCTCCGATGTTGAAAGCCCCAATTCATAAAACCGCTCTGGACTTGGATAAATTTTTAACGAGGCATCCGACTCTCCACCATTATCAGTATTAACACCAGTAAAAAGAGCTAGCTCCGTTCTTATATTATCAACTTTAGTAACAATCTTTTTGACTCCTGATAAAGTTTCTCTTACTTCATCAGCAATTTCTTCTTCTACTAAAAGCTTACCTACAGTACCCTTGCCAGCTTTAACATCTTGAACAATATCCTTTAAATCATTGGCCATTTTTCCTGCATCATCTAAAATTTGATTAAGCTTAGATATAGAAGTTCCATCTTTATTCTTGTCTGTGGCTTCCTCAATATTACTAGCAAACTTCTTTAATTTTTCTACGACATCATTAATTTTATCTTCATTACCTTTAACAATTCTTTTCAACGATGCCATTGAGTCTTTTACATTTTTTGCGGTCTCTTTTAGATCATCAAGAATCTTTTTTACTGGAGGAGTCTCTCCTTCGGGAGCAATCGTATCTTTAAGTGAAGTTACAATTATTTTAACATCTTTAACAACCTCGGATGCATCCTTAACAACATCCTCAAAACCACCACCTTGTTCGGCAACAATAAACCCCATCTCATCTAGCCTTTTAGTGGTATCTGCAATTTTAATCTCGAGATATTTGTCCCCTAAAAAACCCACGGTTTTTATCTTAAGCTGAGAGCCTTCTGTAATAACAACACTCTCTAATACCTTAAAGGTAATCAAAGCACTATTTCCTTGAAGCTCAATATTTTCAATTTTTCCTGCATTAATACCGGCCACTTTTATGGGTGTTTTAGGAAAAATTCCGGATGCATCTTTAATCATTGTTCTATATGTTATATAAGATCCAAATCCAGATTGTTGCGACGTAATCTTTAATGACATAAAAACGATGGCCGCTAGGGCTGCAAAAGATAAAAGTCCGACCTTAAATTCATTCATAAGTTAACAAATTCCTTAACCAAAGGATTATCCGAGTTCTTAAAATCCTCGGCGGGTAAGTATTCTACAATTTTACCATGATCCAAAAAAGCAACAAAATCGGAAATTTTGAGTGTTGCCCTAACATCATGAGATATAATAAGTGTCGTCATACCTCTATCCTTATTTCGTTCAGCAGTATCTATAATTAAATCATTGACCATTTTAGTCGTTATTGGATCTAGACCTGTTGTTGGCTCATCATAAAGCATGATAAAGGGATTTAGCGCCAAACCCCTTGCTAATCCTACTCTTTTTCTCATACCTCCTGAAAGTTCAGAGGGAAGTTTTTTAAAGGACTCATCTTTAATACCAACTGAACGTAATAACCCCTCTACTCTTTCTTTTTTTTCATATTCTGTAAGCTTGGTAAATTCATTAAGAGGAAATTCCACATTCTCATAAGCAGACAAAGAATCAAAAAGGGCCGCATACTGGAAAAGCATACCGAAGTTTCTTCTAAATTCTTTTAACTCCACCTCACTCATTTTATTGAGATCTTTTCCAAGAACGGTGATACTTCCTTCGGTTGGACGAAGCAACCCTAGAATGTGTTTGAGCAATGTAGACTTTCCTGCACCAGAAAAACCCAAAATTGTGGTAATTTTATTCTTATAAATATCAAAGCTTAGACCGTCTAAAATAGTATGCTCACCAAACTTTTTCGTAAGGTTTTTTATCTGAATAATGGGTTCTTGATATTCAATTGTCTGCATTTTCACCTATAAAATCTTAATCAAATAGCTTGTTAAAAAGTAGTCCCAAACAAGAACATTAATCATTCCCCAAACAACGGCCTTATTGGTTCCTCGCCCTACCCCCTCAGCACCTCTTTTAACCTGAAACCCAAAATAAGTTCCAATAAGAGAGATAAGAAAGCCAAAAAAGAATGCTTTTATTAAGCCTTGCCACATATCCTCGATATACATAAACTCACTTAGTTTTGAGAAATATATACCTTCGTCAATATTTAAGACCTTTGTGCCTATAAAATAGGATCCAACATTACCAACAAATTGAAAAATGGCCGTTAAAATTGGCAAAGCAAAACAAGAGGAGATAACTCTTGGCGTTGCCAAATATTGGATTCCATTAATACCCATTACTTCAAGAGCATCAATCTGCTCTGTTACCTTCATACTACCAATTTGTGCGGCCATTGCAGCACCGGCTCGCCCCGCAACAATGAGGCCCGTCAAAACTGGCCCAAGCTCTTTTGCAAGAGTTATTGAAACAATAGGCCCAACGAGAGTATCCACATTAATGAGTTTAAAACCAAAATAAGTTTGATAGGCCATAACCATTCCAGTGAAGGCACCAGAAAGGCAGATAATAAAAAGGCTTTTGTTACCAATAAAAACGAATTGAGAAAAAATATTGCGTACTCTAAAGGGTCGCCTAAACGTCCAATAAAAAAACCTCAAACCAAACGAAGTAAACTTTCCTAATTCATAAAGATTAACGACAATGTTATGACCTAGTTTTTCAACTGCGCCTTTTATATAAGACAATAGCTCTCTCTCCTTGAGATATGACCTATTTATAATTCTAAACCATAAACTCTAGGTACGCGACTAGTGAGCTGACAGAATAGCTCATAAGGAATTGTTTTTGTTTGATCGGAAAAGTTGAGTATTTTATCTTGGTTATGATTCCATATTTCAAACTTTTCTCCAACCCTAATGTCTTTTAACGCTTCTTGTTTAAAAAGAATTTGTGTCATATCCATGTTTACACGACCAAAAACTTTTCCCATATGCCCTCTATATTCTAATTCAGCACCTTCAAAGCGAGTGGAAAAGCCATCTCCATATCCTAAAGCAATTATGACCATTACTCCATCTTGTGGGCAAATAGTCGCACCATAACCAATCGGGTCACCTTTGTTAACCTCAAAGACACTAATAATATAAGTTTCGAGACGAGAAACAATTTGTCCATCCCAATGAGAATCCTCCCTCAACTTGGGAATTAAACTTTTAGGCCCATAAAGCATTAGCCCTGGCCTAACATGCGTTTCTTCTAGAGCAAAGTTTTGCTCTAGAGCACCAGAATTGGCCATAGAACTTCTTTCAATATTTAATCCATGATTTTCGAACTCAGTTTTAATTTGTTTAAAAACTGAGGCCTGTCTTTGATTTTGATTATTTGTGATGGCCAAGCTAGCGCTCGAAAAATGGGTCATAAGGTGATAAATGGACTTTCTTCCTTTGGATTTTATGAGATTAATTATTTCTTCCAACCTTGAAGGAGATAAACCTAATCTATTCATTCCCGTATTGAACTTTAGTATCAATGGAAGGTATTTAAAATCTTTTTCACTTAAAACATAATCTAGATCTCTAAAATTTGAGATTACAGGTAGTATTCTTTGATTAAGAAGTAGCTCTTTGGAAGATTCAATTTGAAAGTGGATATCACTAAACACATAAATTTCAAATTTTTGCCCTGGTAGCTCTTCTCGAAGGCTTTTTGCTTCCCCCATTGTAGCGACACCAAACTCTTTTATACCTAACTCATTATGGCCAAAATTAACCAAGGGGATCATTCCATGTCCATAACCATCAGCTTTAACCATAAAAAGAATTTCTCGGCCCGGGACAAGGGCCTTTAACTTTTGATAGTTATCACTAAGTATATCTAGGTTAACGTAAAGTCGGGTTCTAAATCTCATTTCTTAAATCTTTGTAGAATTTATAATAAGCAGAGGGACTTGATGGAACCATTTTTACTTTAGGGTTAATATCCTTAGGTAATATCAAATCATAGTCCTCAAAAAATTTCCAAAAAGGAAAGTGGGAACTAAATTTTTTTACCGTATCAAAAAAATCACTTCCTTGATCTTGGTCCACGAGAAAACTGACATGGCCCAATTGTATAGTTGATGCTTGGAAAGGAATTGAAGATATATTTTTAAGTTTTATAATAAACTCATTAATAAAATCTCCCCAAAAAAACCTCACTTTAGGTGTATTAACGACGAGATTAAATAAATTTTCTAAATCTATATTAATAACGCTTAACCTTTGAGCTTCCTCAACATCCCATTTTTGAGCATCCAGTTTGGCCATAAAATCCCATGGCTGAATCATTAATGAAGAAGATGAGAATATTTTTGTATTATTTAATTCAAATTTACTAAAGGCCCCTGATAAAAATGTTTCCAATACTTGCCAATCAAACCCCAGGAAAGATTCCTGATTATCAACTTTTAGAAAAATAAGTTTATCTGGATCATTATGTGCCCCAAAAATTTTTAAGGTTACTAGATTAATCCCCATAATTTCGATTGCAACTTGTGAGGCCATATTTTGAGCGTAAAACTCAATCCCCTCCTCCGTCTTTTGTCCTAACCATAAAGCAGGAAGCTTCCTATATTTTTGACCTTGCATTTCTGTGCAGACTAGCTTCTGTCCTGTTGGGTTAATCGAGTATATGCTAAAGGATTGTATGATATCCCATTTTGTAAATATCTTTTCGCATACTTTATTGAAATCTGTGAGACTGTCATATGTCGGTAAATCTTTCAAAATTTGAAATAGGTTTTCAAATAATGTTTTCTTTTTAACTAAACTATCTTTTCTCGTTGGAACATTATCTAAATTTTTCCCTAGAAGACTCTTTGATTTTTTCAAAGAGGCAATCTCTTTATCTTTTTTCAAAAATTGATTATAGCGATTAAGTATGGCCTTTAATTGGCCAGTGCAATCTAAGTTAAGGTTTAAATAACCTAGACTTAACAAGTTGAATGTTGAAAAAAGAAGAGGAGCAGATGAATTTTCATAAATAAAAATAATAGGAAGCTGAAGGTTTTTTATAAGAGGGTGATCTTTAAGGGCCTTATCCTTAACACTCATCTTTTTCACATGGATCATTAAAAGAGAAGGAGTATTTTTGAGACTATCTCTCCAAAAACTATCAAGATCATCGAAAAAAATCACATCTGAACCTGTCGCCTTTAATGGTTCTTCCAAAGACTCACCATAAGCACCAACAATAGTTACCCTGTGTTTTTTTATCAGCTTTTGTTTAACAGTTTTTTGAATGTTAGCTTCCTGCACTTTTACCTCCCAAACCTTATATTAAAGTCTAAAACTTAATTCCTTGATTTAGAAGTAATTCCTTTAATTCAGCATGATTTAGGTCAGGCTTAAGTTTCAAGGTCACATCTGCTTTTTTATAAAACTTCAACCTCTCTTGATAAAGCTCTTCAAGCTTAGTCTTTGAAAGTTTAGCAAGAGGTCTCTCGGGGCCGTTATTTATCCTTTTAAGGCAAACTTCAAAAGGTGTATCGATAAATATAATATTAACTCCATGAAACCTTAAACTTTCAAGGTTTCTCTCGCTTAAAGTACCTCCACCTAGGGCCAAAAAAAAGTGATCATATGTTTCGAGATAATTCTTTAGCTTCTCAGTCTCGATATCTCTAAAGGCCTCCATACCTTCTTGAACAATGATATCAGAAATACTTTTGCCTTTCGTGCTTTCAATAAACTGGTCTAAATCCCCCGTTTTTGCACCCAAAAGCTTCAACCTTTCTATCAACCAAGATTTTCCTGCCCCCATGAAACCAGTTATCGCCCATTTTGACGCATTACATATTTTCTTGGTTTGTAAATTTTCTTTCTCAATCATCGTTTTTTGGCTTATTAATAGTGGTTAAGATAGAGACTCATATATGGAAACTAACACAAGCTTTAACGAAAAAAAATCTGAAATAATGCCTTCTGACAAAGGTTTATTGCGTATCTCAAAAGTTGCCTTTGGACAGTGGAAAGAGCTTTTTTTAGATAAATCAACAACTTGGGTAGACACTATCCTCGGCGAAATATGTGATCACTATGAGTTGGAGCACAATCATAAGGGAAACTGCTCGATAGACCTGAAGCTTTTAAGAAAAAAGAATTATGAGTTAGGTGACCAGTTAATTATTGATGGCGAGTTAAGTCTATCTTATAACACGTCGTGCATAAGATGCCTGGAAGTCTTTAATGAGCAAATTCACACAAAAATTGCTCTTGTTATTGCTGATGAGAGCTTCTCGAAAAAAGAAGAATACCAAGAAGTCGATGAAGTGTATGCGGAAGAGAAAAATAGAGAGCTGTATTTCTACGAAAGAGGCCAACTAAACCTCAAAGAACTAGTCAGAGAGCTATGCTTTCTAGAACTAAATCCACTCCCTATTCATAACGCTGAGTGCAAGGGGTTATGTTTTGAATGCGGCGCAAATCTTAACCATGAACAATGTTCACATTCACAATCCTAAGCCTGAAGTTTCTCTTGCCAAATTGCCCCAACTACCCTATTTTTCCTTCCTAATTCAGTCTATTTGGAGTTAAAAATGGCCGTTCCTAAAAAGAAAACCAGCGTTTCAAGAAAAGGTAAAAGAAGAGCTGGTCAACACCACAAACTATATAGAAAACACCCTATGTCTTGTCCTAATTGTGGCGATCACACACTTCCTCATAAAGTTTGTCCATCATGCGGAACTTTTAAAGGTATGGAAGTTATTGCCATGAAAAATGAAGAACTAGAAGGCGAAGACGAAGTTTAACCAAACTGTCCCGCTTTGCTTTTATCCTGAATACTTGGATTTTAGCTTGCATTATAATTCATTTTTTCATTGAATTAAGGAATTTAATCAAAGTAAATGAGGAAGCAGATGCAATATAAAACTAAAATCCTTGGTACAGGTAAGTATCTTCCCAAAAAAGTTCTAACAAATTTCGATATTGAAAAAATTGTAGATACGTCTGACCAGTGGATCTTTGAGCGCACTGGAATTAAAGAAAGAAGAATAAGTAACCCCGAAGGCGGAGAACTACCAAGTGATATGGCCGCAATGGCCAGTGAAAACGCTCTCAACGCTGCTAATTTAACTCCAAATGATATTGACTTAATCATTCTCTCCACCGTCTTTCCTGATTACCGACTCCCTTGCACCACAAGTGTAGTAATGGAAAAACTAGGAATGACTAAACAGTGTCCTGGAATTGATATTTCACCTGCATGTAGCGGTTTTGTTTATGGAGTACACATTGCCGAATCTTTTATAAGAAATGGTACCTATAAAAATGTCCTTGTTATTGGCACTGAGAAACTAAGCGGTGGTCTCAACTGGAAAGATAGATCTACCTGTATTTTATTTGGTGACGGTTGCGGGGCCGCCGTTCTTGGAAGAGCACCAGAGGGAGATAAATCTGAGATTCTTTCTTCTGTCATTCAAACTGATCACACTGGTGGTAAGTTTCTTCATATGAAAGAAGGAGGAGCTGCTATTCCTTTCTCTAAAGAAATACTTGAAGAAGATGATCATTATATTAAAATGGCCGGCCGTGATCTATTCAAAGTGGCCACAAGGACTCTTTCAGATAATGCTAAAGAGGCCATCGAAAAGGCCAACCTTAAACTAAGTGATATTAAATGGATGGTTCCTCACCAGGCCAATATAAGAATCATAGAAAAGTGTGGCGAACTCCTTGGTATTCCCAGTGAGAAAGTCATCGTCAATATTCAAAAATATGGTAACACCTCTGCCGCTACGATACCTATTGCTTTTCATGAAGCTATAGAGGAAGGAAAAATAAAAAGAGGTGATCTTGTATTATTTAATGCTTTTGGTGCTGGTGTTACATCAGGGGCCACTGTTCTAAGGTACTAGAAAGGAGCAGAAATGAAAGTTAACTTATTATTTCCTGGACAAGGTTCCCAATATGTAGGCATGGGAAAAGTACTTGAAGGAAAAGAATCTTTTCAATTACTCAAAAAGGCCGATGACGTTTTAGGATACAAGCTTTCTAAAATTATGCTAGAGGGCCCAGAAGAAGAGCTTAAACTTACACAAAACACTCAGCCTGCTATACTCACCTACTCAATTGCCCTCTATCAAGAAGTAAAAAAGATACTTCAAGATCAAGGCATTGAAGTGGATCATGTCATGGGACACTCCGTAGGGGAATATGCTGCTCTCGTAGCTGCAGGGACTCTTAGTTTTGAAGATGCATTATTGCTTGTTCATAACAGAGGCAAATTTATGCAAGAGGCGGTTCCTGCTAGTGAAGGTGCGATGTATGCTCTACTCAAAGTCCCTGAGGACATTGTAGAAAAGGCGTGCCAAATATCATCTCGACCTGGATATGTCGTTATGCCTGCAAACTTCAATGACCCTGATCAAATTGTTATATCTGGTCATAATGGTGCATGTGAAGATGCTGTCAAATGGATTAGCGAAAACTATGAGCTACCTCACAGAGCGATTGCACTTCAAGTATCTGCACCTTTTCATTCTACTCTTATGAAACCGGCTTCTGAGAAGCTGGCCGAAATATTTGAAAAAGTAACTTTTAAACCAAATTCTATTCCCTATATCGCTAATATTGACTCCAAGGTCTATGTGGCAGGAACTCCTGAAAGTACTATAAGAGAGAATCTCCTTAATCAGGTTGCTGGAAGTGTTTTATGGTACCAAAGCTTTAGAAAACTACAAGATGAATCTAAGTGCCTTGAGATTGGACCTGGTAAAGTCCTTTTTGGCCTTGGAAGAAAAATCAACAAAAGTATTAAAATTCTACCTCTAGATAAAGAAAATGCTTTAACAGAAATGGAAACTTTCTTAAAAGGTTAGAAATGATTGTTAAATATACTGATTTAGAAAACAAAACTGTCCTTATAACTGGTGCTACTCGTGGTATTGGGCGAGCGATTGCTAAGACCTTGGCCTCACAAAAGTGCCACGTTGTATTTAATTATCGTGCGGGAAAAGAAGATCAAGCCGAGCAACTAAAAAAAGAACTCCTTGATCTAGGGGCCACCGACGCTACAGGGCTTCTTTTTGACTTAACACAATATCAACAAGTCAAAGATGCTCTCGAGAGTTTTATTAAAGAGAAAGGTCCGATAGAAGGTCTTGTTAATAATGCTGGTATATCAAAAGACCAGTTGGCCTTGAGAATGAAAGAAGAAGATGTTGCTCAGGCCCTTGATACAAACCTCAAGTCCCAAATTCTTTTAACTAGCTACTTAACAAAGAATTTCATGAGGCAAAAAAACGTAAGTATCATCAATATGAGCTCAGTTGTTGGCCTAATGGGTAATCCTTCACAAATAGCTTATGCAGCATCAAAGTCAGGCTTAATTGGCTTTACCAAGTCATATGCAAAAGAAATGGCAAGCAGGAATGTACGTTGTAACGCAGTATGCCCTGGGTTTATACAAACAGATATGACAGATGCTCTTGACCCTAAAGTAAAAGAGCACTACCTTTCCCAAATTCCTCTTAATAATTTTGGAGAGAGTGAAGATGTGGCCCAATTGGTCTGCTTCTTATTAAGCGCTGCCTCTAAATATATTACAGGGGAAGTCTTTAAAATTGATGGTGGACTTTATATTTAATAATTAGATACATTGGTATTTATTTTTTTAGGAGCAAAAGAAAATGGAACAAAAAGTAATTGATCTTATTAGTGAAGCTACAAAAATTGAGAAGGCTAAAATCGGCCTTAGCACAAATTTCGTTGATGACCTCAACCTAGATTCTCTTGATATCGTTGAGCTCATGATGAAGATGGAAGATGACTTTGGTGTAGAAATACCTGAAGAAGATGCTGAAAAGCTTAAAACTGTTAATGATGTCGTTACCTATTTAGGTACTAAACAATAGCATTAGGGTCCCCTAAATGAATGTTGCAACCAACAGAGTGGCCATTACTGGAATGGGGGCCGTGTCGGCTTTAGGACACTCCCTCAATGAAACCTGGAAAAACATCATTGAAGGTAAATCCGGAATAAGCTTTATCGAAAATAGTCCCTGCGAAATTGATAAAATGCCAATCAAAATTGCAGGGGAAGTTAAAAACTTTACTCTCCCCCAAGAATGTTTGCCTGAAAAAGAATGGAGTCGTTATGACCGCTTCATTCATTATGCTATTAAAGCTGGGCATGAAGCTTTTGTGAATTCAGGTTTAAAGGATAATTGCCCATACCAAGCAGAAAAAATGGGATCCATCCTTGGCGTAGGAATGGGAGGGCTGCCTATGATGGAGTCCAATTATCGCAACTTCATCGAAAAAGGCGCACGAAGAGTATCTCCTTTTTTTGTCCCAGGAATAATACCGAACATGGCACCTGGTCTTTTAACTCTTCAGCTTGGACTCAAGGGAATTAATTACAGTATTTCAAGTGCATGTGCCTCAGGTGCCCACGCTATTTCTAATGCTGCTTATGAAATTATGTCTGGAAGACAAGATGTAGTTATATCAGGTGGTGCTGAAAGTGTTCTTTCTAACCTGACCATTTCTGGTTTTTCCAATATGAAAGCACTATCTAAAAACGATCAACCCCAAAAAGCCTCTCGCCCTTTCGATAAAGACAGAAATGGATTTGTTATTGGAGAAGGTGCAGGGATAGTTATTCTTGAAAACTTAGAAAAGGCCAAGGCAAGAGGTGCGACCATATACGCTGAAGTTATAGGACATGGAACATCAAGTGATGCTCACCATATAACAGCACCTCATCCTGATGGTGAAGGAGCGGCCAGGTGTATGGAAAATGCTCTTGATAGTGCTGGAATTGGACCAGAGAAAATCGGCTATATCAACGCTCATGGTACTTCAACTCCTTTAGGAGATGCTGCCGAAGTTAAGGCCATTAAACGAACATTTGGATCTCATGCTGAGAATATTTATGTTAGCTCAACTAAATCAATGATAGGCCACCTTCTTGGTGCCGCCGGTGGAATTGAAACCATCTTTTGTGCTATGGCACTACATGAAGGTATCCTACCACCAACAATTAACTTGGATCATGTTGACTCAGACTGCGAATTAAAACACGTGGCCAATACTGCTCAAAAGGTGCAAGTAGACTACGCCCTTAACAATTCTTTTGGGTTTGGAGGAACTAACTCCTCACTTATATTAAAAAGACTTTCCTAGGAGCTTTTGATGTTTCATCACAATAGCGGATCAATTGAAAAGATGGATCCAGAGATTACTGAACTTTTAAACAAAGAAAGAATAAGACAAGAGGAAGGCCTTGAGCTTATTGCTTCTGAAAACTATACTTCTAAGGCCGTCATGCAGGCGCAAGGTTCCGTGGCCACAAATAAGTATGCTGAAGGATTACCCCAAAAAAGATATTACGGTGGTTGTGAATTTGTGGACTCCATGGAAAACCTGGCCATAGAAAGGGCGAAAAAGCTTTTTAATGCTAAATATGTTAACGTTCAACCTCACTCCGGCAGCCAGGCCAACTGTGCAGCTTATTTCTCTTTGCTTGAGCCAGGAGATAAAATTATGGGTATGAACCTCTCCGAAGGAGGACACTTAACCCATGGTTCACCTGTGAATTTTTCAGGTAGACTATTTAACGTTGTTAGCTATGGACTTAACGTTGAAACCGAACTTATTGATTACGATCAGCTTTTAGAAACTGCCAAACAAGAGAAGCCAAAGCTTATTATAGCTGGAGCAAGTGCTTATCCACGTATAATTGATTTTAAGAAGTTTAGAGAAATCGCTGATGAAGTAGGTGCCTACCTCCTTGTTGATATGGCCCATATTGCTGGACTTGTGGCCGCTGGACTACACCCCTCACCTATTGAACATGCCCATATTGTAACTTCAACTACTCATAAAACATTAAGAGGACCTCGTGGAGGAATCATCCTTACAAACGATGAAGATCTCTTCAAAAAAATTAACTTCAATGTTTTTCCAGGGTTTCAAGGTGGTCCTCTAGAGCATGTTATTGCTGCCAAAGCTGTCTCTTTTCTAGAGGCCCTCACACCTGAATATAAAACTTATCAAGAACAGGTAATCAAAAATGCCCAACAACTTGCTTCAAAGTTAATGGAAAAAGGTATAGAGGTGGTCTCCAATGGTACGGACAATCATCTTCTAATGATCAAGACCGATTCTGTTAATCTTACAGGAAAAGAGGCCGAAAAAATCCTAGAAGCAGCTCACATTACTTGTAACAAAAATATGATTCCAGGAGACAAGAGATCTCCTTTTGTTACCTCTGGTATTCGTTTAGGTACACCTGCCATAACAACAAGAGGTTTAAAAGAGGCGGAAATGGATCAAATTGCCACCTGGATTGACGAGGTATTACGAAATAAAGATGATGAAGGTGTTATTAACAAAGTAAGAGAACAAGTTGTTACTCTTTGTAAAAAGTATCCGGTTTACTAGCTATGAATCATAAGACACAAGGACGGGCCTACGCTTTTAAATTTCTCTATCAGATAGTGTTTGAGGGCAATGACGATCCGAAAAGCTATTCTGAAAAGTTAGAAGATTTTGATTTAAGTTCTCGTCAACTTGACCCTGAGGATATTTCTTTAAATCCTCAAGGGGTTATGTTTGGTAAAGACCTTATCAAAAAAGTCCTACCTCACCTTGAGGAGTTTAGAAAAGAAGTTCCTATTTACTTAAAGACTGGTAATATTAAAACACTAAGTAATGTGGAAAAGGCGATTGTCTTTTTAGGCTACCATGAGCTTAAATATGAAACTGATGTGCCTTTTAAAGTTGTTCTTAATGAGTATATAAACTTATCTAAAACATACGGACAACAAAGGTCGAAAGACTTGGTAAATGGTATATTAGAGTCGATGAGTAAAAAACTAGAAAGGAAATAATTTGGAACTTTCCAAGGTGTTATCTCCGGATATAAGTGGTTTATTTTGGTTTACAACGACTCTTAAAGAATCTTCTTGCTTTAATAATTTAGATTATATTTTTGATGGTCTTCTTTCGCTCAACAATCCAAAAGATGAAGATCCTTCTTTATTTTTTACAGAAAATTTTACAAATAAAATTTTTCTTTATCACTTCCCTTCTATCGAAGCAGGCAATCATTTCCAAAGAGCATTTGAAATTATCTCTAAGAATAATTTAGAAACAAGGAAGTTTATTGTTATCAATGAAACTCAAAAGAATTGGACTGAGACTCTTTCTAAGAAATATTCTAATTTTACTTTTATTGACTATACGAACTCTATTTCTATCTGACCAAGGTGCTCTTTATACTCTTCAAAAAGTTTTTTGATGGCATCAAGATTACTTTCTTTAGCATTTTTTTCTATTTCTGCACCAATTTTTCCTAACCCATCAAATCCATAACTACCAGCATTTCCTTTGAGCTTATGTCCAATAGATTGAATTTCAGGAAAATCAGACTCTTTGATGGCCGTTTCTAAAAGACCTATATCTTTTTTTCTACCATTCATAAAATTAGGAATGATATCTTGTAAGTCAGAATCGATTTTATAAACTATGGCCATATTTATCTCCAATTTTTATCTAGATATATATTACCATGAGCCCCTAATCATCAAAACTTTTTTATCCCCGACTTATCTAGTTGGTTATCTAACTTAAAGTTTATATTTTACAATATAAAGACGATAAGAATTAGAGGAATATTTAATATGGGTTCGAAGAAAGTTATTGAGGTAGTTTATTACGGGTTTGATGAGAGGCTTGTAAGTATCATAGAACAAGAAAAAGAAAATATTCTTGATGAAAGCTATGATTTACATTTTCATGTTATAGCTCCAGAATCTCATCATAATATGCTGTGCGATCTTATCCTTGAAGGAAACTTTGATCTCTTAATGGTTGACATGTATGCTCCGGAAATAGACAGTGCTCTACGTACATTATTTTTTGAACTTAATGTTAAAAACACGAATATTGTTGGTCTTTGGAATCAGCTAGAAAATGTTAAACTTGAAAGTTGGAGGTATGAGCTAGGTATTAAAACTCACTTTTGCTATCTCCAGACTCAAAAAAGCTCCATTGCTGACTTAAGCCTCTCCATCGTAAAAATCTTAGGAATCAATAACGATAAACACGAGTTTTTCAGTAAAAATATAAATAGTGAACTGGAAGTTCTTTTACCTCTAAGAATTAATTATTTTTCTTTTGATGAGATTCAAGTTGAAACAGATGTTCCTGTTTATTTAAATGAAACATTTAAAATTACTATAAACGGACTTGCCGACTTTCCTTTTCAAGACTTTTTTGCCACTGATGTACGAACAACAAACCTTCGTTATCCAGCGACCTATCAAATTACTGCTCAATACGCTTTTTATGATAAATACGATCTCCTCTACTTTTCAGACAAAGATGATCTAGAAGACCTTGAATTTCTTGAAAAAGAGCTAGGAAATTCTGTGACCATCGAAAATGCGAATGAAGAGCTTATTAGAGAAATATTAGCTGAATTTCATGAAAATAAAAATAGATCTTATGAGAAAAGAAACGTTATCAAAAGACTTGTCAAGAACTACTCTGAGGGTATTAGTGATCAAGGGCTAAGAATTTTAGTTATAGATAGAAATTTCACTGTCTATAAAAATGCAAAAAAAATGGTTTGGCTTTATCCCTACAAATTTCTTCTTGTCTCTACTTTAGAGGATAATTTAAATATCTTGAATACCTCAGGAGCAGAAATTGTCTCTTTTGTTATCGAAGAACCTATTCCTGCTCAAAGCTTTATGGAAAGTGAAGAGTTCGTTCAATTAAGAGTTATGTGTTCCCGATTAAAAAACAACGCCATTTCTAATCAAACACCAGAGCCTCTTGTGGTTATTTACAATCTTACACATGATATTAATGAACTCAGAAAAATTCTCGATTACAGTAATCTTAATCCTGTAGGACAAGAGTATTCCTTTGATCATCAAATTTCTCTCGTTAGAGAGTTTGTTCAAGAAAAGGAAAGAACTAGAGGTGTGGCCTATAAGAGTGTTGATCTAGGGCGTGTAGCTCCTAAATACCACTCTGAAATAAGTCATGGCTTTATCATTAAGGAGATAGATGTAGATTCTATTTCAGAAAATGAAGTTAATTTTAAATCTAGAGTTTTTATTGAGAAATATGCTTCTTGTCTTTTTAGAATTACAGAAGAAATTCAATTTTTTGCAACGATTGTTGATGTAAAAAAAGACAACAAAAATAGGGCCTATAGGGCCCTTATTCATTCTCTTGGAGAAGTTGAAAAACAAGTGCTTAGAAAGTATATATTTGCAAAAGAGGAATAAACTTTAATGAACAAAACCAAGAGTATACTCATTATTGATGACGATGATGCCATAATAAAGCTCTTTGAGCTCATCGGTCGACGTATGAACCTTAAAATACTAACATCAAGAGATGGTTCTGATGCCTACACTAAATTTAAAAATCAAACTTTTGATTTAGTTCTCACCGATCTCGATTTACCTAAGATTAATGGCCTTGAATTTATCAAAAAAGTAAGAAGAGAGCCTAGTTTAAGTAACTATCCATTTATTATTATTACAGCAAAACTATCCATATTTAAAAATGAAATCAAAAAAATGCCTAATCTCACCATAATTGAAAAGCCGTTAAAAATTAATGTTATTCAGGATATTTTCAGAAAACTCCTTGATGCTTGTCTTAAAGAAGAGGAAATCCTTGAGCTAAATGAAGTGGAAGAAAGGATCCAACAAGGGTTTAAAGTATCAAGTTCTATTCTACTTGATTTTACAACCAAAGATCGTCCTAAAGTATCAAAATTAGAAAAAGTAAAAGAATTAAAATGTAACTATCTTGCCAATTACCCGGTTGTTGTTGGTGGGAACCGATTAAGTTTTTACTTTCTTATCGATAAAAGTTTAGCTCAAGAAATTAAGTCTAAAACTCTTGGTGAAAAAATGATTGAAGCAGATGATAATGCCATCATTATAACTACACTAAAAAAATTACTTCATTCCTTTATTAAAAAACTATTTGAAGTTTCCGGCTTCTTCTTTGGAATTAATAAAAGAGGACATCATTCACTTATAGGAACATTAGGAGATGATCATACTACATATATAGACGTTTCTAAATTGATGTTTGCTTATAATGCTGAAAATAAGTTTGGAAATATAAAAATGCTTGTTCTAAGAGAGTAGTTAATCAACTTCTGCTAAAATCTTATCCAACACCTCATTAATTAAGGCCTTTTTAAATGGCTTTTTTAAGTTTGTATTAAGAGGGTTATCCTCTGTAAGAGTTGCAAACTCTTCATATACATCAGGTGTATCAGTTGAGGCCATTATATATGGAATTGGAAAGTCATTTTCTTTCAAGTAAGCGTAAACTACTCCACCATTTCCGTTCTTCATTCGATAATCACATAAAACGACTGCGATTTCATCCATACTATCTTCAAGAACATCTATTGCTGAATTACCAGAATCGGCTTCCAGAATTTCGTTCTCATAACTTGCAGATATAAAAAGCTTTAAGATATCTCTTATTTCTACTTCATCATCAACAATTAATATTTTCTTCAAGAACTACCTCATTGATTCTGTTTTAAATAAATTTTAAATCAATATTGAAATACTAGCAATGACAATTTACTGAAGTAATTTGTTCTTTCAATACTACTTTTGGGCCACTATATAGCTTACCCAACTTTCGCAGTTCTCCT